>JAOUHF010000001.1 GCA_029865325.1 Thermoleophilia bacterium
CCGGCCGAGCCGGGCGCGCCCCAATCCGGGCTGCGAATCGCCGGGAACGGCTGATGGACGACCTACGGCCCGATATCGACGACGAGGAGTCAGCCTCGGCCATGGACCCCGAGGAGGACATCGATGCGCTCGTGCTCGATCGACTCGCCGCCTACGGGCACTCCATCGGGTCTGCGCATGAGGACAGCAAAGACCCTTCCGTCGACCAGGACTACGCCGTCGAGGCGGTGCTCGAAGCCGACTCCGAGCCGGACGCGCCCGAAGCGGGCACGATCGCCCCAGGCCCGTCCGACTCCGAGCCGGACGCGCCCGAAGCGGGCACGATCGCCCCGGGCCCGTCCGGGCCGGAGCGGCGCCGCCGGCTTGCAGGGCGGCGACAAAGCGACGCCCCGCGGGAGGAAAAGACGAAGAAGACGAAGAGCTCGAAGGACAAGCGTGAGAAGAGGCTCGTCGGGCTCAAGATCGGCGCGTCGCAAATCGCCGCCGCCCAGATCGTCAACAACGGAGCGCCTGAGCTCGTCGAGGTCTTCCGCGGGCCGCTCGATCCGGGGCTCGTCGTCTCCGGCGAGATCCGGGATCCCGATGCGCTCGGTGAAGCGCTGAAGCGGTTCTTCGAGCTGCATAAGCTTCCGAAGCGGGGTGTCCGGCTCGGGCTCGCGAACAATCGCATCGGCGTCCGCGTGTTCGAGATCGAAGGCGTCACCGATCCCCAGCAGCTCGAGAACGCGATCCGCTTCCGCGCCGAGGAAGTGCTTCCCATCCCACTCGACCAGGCGGTTCTCGACTACGTCGTCCTGGACGACGAGGCTCGCGAGGACGGGACTTCCGTCAAGCGGATCTTGCTCGTCGTCGCCTACCGCGAGGTCGTCGACCGCTACCTCCAGGCGTGTCGAGGAGCTGGCCTGCACGTCGTCGGTATCGACCTCGAGGCGTTTGCCCTCCTCCGCTCGCTCGAAGCCCCGGCTGACCGTGACCCCGGTGCAGGCGCTCTCGTCGCCGTAGGCATCGGGCATGACCGCACGACCATGGCGGTATCCACGGGCCGATTCTGCGAGTTCACCCGTGTCCTCGACTGGGGCGGCTGGTCGCTGAACGTCGCGATCGCCCGCGAGCTCGACCGCGCGCCGAGCGAGGTCGAGGCGATCAAGCGCCAGCTTTCGATCGCACGGGAGACCGAAGTCGAGGGTCTCTCGCGACAACAGGTTGCAAAGGTGCGCGATGGGGTTCAGCGCGCTCTCGACGCGTTTGCGCGCGAGCTCGTCGCCTCGCTTCACTTCTACCAGGCGCAGCCTGGAGCGCTCGGGATCGGGGAGATCGTCCTGAGTGGCGGCTCCGCACACATGGACGGGCTCCTAGAGGCCGTTGCGCAGCTCGTCGGTGTCCCGACCCGCCTCGGCGACCCATTCATGCGCGTCAAGGTCGGTCCCAAGGCTGCCTACGACGTCCAGCACGGCTCGGTCGCGGTCGCAATCGGACTCGGGATCGAGGACTAGGCATGCGCGCGGTCAATCTTCTACCCCGCGATGGCGAGCGCAAGCGCTCCGAAGGGGCACGCACTCCGCTTCTCATCGCCGCAGGTGGCGTGGGCGCTGTCACGGCCGCGGCCGTCGTTCTTTCCTTCTCGGCATCCGGAGCTGCCGGCGAGCGCCGCGCGGAGCTGGCTGCGGTCGAGGCGGCAATCGCTCTCGTGCCGGGCCAGGGACGTCCTGCCGTGTCCCAAACTTCTCTCGTCCAGGAACGCACGGAACGTGTCGCCGCGCTCGCCTCTGCGCTGTCGACGCGAATCCCGTTCGACCGGCTCTTCCGCGAGCTGTCGTTCGTGCTCCCGGAGGACGCATGGTTGACCGGGATCGCGGCTTCCGCCCCAGCGAGCGCCGCTCCTGCGGGCATCACGCCCGCCGGAACGCGCGCGGCCTCGCCCGCCCCGACTCAAAGCGTGACGATCCAGGGTGCGACGTACTCGCACCAGTCGGTCGCCCGCGTTCTGGCGCGTCTCTCCGTCATTCCGTCGCTCGAGAACGTCCGGCTCACGGCGAGCGCGCGCTTGGAGCCTGAGGCGGACGAGACCGGCGGGGCGAAGGCCGCGAAGAAGACAAAGAAAGGGAAGGTCGTCGTGACGTTCACCGTCGCCGCGACCCTTCGCACCGGGAGCGCTTCGTGAAGGAACGCCTCGACGCGCTCTCTCCGCGAGTTCTCCTCGCGCTGGTGGCAGGCGGCGTGCTCGTCTACACGCTCGCCGTGTGGTTCCTCGTGGTCGCGCCGAAGCGGTCCGAGGCCACAGGTTTGAACGCGGATATCGCGGCCGCTGAGACGAGGCTGGCGCAGGCGCAAGTCAGTGGGAACCGTCCTTCGAGAGCGGGTTCCTCCGTTGCTGACGTCTTCCGACTCGCGAAGGCCATGCCGTCGAGCGCAGACCAGTCCGGACTGGTGCTCGAGCTCGACCGGCTCGCCCGTTCGAGCGGTGTCAGGCTCGGCTCGATCACGCCGCAGGAGCCGGTCGTCGAGGACGGAGGCGCGACCATGATCGTCGTCACAGTCGTCGTCGACGGTTCGTACCGCGAGATCACGCGCTTTCTCACGGCCACGCGGCGTCTCGTCACTGTTCGCCGCGGCAAGCTCCGAGCCACGGGACGTCTGTTCACCGTGCACAGCGTCGAACTCTCCGAGTCCAACGCCGCTGGCTTCCCGCACCTCGACGGGACGATCACCCTGAATGCGTACGTCTACGACGGGCCGATCGTGCCGCCCAGCCTGCCCACGCCCGTCGCGGAGCCATCGGGCGCCACCGCGCAAGGAGCGACTCCCTGATGACCCCTGCCGAGCGCGCCGCTCGCGAGCGCAAGCAGAAGATCTTCGTCGTGGTCGGCGGGATTCTCCTGCTGGCGGTCCTCGCCTTCCAGCTCCCGCGCCTGCTCGGTGGCTCCTCGTCGCCTGCAGTGGCTTCCGCCGAGGAGACGACGCTCGCCGGCGACCCGACGGGCGCCGTGGCGCCTCGTGCGACCAACGTCGCGCTCGTCGACACCGACCGCAGGGTGCCTGCAGCTCCCGGCAAACTGACCTCCTTCAGCGTGTTCTCGCTCAAGGATCCGTTCGTCCAGCAAGTCGTCCCCGAGAGCTCGCCCGCAGAGGCGGAAACCGGGAGCCCAGCCAAGGAAGAGAAGGCGAAGACCCCTCCGAAAGGCTTCACCGTGGCTGGCCCAGCGGCGGCTGTGACGATCATCTCCGTGAACGGCACCCGTCAGGTGCTCCAGGCTGGGGAGGCCTTCCCAGCGTCCGATCCCGTTTTCGTGCTCGTCGCAGAGCAGCCCAGCGCCTCCACGGCCGTGATCGGAGTCGCCGGTGGCGCGTATGCAAGTGGGGCCAAGACGACGAAGCTCAAGGTCGGCAAGCCGCTCACGCTCGTCAACACGACCACTGGCGCTCGCTATCGCGTCGTCCTCATCGCCGTCGGCAGCGGTGAGGCCCTCGAGTCCGCGAAACCCACGCCGTGATGACCATGCGCTTTCGTATTCGCGGCCAGCAGGGCTTCGCGCTGATCGAGATGCTCGCGGCGATCGTGATCATCAACATCGGGCTGCTCGGGATCCTGCTCGCGCTCAACTCGGGAATGGTCACGCTCCGGCGCTCGGCGGAGTCCTCTACCGCCTCGGCTGTCGCAGACCAGCAGATCGAGCGCTACCGGGCGCGCTCGTTCGCAGCGATCTACCTCGACACGACGTCGGTCGCCGCGACGGATTCGACGTACCAGACCGACATCGCCTACTCGGCTTCCCAGGTGAGCCAGGCTTGCAGCCCGCTCGTTGCAGCGTGCACCCCCTCGCAGACCGTGACCGGCCCCGACGGCCGTTCGTATCGTGTCGACACCTACATCGTGTGGACCACGCCGACGGGCGGTGCCCCCGTGAAGCAGGTGACGGTCGTTGTGCGCAAGCCCGGGTCGCCGACCGTGCTCGCGCGGGTCGTCTCGACCGCTGGCGCCGACTTCTGAGCGCGCTGCGACACCGAGCCGCTGCGGCCGCGTAGCGGCGCCTTGAGGGATCTCGCGCGACCGAGATTCGCGCTAGCGAATCGGGTCTTGGGCCAGCTGGTCAGCCTAAAGCTCCTAACTGGCACTGCCGATAGCCCCAGCGTATGGCCGCGTTCGCGTACAGCGCTATCAACGCGCTCGGAGCCGAGTCTGCAGGCGAGATCGCGGCGCCTGATCTGGGATCTGCGCGTGAGCTTCTGCGCCAAAAGGGCCTACGGCCAGTGGCGCTTTCCGAGCTCGGCGCCACGGATTCCAGCGAGAAGAGGCGCAAGAAGGTAAAGCCCCGCTCGCTCCAAGTCTTTTCACGGCAGTTTGCGACGATGATCGACGCTGGACTTTCCGTCGTCCAGTCGCTCGTCATCCTCGAGGAGCAGAGCGACGACAAGGCCCTGGCTGGAGTGATCCGAGAGGTCCGCTCGGACGTCGAGGGCGGCATGCTCCTCTCGCAGGCAATGGCGCGGCATCCGAAGGTCTTCGACCGCCTCTTCGTCTCCATGGTCGAGGCCGGCGAGGCGGCCGGAATCCTCGACAAGGTCCTCGACCGCGTTGCCGTGCAGATCGAGAAGGAGATGAAGATCAAGCGCCGCGTGAAGGGTGCGATGGTCTATCCGACCGTCGTCCTCGTCTTCGCAGTCCTCGTCCTGATCGGGATGCTCCTGTTCCTCGTTCCGGTCTTCCAGGGAATCTTCTCCGACCTCGGCGGTGATCTCCCCTTCCTGACGAAGATCGTCGTCGCTGCCTCCGACATCGTTCGCGGCTACTGGTTCATTCTTTTCCCGCTCATGGGCGGCTCGGTCTACGGCTTTCGCCGCTGGAAGCGAACGCCGGCCGGCCGCCAGGTATGGGATCGCTTCAAGCTGCGTGCTCCTGCCGGCATCGGCAAGGTCGTCTTGAAGGTCACGATGGCGCGCTTCTCCCGCACGCTCGCCACGCTCGTCGCAGCCGGGGTCGACATCATCAAGGCGCTCGAGATCTCCGGCCAGACCGCGGGCAACTGGGTCGTGGAGTCCGCGCTCGCGGACGTGCGCGCAAAAGTGCATCAGGGCGTTCCCATCGCCCAGCCCCTGATCGAAGACCCTGTCTTCCCGCCGCTCGTCGCGCAGATGGTCAAGATCGGAGAGGAGACGGGCGAGCTCGAGAAGATGCTCGACAAGATCGCCGACTTCTACGAGGACGAGGTCGACACCTCGATCGCTGCCCTCACGTCGATCGTCGAGCCGTTGATGATGATCGGCGTGGGCCTGATCGTCGGGATCATCGTCATCGCGATGTACCTGCCGATGTTCAAGCTGCTCGAACTCGTTCAGTAAGGGCTTTCCCCGATGCGTCGGGCCGGTTCCGGCGCGACCATCGAGGTGAGAAAGGAGGGAAGATGGCCACTATCGTCAAGTGGGCGCCTTTCCAGGATCTCGATGTCGTCGAGCGCCGCATGCGGCGGATGCTCGAGGACTGGGGCGTTGCACCTGCGACGCTTCCGGCCGCCGACATGTACGAGACCGAGAAAGAGCTCGTCGTCGAGCTCGACGTTCCGGGCTTCGACGAGAAGGAGCTCGCGCTCGAGGTCTCGGACCACATGCTCACGATCAAGGGTGAGCGGACGGCCGAGAAGGAGGAGAAGGACAAGAGCTTCTACCTCCATGAGCGACTCGAGAAGCACTTCGAGCGGCGCTTCAAGCTCCCGCCCGAGGCGGACACGGAGCACATCGACGCCAAGTTCCGCACCGGGGTCCTTGAGGTGCACGTCCCGAAGATCGAGCTGAAGAAGCCTCGCACGATCGAGATCAAGGCATAGCCCACCGCACAGCCGAACTGTCGCGCCCGGCGCCTTCGCTGCCGGGCGCGCACGGCGTCCTCCCCTACTTCAGCTGGATCCAGATGGCCTTGCGGTCCGTGAACTTCTCCATCGCGTGAAGTGATTTGTCGCGCCCGAAGCCGGACTGCTTGAAGCCGCCGAACGGGGACGAGATGTCGCCTGCGTCGAACGTGTTCACCCACACCACGCCCGCACGGATCGCGCGTGCTGCCCGGTGCGCTCGGTTCACGTCGCTCGTCCAAACGGCGGCAGCCAGCCCGTAGACGGTGTCGTTCGCGATCCGGATCGCCTCGTCCTCGTCGGTGAACGTGATCGCCGAGAGCACAGGCCCGAAGATCTCCTCGCGGGCGATCCGCATGTCGTTCGAGACGGTGTCGAAGATCGTAGGCTCCACGAAGTAGCCGCCTGTTTCCTCGAGTACACGCGAGCCTCCGAGATGGAGCGTTGCTCCTTCCTCCTTACCCGCGTCGATATACCCGAGAACGCGATCGAGCTGGGTCTCGTCGACGATTGCCCCCATTCTCGTCTTCGGGTCGAGCGGATCGCCGGGGCGGATGCGTTCCGCGACGCCGACAATGCGCTCGAGCAGCGCGTCCTTGACATCCTCGTGGACGACCAGGCGCGACGCGGCGTTGCACACCTCGCCCTGGTTGTAGAAGACGCCCCAGGCTGCGGCCGCCGCAGCCGCGTCGAGGTCGTCGCAGTCGGGGAAGACCACAAAGGGCGACTTGCCGCCGCACTCGAGCGCGAGCCGCTTCATGTTCGACTCACCGGAGTAGCGGAGAAAGTACTTGCCGACCTCGGTCGAGCCGGTGAACGCGATCATGTCGACGTCCATGTGTCGGCCGAGCGCCTGCCCGGCCGTCTCACCGAATCCCGGGAGAACTTGGAGCACGCCGGCCGGGAGTCCTGCCTCCGCACCGAGCTCGGCAAGCCGGATCGCGGTCAATGGTGATTGTTCGGCGGGCTTCAGAATCACGCTGTTGCCGGTCGCGAGCGCCGGGCCGAGCTTCCATGCGGCCATCAGTGTCGGGAAGTTCCATGGCACCACTGCGCCGACGACGCCGAGCGGTTCCCTGCGGATCATCACCACGCTCGACTCGGAGGTGGGGGCGACCTCGTCGTATACCTTGTCGATCGCCTCGCCGTAGTACGCGATGCACTCGGCTGCGCTTGGGATATCGACTCGCCGTGCGTCGCGGATGGGCTTGCCCATATCGAGCGTTTCGAGCAGCGCGAGCTCATCTGCATGCTCGTCCATGAGCGCTGCCAGGCGCAGAAGCACCTTCTTGCGCTTCTTCGGGCCGGCGTCCCGCCACACGCCGGACTCGAAGGCCGCGCGGGCTCCGCTAACGGCGCGGTCCACGTCCTCCGTGTCGCAGGCTGCGACACGAGTGATCTCTATCCCGGTCGCGGGGTTGATCCGCGCGAATGTCTCGCCACTCGCTGCGTCAACGTACTCGCCGTCGATGAACGCCTTCGTGCGGATGTCGAGATCCTCCGCGAGGCGGCGCACGTCGCGCACTTCGGGGGCCTCGAGGTCGGTCATGGTGGTCATGAGACACTCCTTGTCAGCTCAGGGGACGCCAGGCTTGCTCGGCGTCTGCGCGGAGAACTGTACGCACCTCTCGCGCTATAGTGCCCGGTTCCGAACCGCGGTCGACCGACGTACACGGACACATCTCAGTGACCGGAGAGGTCGTTGAACGAGCGTTTGCTGTGAGTGATCTCGCCTCCAAGACACGGATTGCGGCCGAGCTCGACCGGGCGCGGCTGGGAACGGATGCCTTGCTTGCCCCGCTCTCCGACGAGGAGCTGCGCCGGCAGGTGTCGCCACTGCAGTCGCCGCTCGTCTGGGACTACGCCCACATAGCGTACTTCGAGGAGTTGTGGCTGCTGCGTACGCTCGACGGCGTGGGGCCTCTCGCCGAGGCGCACGACGATCTCTATGACGCGTTTCGCCATGCTCGGGACGAGCGTGCGGGCCTCCCGATCCTCGAGCCGGCGGCCGCCCGTGCGTACGCGGCCGATGTGCGCGAGCGCGTGCTCGAAACGCTCGACCGGGTCGAGCTGGACGGCGACGATCCGCTACGCAGGGACGGTTTCGTGTTCGGGATGGTGCTGCAGCACGAGCTCCAGCACTCCGAGACGATGCTGCAGACGCTTCAGCTGCGCGACGAGCCGTACCCTCTTCCCGACCGGGACGGAGTTACGGCGAACGGGAAGGGCGATGTATTCGTTTCCGCAGGATCCTTCACCGTCGGCACGTCGACCGAACCGTGGGCCTACGACAATGAACGTCAGGCGCACGAGCTCGAGCTGCAGTCGTTCCGTATCGACGGTGAACCCGTGACGAATGCGCGCTTTCTCGAGTTCGTCCAGCACGGTGGCTATGACGATGA
The DNA here is from genome assembly GCA_029865325.1 of Thermoleophilia bacterium. GTDB lineage: Bacteria > Actinomycetota > Thermoleophilia > Gaiellales > Gaiellaceae > GMQP-bins7. The sequence continues at coordinate 8,243 of JAOUHF010000001.1, forward strand.
GCGCCTCTGGACTCCGACCGGCTGGGCCTGGCGCCAGGCCGAGGCCGTCACGCTCCCGCTTCACTGGGGGCGTTCCGGAGAGGGCATGACACGCATGAGGCTGGGCCACCGCGAGCCGTTGCCGGCAGACGAGCCCGTGCGCCACGTGTCCTGGTACGAGGCCGACGCGTTCGCTCGTTGGGCAGGCGCGCGCCTCCCGACCGAGCACGAGTGGGAGGCGTCCGCCCGTCGGGGCGCGCTGCAACTCGCAGGTGCCGTGTGGGAGTGGACGTCCTCGCACTTTCTCCCCTATCCCGGCTTCCGCGCCTTCCCCTACGCCGAGTATTCGGCGGTGTTCTTCGGCGACGCGTACCGCGTGCTCCGCGGCGGATCCTGGGCCACCGATCCGCTCGTGGCGCGCACGACGTTTCGTAACTGGGACCTGCCGCAGCGCCGACAGATCTTCTCGGGCTTCAGGTGCGCTCACGATGCCTGAGCGGCTTGCGACCGAGCCGAGGATCCGCGTCGACGTTCTCCTCGACGACGCCGATCGCCGCTCGGGACTCCTCGACGAGACGTTCTGGAGCCTGCGGGAGCAGCCGAAGCAGATCTCCCCCCTGTGGCTGTACGACGAGCACGGTTCGCGTCTCTTCGACCGGATCACGCGGCTGCCTGAGTACTACCTGACGCGGAGCGAGCGCGGGATCCTGCGGGCTCACGCGGCCGAGATCGCCGCCGCCGCGGGCGCCGACACGCTGGTCGAGCTTGGTTCAGGTACGTCGGAGAAGACGAGGCTGCTGCTCGACGCGCTTCGGAAGGAGGGAACGCTCGCACTGTTCGCGCCGCTCGACGTCAGTCGGGAGGTCCTGCTCTCGAGCGCCGAGGCGGTGGCCGCTCACTACCCGGGGATTGGCGTGCACGCCGTAGTGGGCAACTTCGAGCGGCACCTCAACTCGGTGCCCGCTGGCTCGCCCCGGCTCCTTGCCTTTCTCGGCAGCACGATCGGCAACCTCGTTCCGGAGCGGCGGGAGCGCTTCTTGGGCGAGGTGGCCGAGACGCTCGAGCCCGACGACCGTTTCTTGTTGGGCATCGACCTGGTCAAGTCTCCCGATCGCATCGAAGCCGCTTACAACGACTCCGAAGGTCTTACCGAGACGTTCATCCGCAATGCGTTGACGGCCCTGAACCGTGAGCTCGGCTCGCGATTCGACCAGGCGGCGTTCGCTTTCGAAGCACGATGGGACGCCGCGCACGAGTGGGTCGACATCGGCCTTCGCTCGCTCCGTCAACAGACGATCGCGCTGCCGTTACTCGAGGTAGACGTCTCGTTCGCCGAGGGGGAGTTCTTGCGGATCGAGGTGAGCTCGAAGTTTCGTCGCGCCGGCATCGAAGCTGAGCTCACTTCGGCCGGTCTCCGCCTTGAACGCTGGTGGACGGACGCCGCGGGCGACTTCGCGCTCGTGCTCGCCCGGCGTGTCAGGTAGACGTAGCGCTACGGGATAGCAACGTCGGGCGGCTAAGCGGGGGAGACGGCTAGTCGTGCGGCCGGCAGTCTTCGCAGGCACCCCGAAGGACGACGTCGTGAGCCGCCACCGCGTACCCGCGTCCGTCCGCGACGCGCTCGATCGCTGCCTCGAGTGTCGGGTCTTCGAACGGCTCGACCTTTCCGCAGTCGTCGCAGACGAGATGGTGGTGGTGCTCGCCTCCCGCATGCGCGGGCTCGAAGCGCGCGATGCCGTCGCCGAGGTCGACGCGTTGGACGAGTCCGAGCCCGTCTAGGCCTTCCAGTGCTCGATAGACGCTTGCGATTCCCACACGCGGCCCAGCCGCGCGGAGGTGTTCATGAACCTCCTGGGCCGACAGGCAACACCCCTGTCGTCCGAGAAGCTCGACGACAGCTCGGCGTGCGCTCCCGCTGCGCCCGCTCGACTCACGTAGCCGCAGGAGGGCGCCCTCGGTCCAAGTGGCCACGGGCATCAACGATAATGATACCCGTTCTCAAAGAAGTGCTACGGTGAGCGCCGTGCGAGTCCTGGCACTTCTCACCCTGACGGCGTGCCTCGCCGGCTGTGGTGGAAAGGAAGACGCGGATAGTCGACGCGTCGTCGTCACCGGTTTCTATCCGCTCGCCTGGGCGGCCGAGCGGATCGGCGGTGCGGACTTTCGTGTCGTGAATCTCACGCCTGCAGGGGCGGAGCCGCACGACCTCGAGCTCTCGCCGCGCGACGTTGCGGCGATTCGCGACGCCCACTTCGTCGTCTACGTAGGGGGAGGCTTCCAGCCTGCACTCGAGGAAGCAGTCGCGGCCCGTGACGACGCGTCGCTCGATGTGCTCGCCGCCGGTGCGGATCCGCATGTGTGGCTCGACGCGAAGCGCTTTGCCGACATCGCTCTAAGTGTCGGAGCAGCACTTGGCCGACCGGCTCCCGCGAGTCGACTCGCCGACGAGTTGGAAGCGCTCGATGAGCGATACCGCGTCGGTCTCGCCAAGTGTGAGCGGCGAACGTTTGTCACGTCTCATGCGGCATTCGCCACCCTCGCCAAGCGCTACGGATTGAAGGAGCTGCCTCTAGCGGGGCGGTCGCCGGAGGCCGAGCCGAGCCCGAAGAAGCTCGAACGGCTGATCGGCGACGTTCGAGACTCCGGTGCGACCACAGTGTTTTCGGAGCCACTCATCTCCAAGAGGCTTGTCGAGACTGTTGCACGCGAGACCGGCGCCACGGTCGACGTGTTGGACCCTGCCGAAGGGTTGAGCCAGGAACGGTTGGCGGCCGGCGAGGACTACTTCTCCGTGATGCGGTCGAATCTCACGGGGCTTCGACGGGCGCTCGAATGCCGCTAGCCGTCGAGCTCGAGAGTGTCTCGTTCGGCTACCGCCCGGGACAGCGCGTGCTCGAAGGTGTCGACCTGAAGCTCGGCGAAGGCGAGTTCGTCGCTGTTGCCGGGCCCAACGGGGGAGGCAAGACGACGCTCGTTCGGATCCTCCTCGGGCTCGAGCGCCCCTCGGAGGGACGGGCACTGCTCTACGGCGAGCCGGCCCACCGGTTCTCTCGTCGCAGGACGCTCGGCTACCTCGCGCAGCGCTCCGAGCTTGGCGGTGATGCACCGGCCACCGTGCGTGAGGTCGTGTCCGCCGGGCGTCTCGCCGCGGGCGGGCTGATCGGGCCGCTCCGCCGTCGCGACCGCGAGCTGGCCGCCGAGGCGATAGCCCGCGTGGGCCTCGAGGAGTACGCGGACTTGCCGGTGCGAACTCTCTCCGGTGGAATGCAGCAGCGGGCCTTCATCGCAAAGGCGCTCGCCGGCGAGCCGTCGCTCCTCGTCCTCGACGAGCCCACGACGGGCGTCGACGTGGAGTCGCAAGACTCACTCGCCGCGCTCCTCGACGGCTTGCACTCGGATCTCGGCGTGACCATCGTCTACGTCTCGCACGAGTTCGGGGCGGTGGAACGCTTCGTACAGCGTCTCGTCCTCGTCAGGCGCTCGATCGTCTTCGACGGCCCGCCGAGCGATCTCCCGGGCGTCTGGCATGACCCCTCGCACGTCCATGCTTGAATCCGAGTTCATGCGCCTGGCGCTCGGCGCGGGTGCTGTCGTCGGAGTCCTGGCGCCCGCAGTCGGGTTCTTCCTCGTCCAGCGGCGACAGTCGCTCACGGGCGACGGGATCGGACACGTCGCCTTTGCCGGGGTCGCCGCCGGGATCCTGCTCGATGTCGCCCCGGTTCTGACGGCGCTCGTCGCGGCCATCCTCGGCGGCATCGCCATCGAGCTCCTCCGCTCGCGTGGTGGAACGGCCGGCGACCAAGCGTTGGCGCTCGTCTTCTATACGGGAATCGCGCTCGGAGTGGTGCTCATCTCGGCAGCCGGCGCGTTGAACGTCGATCTCTTCCAGTACCTCTTCGGCTCGATCCTGACCGTGACGCGCTCCGACTTCGTCGTCATCGCCGCGCTCGGCGCCGTCGGGCTCGCGGTCGTCGGGCTGCTCTACCGGCCGCTCGCCGGCATCGTCATCGACGAGGAGGGCGCCCGCGTCGCCGGCGTTCCGATCGGCGCGCTCAATATCGCCGTTGCCGCCCTTGCGGCCGTCACCGTCGCCCTGTCGATGCGCGTGGTCGGGATCCTGCTCGTCGCCGCGCTCATGGTTCTCCCGGTGAGCGCGGCCGAGCGCATCGCGTGGAGCATGCGCTCGACCCTCGCGCTGGCCATGGCGATCGGGCTCTGCTCGTCGCTCGTAGGCCTCACGGTTTCCTACTACGCGGATCTTCCGCCCGGCGGGACGATCGTGCTCGTCGCGGCAGGGGCGTACGCGGTCTGCTCGATTGTCGGTTCCGTGCGCGGGCGCTGAGGTCTACGCGGCCGCGAGGGCGGCGCCCACACCGGCTTCGTGACAGCCGCGGCAACGAGCTTCGTACTGCTCGGCGGCTCCGACGAGAACCGTCTCGCCGGAGTACGGAGCCGGATTCCCGTCGACGAGACGCTGCGTCGTCGTCGCAGGGCCTCCACAACGATGGCAGACGGCTTGAAGCTTGTCCACGAACTCCGCGTACGAGAGCAGATCGGGCATCGGGCCGAACGGCAGCCGGCGGAAGTCCTGGTCGAGGCCCGCGACCACGACACGCACGCCGCGGTCGGCGAGCTTGAGCGCGTGTGGGACGATGGATGGCTCGAAGAACTGCACCTCGTCGATACCCACCACGTCGAAACCGTCGACATGCGCGACAACCTCGGCGACCGACGACACGGGGACAGCCCGCATCCGTGCGCCGGCGTGGCTGACGACATCGGCTGAGTCGTAGCGGTCGTCGATCAGTGGCTTGAAGATAACGACGCGCTGCCCCGCGATCTCCGCGCGGCGCAACCGGCGAATCATCTCCTCGCTCTTGCCGCTGAACATCGGGCCGCAGATGACCTCGAGCCAGCCACCGCGCTGTGGAGGGATGCGGATCACGGCGGCGATCCTAGTAAGCCGGTCGGTCGTACCTCGAGGTGGCGCGGATGCGACTTCGACCCTTGCTACACTCTTGCCCGCGCGGCGGCGTAGCTCAGTTGGTTAGAGCAGCGGAATCATAATCCGCGTGTCGCAGGTTCGAGTCCTGCCGCCGCTACTCGAACAACCCTTTTTCCGTCCCACATCACGAGAGAAAACGAACAATGGCAACCGGAGTCCGAGTCGCGATCACGCTCGCCTGCACCGAGTGCAAGCGGCGTAACTATCAAACTCAGAAGTCCAAGCGGAACTCCCCAGATCGGGTCGAGTTCAAGAAGTACTGCCGCTGGTGCGGTTGCCACACCCCGCACCGGGAGACCAGGTAGTTGGCGCGCGAGACGCGAAGGCAGCGGCGCGCGGCCCGTGATGCGGGTGGCGACGCTACCGCGAGCTCGCGGCGTGGCCGCGCGGCGCAGACCAGGCCTTCTCAGCAGCCCGTCAAGCAGCAAACTGGACGCAAGACGACGCAGCCGCGCGGCCAGTTCATCCGCGAGTCCTATGCCGAGCTCAAGAAGACCGACTGGCCGAGCCGGCGCCAGACGTTCCAGGGCGTAATTGTCGTCATCATCGCTTGCGCGATCGTTGGCACTTACCTGTGGGGCCTCGATCAGATCATCCGACCTATCGTCGACCGCGTCCTTCTCTAGGAGCTCCTCAGACATGTTCCAATGGTTTGTGATCAATACGTACTCCGGGCACGAGAACAAGGTGAAGACCAACCTCGAGCACCGCATCGTGTCGATGAACCAGCAGCCCGCGTTCCGCCGCGTGGTCATTCCGACCGAGCAAGTGATCGAGACCAAAGATGGCCAAAAGGTCCAGACGGAGAAGCGCGTGCTTCCCGGGTACGTGCTCGTGAACATGAGCATGTCCGACGAGGCATGGACTGTGGTCAAGGGCACTCCCGGCGTGACCGGCTTCGTTGGCGCAGGTGCGAAGCCCGTGCCGCTCTCCCAGCCCGAAGTCGACCGCATCCTCCACCACGGCGTGCCCGCGGGCTCTCAGGCTCAGAAGGCGACGGTCGAGTTCGCTCTCGGTGAGTCGGTGAAGGTAACGTCAGGTCCGCTCTCCGACTTCGACGGCGAGATCGTCGACGTCAATCCCGACCAGCAGAAGCTCAAGGTGCTCGTGGACATCTTCGAGCGCCAGGTTCCAGTGGAGCTCAGCTTCGACCAGGTGAAGAAGATCGACTGATGGCCAAGAAAGTTCTGACACTCATCAAGCTCCAGATCCCGGGTGGCCAAGCGAACCCTGCTCCTCCCGTAGGCCCTGCGCTGGGCCAGCACGGGGTCAACATCATGGAGTTCTGCAAGGCCTACAACGCGCAGACGTCGCACGAGAACGGCCGCATCATTCCGGTCGAGATCACGGTCTTCGAGGATCGCTCGTTCACCTTCATCACCAAGACGCCGCCGGCAGCCGTCCTCATCAAGGAGGCGCTCGGGCTCGATTCGGGCTCCGGCGAGCCGAATCGAACGAAGGTCGGCCGGCTCACGCAGGCGCAGCTCCGGTCGATCGCCGAGGCGAAGATGCCCGACCTGAATGCACGCGATGTCGACGAGGCGATGAAGGTCATCGCCGGTACCGCACGCAGCATGGGTGTGGAGACAGACCTATGAGCGCGCACGGCAAGCGCTATCGAGCGGCGCGGGAGGCGATCGATCGCGAGGAGGCCTACACGCCGCTCACGGCCGTCCGCCTCCTCAAGGAGCTCGAGGGCGCGAAGTTCGACGAGACCGTTGAAGCGCACTTCCGGCTCGGCCTGAACGTCCGCCACGCGGATCAGCAACTCCGCGGCACGATCATGCTTCCACACGGAATCGGTAAGGACGTTCGCGTGGCAGTGTTCGCCGAGGGCGAGAAGGCTCGCGAGGCCGAGGACGCCGGCGCCGACATCGTGGGATCGGCAGATCTCGCGGCGAAGATCGAGGAAGGCTTCCTCGACTTCGACGTCGCAATTGCGACACCCGACCAGATGAGCGTGGTCGGAAAGCTCGGTCGCGTGCTCGGGCCGCGCGGGCTCATGCCGAACCCGAAGACCGGCACGGTCACGATGGACGTCACCAAGGCCGTCGGCGATGCCAAGGCCGGCAAGCTCGAGTACCGAACCGACCGAGGCGGCAACGTGCACCTCCCGATCGGGAGGCGTAGTTTCGAGGAGCGCGCGCTGCTGGAGAACTACGCCGCCCTCGTCGAGGAGATCGTGCGCGCCAAGCCTTCGGCCGCAAAGGGCCGTTACATCACGAAGATCACGTTGACGACGACGATGGGCCCAGGCATCCACGTGGATACGACGATCACTCGCGACATCGCCGATGAGCTCACCGGCGAGTCTGCCGGCGCAGAGCCACCGAAGGAGATCGCTAAGGTTTCGTAGCTACCCAGACGAACCGCCCGAGACAGCTGGCAGCCGCGAGGCAGAGGTCCAGCCGAGGTGGGGATACCGCCGCGAACCCCAGTTTTCGGCCCGGTGACCCGCTTCGTGCGGGTTTCGTCGTTTCAGGAGGACATGACGTGCTGAAAACGGATAAGGAACGGATCGTCTCGGAGCTCGCTGCGGACCTCGGCGCCGCAGAGACGCTGATCGTCGCTGACTACCGCGGATTGACGAACAAGCAGCTCGAGGCGCTGCGGGACGAGCTGCTCAAGCACGGCGCTCGGTTCCGAATCGTCAAGAACACCCTCACCCGACGTGCCGCCGAGCAAGCGGGGACCGACGCGCTGCTGGTGATGCTCGAAGGCCCGACAGCCATCGCGTTCGTCGAGTCGTCGGGCGATCCCGCAGCCGTCGCCAAGGCGCTTGCCGCGACCGCCAAGGAGTCGAACGTCCTGACACTTCGGGGCGGGTTGCTCGAGGGCAAGCCGCTCTCGGGTGCCGAGGTCGACCGGCTAGCGACGCTTCCACCTACCGAGGTGCTCCGCGCCCAGCTCGTCGGCGCGATCGTCGCTCCGCTGACGCAGCTCCTGGCGCTCGTCTCCGCACCTCTGCGCGGCCTGCACGGATTGATCGACGCCCGCATCGAGCAGCTCGAAGAGCAGGGACAGGTTGTAGAGCCTGCGGCCGCCACGGCAGTCGAGGTCGAGGAGCCCGCTGCCGCCGAAGTCGAGCAAACGGCGGAGGCCGAGGTTGAGGTCGAATCAGCTGAAACCACTCAGGAATCGGATCCGGACGACGCTGCGCCAGCGGAATCGTCCACGAAGGAGGAGTAATGGCCACTGATGTATCGAAGGTTCTCGACACGCTCGGCAAGATGACCGTGCTCGAGCTCGTTGAGCTCAAGAACTCGATCGAAGAGGAGTGGGGGGTCACCGCCGCCGCTCCGGTCGCCGTTGCCGCGGCTCCGGCCGCGGGCGCTGATGGCGCTGCGGCGGAGGAGGAGAAGGATTCCTTCGACGTCGTGCTCACGGCCATCGGCGACAAGAAGATCCAGGTGATCAAGGTCGTCAGGGCGGTGACGGGTCTCGGGCTCAAGGAGGCCAAGGACCTCGTCGACGCCGCGCCCGGAGCCGTCAAGGAGGGCGCCGCCAAGGAAGAGGCCGAGTCGATCAAGGCGCAGCTCGAGGAAGCAGGAGCGTCCGTCGAGCTCAAGTAGTCGGTCTGTCCGCGGAAAGTGCGACGCGCAAGCGACTCGCACTTTCCGCGGCTACTTGACGCCGTCCGCTACCCTCTTGGGAAGCACTCCACCCGCTCCGAAGGCGGTTGCGGTGGGGTGTGCTCGTGCGCTATCCTTCGAGGTTCCGCCGAGGCTCCGCCCGTCCAACTCTGCACGCATTTAAAGGGAGGCTTTCACACTTGAGCAGCGTTGCTGTCGCGCCGCGCGCGCGCAAGAGCTTTTCGCGCCTGAAGCATGTCCTCGACCTCCCCAACCTCATCGACATCCAGAAGGTGTCCTTCAGCTGGTTCATCCAGGATGGTCTTCGCGAGACCATCGACGACATCTCGCCGATCGAGGACTACACGGGGACGCTCGCCGTCGACTTCGGCGAGTACGAGTTCGGGGACCCGCAGTTCACCATCCAGGAGTGCCGCGAGAAGGATCTGACGTACCAGGTCCCCCTTTCGATCACGGTTCGATTCGTCAACAAGGAGACCGGCGAGATCCGCGAACAGCGGGTCTTCATGGGCGACTTCCCGATGATGACTCCGTGGGGAACGTTCATCATCAACGGGACCGAGCGCGTGATCGTCACGCAGCTCGTTCGCAGTCCGGGTGCCTATCTCATGGAGCCGAAGGACGCCACGAAGCAGGTCTTCATGGCGAACCTGATGCCGTCGCGTGGGTCGTGGCTCGAGGTCGAGATCGACAAGAAGGGCCTCGTCTTCGCCCGCATCGACCGTAAGCGCAAGCTGCCGATCACCACGCTCCTGCGCGCGCTTCCGGCCGAGGACCCGACCACCGGTTTCCAGCTCGACACGAGCTCGAACGAGAAGATCCTGGAGCTCTTCGGCGGCTCGTCTTACATCGCGAGCACGCTCGAGAAGGACACGACGACGCGCGAGGAAGAGGCGCTCATCGAGGTATTCAAGAAACAGCGCCCGGGCGAGCCTCCGACGCTCGACAACGCGCGGAACCTCCTGCGATCGCTGTTCTTCGACTCCAAGCGCTACGACCTCACGAAGGTCGGCCGCTACAAGCTGAACCAACGCCTGGGCGTACAGGTGCCAGAGGACACTCGCGTCCTGACCACCGAGGACATTCTGGCGCTCGTTCGCCGGCTCGTCGATCTTCCCATCAAGCTGGGCGTACCCGAGGACTCCAAGGATTTCGCGGCTGATGCAATCCAGCTGTCGCGTGATCCAATCCGCGGCGAGCTCGACGAGTACGAGGACTTCGGCAACCGCCGGTTACGCACGACGGGCGAGTTGATCCAGGAGGCATTTCGTGTCGGCCTCTATCGCATGGAGCGGGTCGTCCGCGAGCGGATGACCACTGAGGACGTCGACACGATCACGCCTCAGACGATCATCAACATCCGGCCGGTCGTCGCTGCGCTGAAAGAGTTCTTCGGCTCCTCCCAGCTCTCCCAGTTCATGGATCAGACGAACACGCTGGCAGGGCTTACCCACCGCCGGCGCCTCTCGGCGCTGGGCGCGGGTGGTCTCACGCGGGAGCGTGCGCCGATCGAGGTCCGCGACGTGCATCCGACGCACTACGGGCGTATGTGCCCGATCGAGACTCCGGAAGGTCCGAACATCGGCCTCATCGGCTCTCTCGCGTCGTTCGCGACGGTGTCGGAGTTCGGCTTCATCCAGACCCCGTATCGGGTTGCCAAGGGCGGCAAGGTGACGGACGAGATCATCTATCTCGACGCAGCCGAAGAGCGTCAGTTCACGATCGCGCAGGCCTCTGAGCCGGTCGATCCGAAGACGGGCAAGTTCCTCAACGACCAGGTCCTCTGCCGCTCGCGTGAGGGCGAGGCCGTCATGGTCCTACCGAAGGACGTCGAGTACATGGACGTCTCACCGGCGCAGATCGTTTCGGTCGCCACAGCGCTCATCCCCTTCCTCGAGCACAACGATGCGAACCGCGCGCTCATGGGCGCGAACATGCAACGTCAGGCGGTGCCACTCATGATTCCGCAGGCGCCAATCGTCGGCACCGGCCTGGAGTTTCGTGCAGCCGTGGACACGGGCGATGTCGTGCTCGCTCGGAACGACGGAGCCGTCGTGGACGTGGACGCGGAGTGGATCGTCGTCGAGGGCAAGGGAACGCGGGACGAATACCCGATGACGAAGTTCATGCGCTCGAACCAGGGCACGCTCATCCATCAGAAGCCGGTCGTCACGCTCGGCGACAAGGTGAAGAGGGGCGAGGTGCTCGCCGACGGAAGCTCCACCGACGGCGGTGAGCTCGCGCTCGGAGCGAACCTGCTCGTTGCCTTCATGCCGTGGGAGGGGTTCAACTTCGAGGACGCGATCGTGATCTCGGAGCGGCTCGTCAAGGACGACGTGCTCAGCTCGATCCACATCCACGAGTACGAGATCGACGCCCGATCGACCAAGCTCGGCGACGAGGAGATCACGCGCGACATTCCGAATCGCTCAGAGGAATCGCTCGCGAACCTCGACGAACGAGGAGTCGTCCGCATCGGAGCCGAAGTCACATCCGGCGAGCTACTCGTCGGCAAGGTGACGCCCAAGGGCGAGACCGAGTTGACGGCCGAGGAGAAGCTCATCCGCGCGATCTTCAAGGAGAAGGCGCGCGAGGTCCGCGACACGTCGCTGAAGGTTCCGCACGGTGAGGGCGGCAAGGTCATCGGCGTGAAGACGTTCTCCCGCGAAGCGGGTGACGACCTTCCGCCGGGCGTGAATGAGCTCGTACGCGTTTTCGTCGCCAAGAAGCGCAAGATCGCAGAGGGCGACAAGCTTGCCGGGCGGCACGGAAACAAGGGCGTCATCTCGAAGATCGTCCCCGACGAGGACATGCCGTTCCTCGAGGACGGCCGCGCCGTGGACGTCGTGCTCAACCCGCTCGGTGTGCCGAGCCGGATGAACATCGGTCAGATCCTCGAGACCCACCTCGGGTGGGCCGCGGCACACGGCGTCTTCCCGGAGGGCGATCCCGTGAACTCGAGGGCACCGATCAACGCGCCGGATCCGCGCTGCGTCGCCACCGCTGTCTTCGACGGAGCTACCGAAGGAGACGTCGATGATGCGCTCGTCGAGCTCGCTCGCATCGCAGGCCCGACGGCGTTCCACATGAAAGTCGACAACTCTGCGGTTCGCGGCAACCGTTGCTCGGGCAAGGTCGCGCTCTACGACGGGAAGAGTGGCGAGCCGTTTGCGCAGGAGGTCACGGTCGGCTTCATGTACATCCTGAAGCTACTCCACCTCGTCGACGACAAGATCCACGCCCGCTCGACCGGTCCCTACTCGCTCGTTACGCAGCAGCCCCTGGGCGGCAAGGCGCAGTTCGGAGGTCAGCGGTTCGGCGAGATGGAGGTCTGGGCACTCGAGGCGTACGGCGCGGCTTACACGCTGCAGGAGATGCTCACGATCAAGTCCGACGACACGATCGGGCGCGTCAAGGCATACGAGGCGATCGTCAAGGGCGAGAACATCGCCGAGCCGTCGATCCCCGAGTCGTTCAAGGTGCTGCTCAAGGAGATGCAGTCCCTCTCGCTCGACGTCCAGGTGCTCTCCGACGAGGGCCGAGAAGTCGAGGTCCGCGAGGAGGACGACGAGCTCCTGCGGGCTGCCGAGGAGCTCGGCATCGATCTGTCGCCCGGCTCCATACGAGCGGCGGTACGTCAGCCGACCGCGGAGGAAGTCGAGGAAGGCGAGGAGCACGCTGACGGGGGCGGCGAGCTCGTGCTCGCGGCTGACGAAGAGCTCCCAAGCGTCGAGGGCGAAGTAGCTCCCGTCGAGGTCGATCTCGCTGACGTCGAGATCGAAGAGTGATAGCTCAAATCACGGAACTGAGAGAGAGGTTCGAGGCCCTAGATGGAATCCAGTAGACGCGGTCCCGATATCAACGACTTCGACTCGATCCGGATCGGTCTGGCATCGAGCAAGCAGATCCGCGACTGGTCCTCCGGCGAGGTGACGAAGCCGGAGACGATCAACTACCGCACGCTCAAGCCGGAGCGTGACGGCCTCTTCTGCGAGCGCATCTTCGGTCCGACGAAGGACTGGGAGTGTTATTGCGGCAAGTACAAGCGCGTTCGCTACAAGGGGATCATCTGCGAGCGCTGTGGCGTCGAGGTGACACGGCAGAAGGTGCGACGTGAGCGTATGGGTCACATCGATCTCGCCGCCCCGGTCTCACACATCTGGTTCTTCAAAGGTGTGCCCAGCCGGATCGGCTACCTGCTCGACATCGCACCGCGCGAGCTCGAGAAGGTGCTCTACTTCGCCGCCTCGATCGTGACTGCGGTCGACCGCGAGAAGCGTCAGGCCGATCTCGCCGACCTCGAGGACAAGGTCGGGGGCGAGAGCGAGCGCATCTACCTCGACCGTGACGAGGCTCTCTCCGGACTCGACGACCGGTTCTCGCGACGCCGTGACTTCTTCGCGGCAGGCAAGGAGCGCAACTTCGACGAGGACGATGACTTTTGGGTCCGCGGCCTGAACAACTGGGCCGAGGAGGCGGTGCTCCCGTCTCTCGAGGAGATCCGCACACTCGGCAGCGGCGTGTTCGTCGAGCTCGCCAAGAAGATCACGAACGAGGATCCGCGGAAGGTTCGGGAGCTCGTTCGCCAAACGGCCACCCGTGACGACCGCCGCCTCGCTCCGCGTGAGGTCGAGGCGGTTGCTGCGGCGGCAGGCCAGATCGTGGCGGCACTGGCGCCACTCCGGGTCGAGCTCGACAAGGCGACAGGGTCGAAGAAGGGCGCGATTACGAAGCATTTGAAGCGGCTCCAGGAGGGCCTCCTCACCGGGGCAGAGCTGACTGAGGACGACGCGGCGCTCGTCGCCGAGGTCGATCGCAAGAATCTCGACCGGGCACGAGAAGTCGGCAACGGTCTTCTCGCTCAAGTGCTCGCCGTCGTCGACCCCGACGCGGACACGGCCGCCCTGCGCGAGCTCGCCTACGACCTCTGCCTCGTCGAGGGCACCCGCAAGGAAGACCTCGACGCAGTGGCGCAGTGGGCCTTGAAGGTCCGCGAGATGGTCGCGGACATGGATCTCCGGCGCGAGGACACGCGCGAGGCCTCGGTCGACGCGGTCCGGAGGCTCGAGCAGACGTGGCTCCTCTTCAAGGAGCTCGAGCCGAAGATGATCGTCGGCGACGAGCAGATCTTCCGCGAGCTCAAGGATCGTTTTGGCTCGCCGTATGGGTTCGGGGTGTACTTCCGGGGCGGAATGGGTGCTGAGGCGATACGCGACTTGCTTCGCGACCTCGACCTCGACGCGGAGTCGCTCTCGTTGCGCGACATCATCAAGACGTCCAAGGGCCAGAAGCAGCAGCGCGGCATCAAGCGACTCAAGGTCGTCGAGGCCTTCATCAAGTCGGGCAACAAGCCCGAGTGGATGATCCTGGAGGCGGTTCCAGTCATTCCGCCGGAGCTTCGCCCGATGGTCCAGCTCGACGGTGGGCGTTTCGCCACGAGCGACCTCAACGATCTCTATCGCCGCGTCATCAACAGGAACAACCGCCTGAAGCGGCTGCTGGACCTGGGCGCGCCCGAGATCATCGTCAACAACGAGAAGCGGATGCTCCAGGAGGCCGTCGATGCACTGTTCGACAACGGTCGCCGTGGCCGTGCGGTTACCGGACCGGGCAATCGCCCGCTCAAGTCGCTCTCGGACATGCTGAAGGGCAAGCAGGGCCGCTTCCGGCAGAACCTACTCGGGAAGCGCGTTGACTACTCCGGGCGCTCCGTGATCGTCGCCGGCCCCAATCTGAAGCTTCACCAGTGTGGGCTACCGAAGCTCATGGCCCTCGAGCTCTTCAAGCCGTTCATCATGAGCCGCCTCGTGGAGCGCAAGGCCGTCCAGAACATCAAGGCGGCCAAGAAGATGGTCGAGTCGATGATCCCCGAAGTGTGGGACGTCCTCGAGGAGGTCATCGCCGAGCACCCGGTGTTGTTGAACCGTGCTCCGACGCTGCATCGCCTCGGGATCCAGGCGTTCGAGCCGGTGCTGGTCGAGGGCAAGGCAATCCAGGTTCATCCCATGGTCTGCCAGGCGTTCAATGCCGACTTCGACGGCGACCAGATGGCCGTGCATCTCCCGCTTTCCGCCGAGGCGCAGGCGGAGGCCCGCGTGCTGATGCTCTCTTCCAACAACATCCTCTCGCCTGCGAGCGGCAGGCCGCTCGCAACCCCGAACCAGGACATGGTGCTCGGGGCCTACTTCCTCACGTACTGCCAACACGATCTGGTCTCGACCGCTGCGGCAGACATGGCCAAGAAGCTCGGCAAGAAGGGACTCGCGCGCTTCCGCACCGAAGTGGACGTGGAGTTCGCGGTCGATGCGGGCTCGGTCGCCTACCAAGATCCGATCGAGTACGAGTGGAACGGCGATCGGCTGATGACGACGCCGGGCCGCGTCATCTTCAACGCGGAGGTCGAGCGTGCGCTCGACGAGGCCACCGGCGGCAAGTTCGACGATCATCCGTTTTTGAACAAGACGCTCACGAAGCGCGAGCTGGACGCGTTCATCGGCGAACTCGTCGAGCTCTACGGGCCGAACACGATCGCGTCGGCCCTCGACGCGATCAAGACGTTGACGTTCCGCTTCGCTACCCGCGCCGGGATCACGATCTCGAAGAACGACATCGTTATCCCGCCTGACAAGGAGGAGATTCTCCTCCGGTACGAGGCGGAGATCGCGAAAGTCGGCCGCGAGTACGACCGAGGCCTGATGACGGAGGAAGAGCGCGACGAGCGCGTCATCGCCATCTGGACCCAGGCGACCGACGAGGTCGCAGATCGGATGATGGCGAACCTCGAGGAGACGAACCCGATCTACATGATGGCCAACTCGGGTGCGCGAGGCTCTTTCAACCAGATTCGCCAGCTCGCCGGCATGCGCGGGCTCATGGCCGATCCGAAGGGCGAGATCATCTCGCGACCGATCAAGGCCAATTTCATGGAGGGCCTCACGGTCCTCGAGTACTTCATCTCCACCCACGGTGCGCGGAAGGGCCTCGCCGACACGGCGCTTCGAACCGCGGACTCGGGGTACCTCACCCGGCGTCTCGTCGACGTCTCCCAGGACGTCATCGTGCGCGAGCAGGACTGCGGGACCGACGATCACATCTCACTTGCGCTCATCCTCGACGACGTACCCAACAAGAGCGTCGCCGGCCGCGTCGCCGCGTTCGACATTCGCAAGCCGATCAAGGACGGCAAGCCCGGCAAGATCGTGATCGTCGCGAAAGGCGAAGAGATCACAATGGCCGCCCTGCGGCTTCTCGTCGAGGAGTTCGGGGAATACGCCGAGACGGCGACCGTGCCCGTTCGCTCGGTGCTCAAGTGCCGGAGCGAGTACGGGCTGTGCCGGCGTTGCTACGGAGCGTTCCTGGCGACGGGCGGCATGACCGAGATCGGAGATGCGGTCGGGATCATCGCCGCGCAGTCGATCGGCGAGCCCGGGACGCAGCTGACCATGCGGACGTTCCACACGGGCGGTGTCGCCGGTGCGGACATCACGCACGGCCTTCCGCGCGTCGTCGAGATCTTCGAGGCTCGGAGCCCCAAAGGTGCCGGGACGATGGCGGATATCGCTGGCAAGATCGACATCGAGGCGGCGGATCGCACGATCAAGTTGACGATTACGCCGACCTCGCTCGACGCGAGCGGCGAGCTCCCCGACCCCAAGGAGTACAGCTTCCCGCGCCGGACGCGATTCATCGTCGCCCAGGGACAGATGGTCGAACCCGGAGACCCGCTCAACGAGGGTTCTCTCAATCCGGCCGACCTGCTCCTCCTCAAGGGGGCGACTTCGACCGAGCTCTACCTCGTCGGTGAGGTGCAGAAGGTCTACAAGTCTCAGGGTGTCGAGATCCACGACAAGCACATCGAGCTCATCGTTCGACAGATGTTGAAGAAGGTTCGTGTCGAGAGCGCCGGTGAGACTGCTCTACTGCCGGGGCAACTCGTGGACCGGGTCGTCCTCGAGCGCGAGAACGCTCGCGCCAAGAAGGAGAAAAAGGAGCAGGCGACCTTCGAGCCGATCATCCTCGGGATCACGAAGGCGTCGCTTGCGACGGAGTCCTTCCTCTCGGCGGCCTCCTTCCAGGAGACGACGAAGGTCCTGACCGACGCTGCGATCGAGGGTAAGGTCGACCACCTGAACGGGCTCAAGGAGAACGTGATCATCGGCAAGCTGATCCCGGCAGCAACCGGCCTCAAGCAGTACCGGCAGATCACGATTGAGCCGACCGAGCCGCTTCCGGTGACGTTCGCGCGCCCCGAGGCGGAAGCCGAGCTTCTTGCCGCTCTCGAGGAGATCGGCGAGGGTGACGGCTTCGGTCTGGGCTCGATCGATCTCCCGCTCGACGACGGGCCCCCGCTCGATGTCGACGGTGAGGCCGCCGGGCTCGAGCCGCCCGCGGAAGAGTAAGGGCGCAGCCGGGGTCTGGCCCGCTGGGCCAGACCCCGGCTGACTCCGTTGGGGGTCTGAACCCAATCCTTACGTCTTTCTGCTACCTCTGATGCCTATGTGCAGGGGATTCGTAGCGGCTGTCGCCGCCGTTCTTGCTCTCCTCGCCTCGCCGTCGACCGGCTCGGCCGCGTCGTCCGCCCTGTCCTGTGGCCTCCCGGAGTCGCAGCCGGTCTGGCTCGACTTCGCGGACTCCTCCGTCTCCTTCTGGCGCGAGCGCTTCGCCCGTCCGGGCGTGGTGCTCGCAACGGGTGGCCCTCAGCTTGCCGCCGAAGCTCGGGCGGCTGGCGCCGGGACCGTTCACTGGGACATGTACCTCCGCAGGCGCGTCGGGACACCGTCGGATCCCGCCGACGCCGCCTTGATCGAGCAGCGCGCCGACTCGCTCTTCGACTATGCCGTCTCCGTGACCGGATGCCAGCAGCCGCTGATCGCCCTCAACGAGCTCTGGGGAGCGTCGCTGCCGACTCCACTGACCCCCACGGCGGAGCGCTACCGCGCAAATGTTCTTCGCTTCGTGAGCCGCCTGTCAGCTCGAGGCGGCAGGCCTGCTCTCCTCGTTTCGAGCGACCCCTTCACCGGCGGTGACGCGGCCGCCTGGTGGAAGTCGATCGCGGCGGTCTCCGACCTTGTCCTCGAGAACTACGCGAACGCGAACCTGATTTGGCGCGACGGCGCGGTCGACGGCTCCCGCCGTCTCCGCGTCCGCCATCGGAAGTCGGCTGCGCGGCTCCTTGCGCTGGGGATTCCACCGTCGCGAATCGGGATCATGATCGGCTTTCAGACAGGCCCCGGAGTCGGTGGGCGCGAAGGTCTCGCTCCACGCTCGCGCTGGTTCAGTGTCGCGAAGTGGCAAGCACTGGCCGTACGGCAGGTGGCACGTGAGCTCAAGCTCGCCCATCTCTGGTCGTGGGGTTGGGCACAGCGCAACGAGCGCTCCAACGACCCAGACAAGACGTATGCCGCGTGTGTCTGGCTGTGGGCGCGCGATCCGGGCCTCTGCGACGCTCCAGGTGTTCTCGGGCGCGAACTCGATGCCGACCGGAAGACTGGCCAGCTCGATCTCCCTTCGGGGACGCGCTGCATGTACGGCTCGAGCCGGCTCGCCGCGGCGAGCATCGCAGCGCTCGCGAAAGTGACGAAAGATCGGGAGCTCGCCTTGACCGCGCTCGTCGTGCGTGCGATCGAGCGTGAGCGAGCGCGCGTCTCTCCGTCGGAAGCTCTCGCCGTCGAGGGCCGCATCGTGGGAACTCGGTTCGGCGGAAGTGCATCTGCGTATCGCTCCGCGCTGGCCGAGGCAGGGGCGAGCCTCTCTGTCGCGCGCGGGATCATCGGTGACGAGCTCAGAGCCCGCGACGTGTTCGATCGGCTCGCGGTGTCCAGCCCGTCGCTGGGGGACATCGCGCGCTTTCGGGCGACCTACGCCCCCGTTCTTGCGCGTCGGCTCGTCGCGTCGCCCTCACCGAGTTGGCTTCCCGAGGGAAGAGGACTCGCTCTCGCAACGTCCGCCCCGGAGAGCGTGTTCCAGCTCGCGACGGGCCGGCGGTTGACGGTACGCACGGCCGAGGGCGTGTTCACTGTCAAGGCGGTCGACGAACCGGCAGCTCTCGGCGCATATCCGTTCGAGGCTGCCCGACCGGCGATCGTTCATGCCTTGCGGAGCGAGCGCCGCGCAGATGCCTACGCCGCGTGGACCATCCGCATGCAGAGAGCCGCTGAGGCCCGCCTCGTCTGCGAGCGAGACCGTTTGCCCGAGCTCGGCCTGGTAGCGCTGTCGACGTACGCGCCGTTTCTATCGCTGCACGAACCCGAAGCCGCACGTTGGGCTTCGGCGCGGCGTCCGTAACAACAGGACCGCGAGACGCGGTCCTGTCTGCGAGGCTACGGCCAGTCGCCCTCGAGCCGATCCTTACCAGCACGCTTCGCCCGGTTGACCGCAGCGGAGGCGCGCGCGTCGAGAGACTCGACCGTCTCGTTCGGGCGCCATTCGACGAGTCCGGCCGAGAACGTCAGACGCCCGACATTCGAGAAACCGGTCACGGCCGCCTCGTCGCGGAGACGTACATAGAACAGACGTGCCTCGTCGCCCGTTGTCTCGGAAAGGAGGATCGCAAACTCCTCGCCGCCTCGACGACAGACCGTGTCCGTCGCCCGTGCGGCTCGCTCGAGCAGGTCGGCGAACTCCTGCAGCACGAGATCGCCGCCCGGGTAGTCGAAACGGGAGTTGATCTCGGCGAAGTTGTCGAGGTCGAGGAGGAGGAGCGAAAGCGGACGACCGGTCCGTCGCGCGCGGGCGAGCTCTCGGTCGAGCTCTTCGTCGTAGCCGCGCCGGTTGCGAACTCCCGTGAGCCCATCGGTGACGGCTCGAAGCTCGGCTTCGGCGAACCGACGCGCGTTGGCGATACCGGTAGCAGCATCGTCAGCGAGAGCTTGAAGTGCACGCGCGTGCTCCGGCCGGAACGCCGCGGCGCCACGGGCGTACGCAGCGAGCGCTCCTGTCTCGACACCTTCCTCGACGATCGGGACAACGAGCCCCGATCGATATGCCACCTCCTCTCCCTCGAGCGCGGGAGGGTAGGTCCAGTTGAGCGTCAACGCCCGGAATGGCCTCGAGTCGGGAGGGCCGAGGGTGGCTTCGAGAAGCGCGGCGCCGTCACCCGTGCCAAACGATGCGATAGCAGGCATGTCTGCTGGCCCACGGACGCGTACCGTTGCGGCCTGCGCACCCGTCCGGGTCGCAGCCTCCTCAGCGAGCCGTTGGAGGAGCTGGCGAAGGTCGAGAGTAAGACCAAGGTCGCCCAGACCCCGCTCGCGTGAGTCGTCCGACCGCTCGACGGCGCGTAGCAGATTCAGCGATATCGCCTCCATGTGCAGGTCGAGCTGGCCGACGACGGCCTCGAACCGGCGCTGCGAGCGCGCGCCGGCCCAGCGGGCCAAAACGACCGCCATGACGAGCACTGCCGCGACCGCAGCCGCGGCGATTACCGCAGTCACCATCTCAATCCGACCACTCCCCTGCGCTTACTGTATTCGCGGAGACGGGCTTTGGCTACGGCTGACCGACGGCGCCAGATGAGTGGGACTTGCCACCCGCCGCAAACTGGCTTGTCTGCTACCATCTCGCGGCCCGGTTGGCGGGTCTTGAGGCCCGCCTTCCTTTCTGTCTGAGGAAAGCATTCGACCAGTAGTAGGAGCAGCGCGTGCCCACAGTGAACCAACTTGTTCGCAAGGGGAGGAAGACCCCGAAGGCGAAGACCAAGACCCCGGCGCTCCGGGGGGCGCCGCAGAAGCGCGGCGTGTGCACGCGCGTCTACACCACGACGCCGAAGAAACCGAACTCGGCGCTCCGGAAGGTTGCGCGTGTTCGCTTGACGAACGGCGTGGAGGTAGGCGCCTATATCCCAGGCGAGGGGCACAACTTGCAGGAGCACTCGGTCGTGCTCGTACGCGGCGGCCGCGTCCGAGACCTCCCGGGTTTCCGCTACAAGGTCATTCGCGGTGGGCTCGACTCGGCTGGCGTTTCGGAGCGCCGCCAGGCCCGCTCGAAGTACGGGGCGAAGAAGGCGTAGGACCGAGTTGACGCGCCGCGCCGAGATCCAACCCCGCCAGCTCGAGCCCGATGCCGTTCTCGGCTCGGTTCTCGTCACCCAGGTGATCAACCGGCTGATGCTCGACGGCAAGAAGTCCCTCTCGGAGCAGATCGTGTACGACGCTCTCGCGCTCGCCTCTGAGAAGTCCGGCAAGCCGCAGCTCGAGGTACTCGAGCAGGCTGTGAAGAGCGTGACGCCGGTGCTCGAGGTTCGATCGCGCCGAGTGGGTGGCGCGAACTACCAGGTGCCGGTCGAGGTGCCACAGCGCCGCGCGCGGACTCTCGCGCTCCGCTGGCTCGTGCAGAACGCCCGCGATCGGCGCGAGAAGGGCATGCCGGAGAAGCTGGCCGGCGAGCTTATGGATGCGATGAACCAGCAGGGTGGCGCCTACAAAAAGAAGGACGACATCTACCGGATGGCGCAGGCCAACAAGGCCTTCGCGCACTACCGCTGGTAGTCGAGAGATGAGCGCCGTAGCGACACCGGTCGGGCTGGACCGCGTCCGCAACATCGGGATCATGGCGCACATCGACGCGGGCAAGACCACGACGACCGAGCGGATCCTCTACTACACGGGGCGCACCCACAAGATGGGCGAGGTGCACGAGGGCGCGGCGACGATGGACTGGATGGAGCAGGAGCAGGAGCGCGGCATCACCATTACGTCGGCGGCGACGACCGCGGAGTGGCGCGACCATCGCATCAACATTATCGATACACCCGGGCACGTGGACTTTACCGTCGAGGTCGAGCGCAGCCTCCGAGTTCTCGACGGCGCGGTTGCCGTCTTCGACTCCGTCGCGGGAGTTCAGCCGCAGTCCGAGACGGTCTGGCGCCAGGCCGACCGCTACGCCGTGCCGCGCATCGCGTTCATCAACAAGATGGATCGGACAGGCGCGGACTTCGATGCGTCCGTCCAGTCGATGCGGGACCGCCTCGGCGCGAAACCGGTGCCGATCCATCTGCCGATCGGCAACGAGGAGACCTTCGTCGGAATCGTCGACCTCGTCGACATGAAGGCGACGACGTACACGAACCCCCTCGGAACGGACGTCGTCGTCGACGACATTCCCGCCGATCTCGCCGCGGCGGCCGAGGTGGGTCACCATCTGCTCATCGACGGGGTCGCCGAGTTCGACGACGAGCTGATGGAGACGTACCTCGAAGACGAGACCGCGGTCACGCCGGAGATGATCCGGCGCGCGCTACGAAAGGGGACACTCGCAGGGACGATCACGCCTGTTCTCGCCGGCTCGGCTTTCAAGAACAAGGGCGTGCAGTCGTTACTCGACGCGATCGTCGATTACCTGCCGAGCCCGCTGGACGTTCCGCCCGTCGTGGGTCTCGATCCGAAGAAGGACGAGGAGGCCACTCGTCCAGCCGACCTCGACGCCCCGTTCGCCGCCCTGGCGTTCAAGGTGATGACAGACCCCTTCGTGGGCAAGCTGACGTATTTTCGCGTGTACTCCGGCCAGGTCAGCGCCGGCGACCGCGTCCTCAACACGACCAATGGCAAGACCGAGCGGATCGGGCGCATCCTGCAGATGCACGCCAATCACCGTGAGGAGCGCGACGAGATCGGTGCCGGCGAGATCGCGGCTGCCGTCGGGCTGAAGTTCACGACGACGGGCGACACGATCGCCGTCGGCTCGGCGCCGATCGTGCTAGAGAGGATGTCGTTCCCCGACCCGGTGATCTCGGTCGCGATCGAGCCGAAGACGAAAGCCGACCAGGACAAGCTCAGCCAGGCGTTGCAGCGGCTCACCGAAGAGGACCCGACCTTCCGCGTCACGTCGGACGAGGAGACGGGACAGACACTCATCGCCGGGATGGGCGAGCTCCACCTCGAGATCATCGTCGACCGCCTTCTACGGGAGTTCCGCGTCGAGGGGAACGTCGGACGTCCGCAGGTCGCCTACCGCGAGACCATCACGAAGCCCGCGGAGAAGATCCAGGGCCGGTTCGTGCGTCAGACCGGCGGCTCGGGGCAGTACGGCGACGTACTCATCCACCTTTACCCGAATCCGGGCGAGGGCTACGAGTTCGTCGACCGGATCGTCGGCGGGAAGATCCCCAAGGAGTACATCCCGGCGGTAAACCAGGGCGTCGCGGAGGCAATGAGCTCGGGTGTTCTGGCCGGCTACCCCGTCGTCGACGTCAAGATCGAGCTCGTTGACGGCTCTTACCACGAGGTCGACTCGAGCGAGCGAGCCTTCAAGATCGCGGGCTCGATGGCCTTCAAGGAGGGCATGAAACGAGCGAGGCCAAAATTGCTCGAGCCGGTGATGGCCGTCGAGGTCGTCACACCCGACGAGTACCTCGGCGACGTCATTGGTAACCTGAGTGGCCGTCGTGGCCGGGTCGAGCAACTCGAGCCGGTCGGTGGGTCGCAGTCGATCCGAGCGAGCGTTCCGCTCGCGGAGATGTTCGGCTACGCGACCGACCTGCGCTCGATGAGCCAGGGCCGTGCGACGTTCACGATGCAGTTCGACCGCTACGAGGAAGTTCCGACCACGATCGCCGAGGCGCTCGTAGCCGGCGACAAGACAGCGTAAATCGAGAGACGACGAGCCCGGAGGGATAGGAACAGATGGCCAAGCAGAAGTTCGAGCGCACCAAGCCACACGTCAACGTCGGCACGATCGGCCACATCGACCACGGCAAGACAACGCTCACAGCCGCGATTACGAAGGTTCTTGCCGATTCCGGCACCAACACCGAGGTGACCTCCTTCGACGCGATCGACAAAGCGCCCGAAGAGCGTCAGCGCGGTATCACGATCAACACCGCGCACGTCGAGTACGAGACCGAGAACCGGCACTACGCCCACGTCGACTGCCCGGGGCACGCCGACTACATCAAGAACATGATCACCGGCGCCGCGCAGATGGACGGCGCGATTCTCGTTGTGTCCGCCGCCGACGGCCCCATGCCGCAGACGCGCGAGCACATCCTGCTTGCCCGCCAGGTCGAGGTTCCTTCGATCGTGGTCGCGCTGAACAAGGCAGACATGGTCGACGATCCCGAGCTGCTGGAGCTCGTCGAGCTGGAGGTCCGGGAGCTTCTTACGAAGTACGAGTTCCCCGGCGACGACATTCCGGTCATTCAGGTCTCGGCGCTGAAGGCGCTCGAGGGTGATGCGGAGTGGACGCCCAAGATCCTCGAGCTGATGGCAGCGGTCGACTCGTACATCCCCGAGCCCGTTCGCGACATCGACAAGCCGTTCCTGATGCCGATCGAGGACGTGTTCACGATTACCGGTCGCGGCACCGTCGTCACCGGCCGCATCGAGCAGGGGCAGATGAAGGTCGGCGAGGAAGTCGAGATCGTCGGCATCCACCCGGAGACGGCGAAGACGGTCGTCACCGGCCTCGAGATGTTCCTGAAGACGCTCGACTACGCGCAGGCCGGCGACAACGCAGGCGCGCTTCTTCGCGGTATCAAGCGCGAGGAGGTCGAGCGTGGCCAGGTGCTCGCGAAGCCGGGCTCGATTACGCCGCACACGCACTTCAAGGCCGAGGTGTACGTCCTCTCCAAGGACGAGGGCGGGCGCCACACGCCGTTCTTCAACGGCTACCGGCCGCAGTTCTACTTCCGCACGACGGATGTAACGGGCTCCATCGCGTTGCCGGAGGGCCAGGAGATGGTCATGCCGGGTGACAACACGAACATGGAGATCAACCTCATTCAGCCGATCGCCATGGACCAGGGCCTCCGCTTCGCAATTCGCGAGGGCGGGCGCACGGTCGGTGCCGGCGTCGTCACGGAGATCGTCGCATAGGGGCGAGGCGACTCGCCTCTCCTCATTTCGATACAGCACATGGCGCAACAGAAGATCCGCATCCGACTCAAGGGCTACGACCACCAACAGGTGGACCGCTCGGCGTCCCAGATCGTGGAGACGGCGCAGCGCACCGGTGCGACGATCACCGGGCCAGTTCCGCTGCCCACCGAGAAGAACGTCTACTGCGTGATCCGCAGCCCGTTCAAGGACAAGGACTCGCGCGAGCACTTCGAGGTGCGCACGCACAAGCGTCTGATCGACATCCACAGCCCCACCCCGAAGACGGTCGACTCGCTCATGCGGCTCGATCTTCCGGCGGGTGTCGACATCGAGATCAAGCTCTGAGTGAGATGAAGGGCATTCTCGGCAAGAAGCTCGGAATGAGCCAGGTCTTCGACCCGGACTCGGGCGTTATGACTGCGGTCACCGTGATCGAAGCGGGCCCGTGCCCGGTCGTGCAGGTCAAGACGGCCGACGCCGACGGGTACGACGCGGTGCAGCTCGCGTTCGAAGCGGTTGCCGAGCGCAAGCTCTCGAAGGCCGAGATCGGGCACCTCAAGAAGGCCGGTTTCGGCCCGTATCGCCATATCGTCGAGCTGCGGGGCGAGAGTGGCCTCGCTGTCGGCGAGACGGTCACGGTCGAGGCGTTTGAGCCTGGCGAC
The DNA here is from genome assembly GCA_029865325.1 of Thermoleophilia bacterium. Classification (GTDB taxonomy): domain Bacteria; phylum Actinomycetota; class Thermoleophilia; order Gaiellales; family Gaiellaceae; genus GMQP-bins7. Next base: position 33,294 of record JAOUHF010000001.1, read on the forward strand.
GAGATCAAGATCTCGGGCATCTCAATCGGCAAGGGGTTTCAGGGCACCATCAAGCGCCACGGGTTCACCCGCGGTCCGGTATCTCACGGCTCGCACAACGTCCGCAAGCCGGGCTCGATCGGGGCGTCTGCGTATCCGTCGCGTGTCTTCAAGGGGATGAAGATGTCCGGCCGCATGGGTGGCACCCGCGTCACGCAGCCAGGGCTCGTCGTGCACGAGGTGGATCTCGAGCGCAACCTCCTCCTCGTCCGCGGCTCGGTCCCCGGTGCAGCCAGCGGTCTCGTGGAGATTCGGAGCGCCTGATGGCTTCGTCTCCCAAGGCACCGGTGCTCGGTGGAGCAAAGCAGCAGGAGGTCTCGCTCGAGGCATCCGTCTTCGCGGTCGGCGTCAAGCCGCATCTTCTCCACGAGACGGTCCGCGCCGAGCTGAACGCGGCACGCGCCGGAACACGCGGCGCGAAGACCCGCGGTCTGGTCGCGGGCGGCCGGTCGAAGCCATGGCGTCAGAAAGGCACGGGTCGCGCCCGCGCTGGGACGACCCGGGCACCGCACTGGACAGGCGGAGGGGTCGCGTTCCTGCCCGGAATGAGCAACTTCGAGGTCAAGGTCAATCGCAAGGCGCGTCGTGCGGCGCTGCGCGGCGCTCTGAGCGATCACGCGACGAAGGGGACGCTCGCGATTCTGGACAGTTCCGGCTTCGACGAACCGTCAACCCGGAAGGCCGCCGGTCTGCTCGCCGGCTGGGGCGATCGCCCTACGCTGGTCGTCGTCACCGAGGGCGAAGACGTTCTCGTCAAGTCTTTTCGCAATCTCGAAAAGGTCCTCGTGACCCCGCCGAGTGAGCTCGAAGTGGCCCTCCTGCTGTGGGCGCGCTCGTTGGTCGTCAGCGAAGCCGCGCTGCCGCTCGTTCTGGCTCGCGCCGGTGCGGCCGTAGAGGAGGCAGCGCAATGAGTCTTCATCCGAATCAGGTCCTGCTGGCGCCCGTGGTCTCGGAGAAGAGCTACTCCCTCATCACCGATCGCAAGTACACGTTCAAGGTGCACGAGGACGCGCACAAGACCCAGATCCGACAGGCGGTCGAGGAGCTCTTCGAGGTCAAGGTGCAGGCCGTGAACATCATCAAGGTGCAGTCGAAGCCCAAGCGACGCGGAGCCAGCCAGGGCCGGCGCCCAGGCTGGAAGAAGGCGATCGTGCAGCTTCACGAAGGCCACGAGATCGAGATCTTCGAAGGGGCGGCTGTCTGATGGCCTTGAAGAAATACAAGCCGACGAGCCCGGGGCGTCGCTTCATGACGGTGTCCGGTTTCGACGACATCACGAAGTCGGAGCCGGAGAAGTCGCTCCTCGAGCCGCTGACGAAAAAGGGCGGTCGCAACAACCGTGGTCGGATCACCACGCGCCATCAAGGCGGCGGCCACAAGCGTCGCTTCCGGACGATCGACTTCAAGCGCACGAAGGACGGCGTGCCTGCGAAGGTCGCAGCGATCGAGTACGACCCGAACCGGTCGGCCCGGATTGCGCTCCTTCACTACGTGGACGGCGCCAAGGCTTACATCCTGGCTCCGGCACGGCTTCGCGTCGGCGCGATGGTCGAATCCGGCCCCGAGGCGGACATCAAGCCCGGGAATGCGCTTCCACTCGCGAACATCCCGACCGGCACGCTCGTCCACTCGGTAGAGCTCAAGCCGGGTCAGGGCGGCCGCATGGCGCGCTCGGCCGGCTCATCGGTGCAGCTTGTCGCCAAGGACGGCGAGCACGGCGTGCTGCGGCTCCCTTCGGGTGAGTTGCGCCGCGTGCTGCTTACCTGCCGCGCGACTGTCGGGCAGGTCGGGAACACGGATCACGCGAATCAATCGAGCGGAAAGGCCGGTCGCAGCCGTTGGCTTGGGAAACGCCCCACGGTGCGCGGTTCGGCGATGAACCCGGTCGACCACCCGCACGGTGGCGGCGAGGGCAAGAGCAAGGGCGGACGCCATCCGGTCACGCCGTGGGGTGTGCCCACACTCGGCAAGCGCACGCGCCGCAAGCACAAGGAGTCCGACAACCTGATCGTCCGCGGCCGCCGCCGCGGCAAGGAGAGGAAACGGTAAGTGTCACGCTCGTCCAAGAAAGGGCCTTTTATCCAGGACCGGCTGCTGAGCCGGATCGAGGCGATGAACGCCACCGGGGAGAAGCGGATGATTCGCACCTGGTCGCGCTCCTCGACGATCTTCCCCGACATGGTCGGGCACACGATCGCGGTTCATGACGGCCGCAAGCACGTGCCGGTCTTCGTGACCGAGCAGATGGTCGGGCACAAGCTCGGCGAGTTCGCGCCCACCCGAACGTTCCGCGGCCACTCGGGCGATCGCCAGACACAGGTCAAGAGGAAGTGATGGCGGCTTCAGGAGACGACACGATGAAGGTGCGCGCGCAGGCGAAGTGGGTGCGCACGTCCGCGCGGAAGGCGCGACTCGTGCTCGACCACATTCGCGGGCGCAGCGTTCCGGAAGCACGCACGATTCTCGCTTTCACTCAGCGTGCTGCGGCAACGGACATCGAGCGAGTGCTTCGTTCCGCCGTCGCGAACGCGGAAGCCAACCACGGGCTCGACGGCGACGACCTCGTCGTGGCAGCGGCCTACGCGGACGAGGGGCCGACCCTCAAGCGCTGGAAGCCTCGTGCACGGGGCCGCGTCAACCGGATTCGCAAGCGCACGTGTCACGTGACGCTCGTGCTCGCCGAGCGGCCCGAGACGAATGCCCCCAGGCGCCGCCGCGCTGCGTCGACAGCCGAGAAGGCGGCACCCGAGGTCGCGTCCGGCGAGTCGAAGCCCAAGGCGACAACGCGACGACGGAAGAAAGAGGCGGTGGCGTAATGGGCCAAAAAGTGCATCCCGGTGGGTTCCGAGTTGGCGTCATCCACGACTGGAAGTCGAACTGGTGGACCGGCAAGGCCGAGTTCGCGGACTATATGCTCGAAGACGTCAAGATCCGCAAGCACATCCTCGGGAAGCTCTCGCACGCCGGGCTCTCCGACATCCTGATCCGCAAGGACAAGCAGCGGATCACGATCGACATCTACACCGCTCGCCCCGGGATCGTCATCGGGAAGTCGGGCGTCGAGGTGGATGCACTTCGTCGTGAGCTCCACGCGATTACGAAGAAGAATGTCCACGTCAACATCAACGAGATCAAGCGCCCCGAGCTCGACGCGAAGCTCGTCGCGCAGTCGATCGCCGAGCAGCTCGAGAACCGCGTGAGCTTCCGGCGCGCCATGAAGCGCTCGCTCGCGTCCGCGATGCGCTCCGGTGCTCAGGGCATCAAGATCAAGGCTGCAGGGCGGCTCGGCGGCGGCGAGATGAGCCGGCGCGAGATGTACTCCGAGGGTCGTGTGCCGCTGCACACGATTCGCGCGGACATCGATTACGGCCAGGCCGAGGCGACTACGACCTTCGGCAAGATCGGCGTCAAGGTCTGGGTCAACAAGGGTGAGATCATGCCCGAGGGTTACGAGGCCCCAGGTGCTCGCGACGGGCGACTCGGTGACCAGGATCAGGCTCGGCGTAGGCGCGGCTCCTCGTCCGAAGGCCTCGGCGCATCGAGAGAGGGTCGCGGTCGCTCAGTCGACCGCGAAGGTCTCGGCCTCGCGCCGCGCAAGAAGCGCGGAGCGCGCCCTGCCGGCGGCCGACCGGGCCAGCGCCCCCGCACCGACGCGAGCGCCGGGCCAGCCGCGCCCGAGGCGGAAGCCCCAGCGACCGAGGCTGGAGTCCAGGTCGATGTCACGCCGGAGACACCTACCGGGACGACTGAGGCGCAACTCGACGGAGTACCGGAGCCGACCGCCGAAACAGAGGCAGACAGCTGATGCTGATGCCACGCAAGACGAAGTTCCGGCGACACCATCGCGGTCGTCGGCGGGGCACCGCAAAGGGTCAGACCACGGTTCAGTTCGGCGACTTCGGGCTCAAGGCACTCGAGACGGGCTGGGTCACGAACCGCCAGATCGAGGCTGCCCGAATCGCGGCGACGCGAAAGATTCGCAGGACGGGGAAGGTCTGGATCAATCTCTTCCCGGACAAGCCGGTGACCAAGAAGCCCGCGGAGACGCGAATGGGCTCGGGCAAGGGCTCGCCCGAAGGCTGGGTTGCGGTGGTCAAGCCGGGCCGCGTGATGTTCGAGCTCGCCGGTGTCCCCGAGCCGCTCGCGAAGGAAGCGCTTCGCCTGGCCGGGCAGAAGCTGCCGCTCAAGACGAAGTTCGTGAGACGGGAGGCGGATCTCTTTGAGAGCTAGAGAGCTGCGAGCCCTGACCGACGACGAGCTACTCCGCAAGATGGCCGAGACCCGGCAGGAGCTTTTCAACCTCCATTTTCAGACCGCCACCGGCGTGCTCGAGAACAGCGCCCGCCTGCGGCACGCCAAGCGAGAGATCGCCCGCATCCTGACCGTCCAGAACGAGCGTGAACGAGGAAAGACACATGCCTGACGAGAGCGAGAACGTGAACGAGACCGAAGAGGCCAAAGAGACCGAGAACGCGGTCGAGGCGACCGAGCCCGAGGCGGAAGCCGAGCCCGGGCCCGCCGAAGAGGCTGGCGACGAGCCTGAGGCAGAGCCGATGGCCGCGGAAGCCGAGCCGGTCGCCGAGACGGACGAGCCGGAGGCAGAGGTCGAGGGTGAGCCCGAGCTCGTCGCGACGCCTGAAGTGGAGCAGATCGCTGCAGACGCAGAGCCGGTTGCCGAAGCCGAAGAGCCTGCGATCGAGCCTGCCGCCGCCGCGGACGAATCCGCCGCCGCTGAGTCCGCCAGCGCCGAGGTAGCTCCCGCACGCAAGAAGAAGAAGCGGCTGCCACGCTCGCTTCGTCCCCAGCGGACGAAGACGAAGCGCGAGAAGCCGGCCGAGCGCAGCTCGATTACGCGCCTGCCGAAGCCGGAACACGCGCGCGGTCGCCGCCAGGAGCGCCAGGGGAGGGTCGTGTCCGCGAGCGCCGACAAGACGATCGTCGTCCGCGTTGACGTCGCCAAGGCGCACCCGAGGTACAAGAAGGTGATCAAGCGGAGCACGAGGTTCCACGCCCACGACGAGGAGAACCAGGCCAAGGTGGGCGACATCGTCCGCATCGTCGAGACGAGGCCCCTCTCAAAGATGAAGCGCTGGCGACTCCAGGAGATCGTGGAGGCTGCGAAGTGATCCAGCAAGAATCACGACTACGAGTCGCGGACAACACAGGGGCGCGTGAGATCCTGTGTATTCGCGTGCTCGGTGGCTCGCACCGGCGCTATGCGCGGGTCGGCGACGTGATCATTGCTACGGTGAAGACGGCCACGCCCCAGGGCGCGGTCAAGAAGGGCGAAGTCGTGCGGGCGGTCGTCGTTCGGACGAAGAAGCCCTACAGCCGGGACGACGGCACGCTCATCGGTTTCGACGAGAACGCCGCCGTCCTCATCGACCCACAATCCAACCCGCGCGGGACGCGCATTTTCGGGCCCGTCGCGCGCGAGCTTCGCGAGAAGAACTTCATGAAGATCGTCAGCCTCGCGCCGGAGGTGTTGTAGTTGGCCACGAAGATGAAGGTGAAGAAGGGCGACTTGGTGCAGATGATTACCGGCAAGGACCGCGGGAAGCGGGGCCGGGTGCTTGAAGCACGCCCTTCCGAGCGACGGGTCATCGTCGAGAACCTCAACGTCCAGAAGCGACACACCCGTCCACGCCCCATTCGGGATTCCTCGCGCATGGGCGGCGCGCAGGTGGTGCCTGGCGGCATCCTCGACAAGGCCGCCGCCGTGTCGGTGTCGAACGTCATGGTCGTCTGCCCTGTCTGCGGCAATCCGACCAGGGTGGCGATGGCCGAGAAGGAGATCAAGGGCGAGATCGTGCGCGTGCGCGTCTGCAAGCGTCAAGGCTGCGGCCAGGAGATCGACAAATGATGACCGCTGCGCCGACAGCAGAGACGTACGCGCCGCGGCTCAAGCAGCGGTACGAGAGCGAGATTCGGCCACGGCTCCACGAGGAGCTCGGCGTGTCCTCCGTCATGCAGGTTCCCCGAGTCACGAAGATCACTCTGAACATGGGCGTCGGCGAGGCCAAGATCGACGCGAAAGCACTCGACGCGGCGATCGACGAGCTCACGACCATCTCCGGACAGCGCGCGCAAGTACGGCGCGCGACCAAGTCGATCGCGAGCTTCAAGCTACGCGAGGGAATGCCCGTCGGCGCCCGCGTGACGCTGCGCGGGGCGCGCATGTACGAGTTCCTCGACCGGCTCGCATCGATCGCTCTTCCACGCATCCGCGACTTCCGAGGGCTCGATCCCGGTTCGTTCGACGGACGAGGCAACTACTCGATCGGGATCCGGGAGCAGATCATCTTTCCCGAGGTCGACTACGACAAGGTTCCGGCGATCCGCGGGCTCGACATCGCGATCACCACGTCGGCGAAATCGGACGAGCACGGTCGCGCTCTGCTGGGCGCCCTGGGCTTGCCGTTCGCCGCCTCGAGAAGGGAACAATAGTGCTCCTTCAAGCGCTCTCACCCCCACGTCTGGAGGCTGCAAAGCTGCGCCATGCGTCGTCCTCAGTCGCGCCCATACCTTCTGGTATGGGCGCTCCCTGCGTCCTAGCCTCGCTTGCTTTTCGCGCGCCAGAGGTAGGGCAAGAACACTTGAAGGAGCACTAGCCACATGGCCAAGAAGTCGCTCATCGCCAAGCAGCAGCGGAAGTCCAAGTACGAAGTGCGGGCCTACACGCGCTGCAACCGGTGCGGCCGCCCGCGCGCGGTCTATCGCAAGTTCGGCGTGTGTCGAATCTGCTTGCGCGAGCTCGCGCATCAGGGCGCGATCCCCGGGATGACGAAGTCGAGCTGGTAGGGAGGAAGAACGTGCTCACGGACCCCATCGCTGACATGCTGACCCGCATCCGCAACGCGAATCGCGCGCTGCACGACTCCGCGTCGATGCCGACCTCCCAGATCAAGGAGGAGATCGCTCGCATCCTCAAGGACGAGGGCTATATCAAGGACTACCGCGTCGTGGATGCGACGGACGGCAAAGGTCAGCCGCTTCCGTACCGCATGCTCGTCGTCGAGCTGAAGTTCGCGCGAGATCGCCGCCGCGTGATCACCGACCTCAAGCGAGTCTCCAAGCCGGGTCGGCGTATCTACGCCGGTAAGGATCGGCTCCCTCGCGTGCTCGGCGGGCTCGGCACCGCAATCATGTCCACGTCGACCGGAGTGATCACCAACCGCCAGGCCGCCGAGCGCGGCGTCGGCGGTGAGGTCATCGCTTTCGTCTGGTAGCGATGTCGCGGATCGGTCGCAAACCCATCGAAGTCCCCGCTGGCGTGAAGGTGGCGATTTCGCCCGGCGCGGTTCAGGTCACCGGGCCACTGGGCGAGCTGAGCCAGGTCGTCCCAGCTCGTATGCAGGTCGAGCAGATTGAGGCGGAGATCCTCGTCACGAGGCCGACCGAGCGCGGAGAGGACCGTGCGCTTCACGGGCTCACTCGCACCCTCATCGCAAACATGGTCGAGGGTGTCACGAGCGGCTACGAGAAGCACCTAGAGATCCAGGGCGTCGGCTATCGCGCCCAGCTCAAAGGGTCCGACCTCGAGCTCGCGGTCGGCTACTCGCACACGGTCCTCATCAAGCCGCGCGCCGGCATCTCGTTCGACGTCCCCATCCCGACGCAGATCGTCGTCAAGGGGATCGACAAGCAGATGGTCGGACAGACGGCCGCCGAGGTTCGCAAGGTGCGCCCGCCCGAGCCTTACAAGGGCAAAGGCATCCGCTATCGCGACGAGCTCGTTCGCAGGAAGGTCGGAAAGCGAGCATGAGCACTCTCACGAGGCGTGAGGCGCGCATGCGACGCCACCGTCGCGTTCGCAGCAAGGTTTCCGGGACGGCTGAGCGACCGCGCCTCGTGGTCTTCCGCTCGAACCGCGGGATCTTCGCGCAGCTTGTCGACGACGAGACCGCGCGCACGCTCGCCTCGGCGGGCTGGACGTCGATCGGCAAGATGTCTGGCTCGAAAGCCGAGCAGGCGACCGCGGTCGGCAAGGCGCTGGCCACGGCTGCAAAGTCGGCCGGGATCGAGCGTTGCGTGTTCGACCGCGGCGGGTATCTGTTCCACGGACGCGTCAAGGCGCTCGCCGAGGGCGCGCGAGAGGGAGGACTCCAGTTTTGAGCACGACCCATGGAAACGAGTCCCGCGAGCTCAAGGAGCGGGTCATCGAGATCAACCGGGTCGCCAAGGTCGTCAAGGGCGGCAGGCGGTTCTCTTTCACAGCGCTCGTCGTCGTCGGCGACGAGGTGGATCGCGTCGGCCTGGGCTACGGGAAGGCACGCGAGGTCCCGTTGGCGATCTCGAAGGCCGTCGAGGACGCCAGGAAGAACCTCTTTACCGTGCCGAAGCACGGCCAGACGATCACGCACGAGATCGTGGGGCGGTTCGACGCCGCGCGCGTCGTTCTGCGCCCCGCGAGCGAGGGTACGGGCGTGATCGCCGGTGGTGGCGTTCGCGCCGTTCTCGAGCTCGCCGGAATCCGCGACGTGCTCTCGAAGAGCATTGGGACGACCACGCCTATCAACATGACCCGCGCGACCGTGAACGGCCTGCGCCGGCTCGTCCGCCCCGAGGACGTCGCTCAACTCCGCGGCAAGACGATCGCGGAGGTTCTGCCCGTGTCGAGCGCCGCGCGAGCCGCGCGTCTCGCTGCGGCCCAGGAGGCCGCAGCCGCAGAGTCCGCGCCGCACGACGATGCTGACGAGGCTCTGGCAGAGGAGAAGGAGACCGCAGGGTGAGCTCTTTCAAGATCACTCAGGTGCGCAGCGGGATCGGTCAGTCCGACCGCCATCGCGGTACCCTGCGCGCCCTCGGCCTCGGCAAGATCGGCCGCAGCGCCGAGCACAAGGACTCCCCGCAACTCCAGGGCATGCTGCGGCAGGTTCGGCACCTCGTTCGGATCGACGGGAAGTAGGAAGCGATGAGCGACGAGCTGAATCTCTCCAACTTGAAACCCGCCCAGGCGCGCAAGGACCGCAAGCGCGTCGGGCGCGGTCTCGGGTCCGGCAAAGGGCGGTATTCCGGCCGCGGCATCAAGGGTCAGAAGTCCCGCTCAGGCTCGAAGAAGATGCCGGCCGGCTTCGAAGGCGGCCAGATGCCTATTGACATGCGCGTCGGGAAGTTGCGCGGGAATACGTCTGCGGACGCGATGCCGATCGGCCCGTTCCGTACCTACAACCAGCCGGTCAACGTTGCTGATCTCGAACAGCGCTTCGAGGCCGGAGCCGAGGTCACGCTCGAGGCGCTCAAAGCCGCCGGGCTCGTGCGCAAGCTCTCGGTGGACGTCAAGGTTCTCGGAGAAGGCGAGCTGACGAAGAAGCTCTCGGTGACCGCCCATTCGTTCTCGAAGTCCGCAGTCGAGAAGATCGAAGCGGCCGGTGGCACCGTGGTTCGGCTTCGCGAGCCGGTCGAGAGGAAGAGGAAGAGACACAAGAAGGCCTCTGTCCCGGTCGTCGAAGAGCCCGAGGTCGCCGCAGAGCCGGAGGCTGAGGTTGAAGGCGAGCCCGAGGAGGCAGAGGCAGAGACCCCGGAGAGCGGTTCATGACGACCACAGACACCGCGGCCGCGGAGCGGAGGCCTTCCGGGATTTTCGCGCGACCAGAGTCCGCACTCGCGGATTCTGGTCTTGCGCTCGAAGAATCGATCACGAAGACCACCGACACCGCGGCCGCGGAGCGGACGCCTTCAGGGATTTTCGCGCGACCAGAATCCGCACTCGCGGATTCTGGTCTTGCGCTCAAGTAGATGTTCTCCTGGCTCGCGAACGCATGGCGGGTGCCGGAACTCCGGGAGCGTGTCCTCTTCACGGCCATGATCCTGGCGATCTACCGGCTCGGCTCGTGGATTCCGGCGCCCGGAGTCAACTCGCAGACGATCGAGGACTACTTCTCGGGTCGCGGCGACACGATCCTCGGTCTGCTCAACCTCTTCTCGGGAGGCGCGCTCTCGCAGTTCTCCCTCTTCGCGCTCGGGATCATGCCGTACGTCACGGCGTCGATCATCGTCCAGCTGATGACGGTCGTCATCCCGCGGCTCGCCGAGTTGCAGAAAGAGGGCGAGGCCGGCTACGCGAAGATCACGCAGTACACGCGCTATTTAACCGTCGTCCTGGCCGCGGCGCAGGCAACCGGCTACGCGTTCCTGTTCCGTAACCAGGGAGCACTCGACGCCGGCGCTGGCGAGATGGTCCTCATCGTCGTCTCCCTTACCGCGGGCACGGTCCTGCTCATGTGGATGGGCGAGCTGATCACGAAGCGCGGTGTCGGGAACGGGATCTCCATCCTCATCTTCGCCTCCATTCTGGTCGCCGCCCCCATCGGCATCCTCGCTTGGTGGAACGGCGGCCCGATGGAGAAGCTCTTCTTCCCACTGATCGCCGTCGGAATCTGTGCGGCTGTCGTGTTCGTCCAGGAGGGGCAGCGGCGCATCCCGATCCAGTACGCGAAGCGGATGGTTGGCCGCCGTATGACGACGGGTGGATCCACCTACCTCCCGCTGCGCGTGAACATGGCGGGCGTCATCCCGATCATCTTCGCGGCGGCGATTCTCGCCTTCCCGCCGACGATGGCGCAGTACTTTCCGGTGACCCAGGACTTCGTGAACGAGTACTTCCAGCCTGGCGATTGGATCTACCTGCTGATCGAAGGCGTGATGATCGTGATCTTCACGTACTTCTACACTGCTGTTCAGTTCAACCCGGTCGACCAGGCGGACAACCTGCGCCGGTACGGCGGGTACATTCCGGGCATTCGTCCTGGCCCGCCGACCGCTCAGTACCTGGACCGGGTCCTGTCGCGCCTGACGCTTCCGGGGTCGCTCTTCTTGGCCACCGTCGCAATCCTCCCGAGCTTGTTCATCGCGTATGGCGGCTTCTCGCAGGCGAGTGCGGGAGCTCTCGGTGGCACCTCGGTCCTGATCGCCGTCGGCGTAGCGCTCGACACCATGCGGCAGATGGAGTCGCAGATGATGGCGCGTTCGTACGAGGGCTTCCTCAAGTAGGGGCGAGGCTTGCCTCGCCACGGCATCGCGATACGATGAGGATCTTGATCTTGGGCCCCCAGGGGTCAGGGAAGGGCACCCAGGCGAAGGGTATCGCCGCGCTGCATGCCACGCCGCATATCGCGACGGGCGACATCCTTCGCGAGGCTGTGTCGCGGGGCACCGACCTTGGGCGTCGCGTGCAACCGATTCTTGTCCGCGGCGACCTCGTTCCCGATGAGCTCATGGTAGATCTCATCCGCGAGCGGCTCGCGGATGAGGAGGGGTTCGTCCTCGACGGGTTCCCGCGGACCGTGCCCCAAGCCGAGGCCCTCGACGCGATGTTGGAGGAGATCGGAAAGCCGCTCGACGCCGTGATCCTTCTCCAGGTCTCGGACGAGGTGGCGACGTCCCGACTTCACGCCAGAGCCGCTGCCGAAGGTCGGGCGGACGACTCGCCGGATGGAATCCAGAATCGGCTCCGGCTCTACCACGAGCTGACCGAGCCCGTCGTGGACCGCTATCGCGCCGAAGGGACGCTCATCGTCGTGGATGGCGATCGCGCGATCAGGGACGTCTCTGCTTCGATAGAGGACTCGCTCGCGCAGGTGGGAGCGCGCTGGTGATCATCCGCAAGAGCGCACGCGAGATCCAGAAGATCGCTGCCGCGGGTGCGCTCGTTGCCGAGACCATCGCGCACGTCGGTTCGCTGCTCGGGCCGGGAGTAACTACGGAAGAGCTCGACAGTGCCGCAGCTGCGTTCATTCGAGAGCGCGACGGCATCCCGACGTCCGAGGGATACAAGGGATACCCCAAGGCGATCTGCATCTCTCCGAACGACGTCGTCGTCCACGGTATCCCAGACGGCTACGTCGTAGCCGAAGGGGATCTCGTCACGCTGGACGTCGGCGTCACGCTGGACGGCTACATCGCGGACAGCGCGTACACGTTCGGCGTGGGTGCGATCGCGCCCGAATCTCAGAGCCTGCTCGACACGGGACAGAATGCCCTCGCAGCTGGCATCGCAGAGGCGGTAGCCGGGAATCGAGTCGGCGACCTCTCGCACGCGGTCCAGATGGTCGTCGAGCGCGCCGGGTTCTCCGTCGTGAGGAGCCTCGTGGGCCACGGGGTCGGGCGGCACTACCACGAGGACCCGCATATCCCCAACTTCGGCGAGCCGGGCCGCGGGCCGCTTCTCTCCGAAGGAATGACGATCGCGATCGAGCCGATGATCACGGCCGGTGATTCCGAGGTGGCGGTGATGGACGACGGCTGGACGATTCGAACGGCCGACGGATCCATGTCGGCGCACTTCGAGCACACCGTTGCGATCACCGCCGAGGGCCCTCGGATCCTCACTCCGCGCGTTGGACTGGCGAGGAGCGTCGAGGTTTGACGCAACGCCCTGTTCGAGCGGATTTTGGCGTTTGGTGCCAGAGACGCTGTGGTACGATGACCGGCCGCGGCGCGGAGCTGTGCGTTTGTGCCGCCGTTCATGAAGTGGTGTTGGCGTCAGAACGAATTCTGACCCTGGCGCAGTTTCCATCCAACGACTGAAAGGCATCGGCTGTACGAGGTTGAGGCTGGGCACGAGAGTGGCAGTCAAGGAAGAGAAGATCGAGATCGAAGGCGAGGTGGTCGAGGCGCTACCCAGCACGATGTTTCGGGTGCAACTCGACAACGGCCACAGCGTCCTCGCCCGTATCTCCGGAAAGATGCGCAAGCACTACATTCGCATCCTGCCCGGCGACCGCGTCACGGTCGAGCTCTCTCCTTACGATCTCACCCGCGGTCGCATCACCTTTCGAATGAAGTAACGGAGTCCCATGAAAGTCCGTCCGTCCGTCAAGCCTATGTGTGAGCGCTGCCGCGTGATCAAGCGGCACGGCCGCACGATCGTCATCTGCTCCAACCCTCGGCACAAGCAAAGGCAGGGCTAGACCTCTTGGCACGCATCGCCGGCGTCAACCTCCCAACGCAGAAGCGGCTCGAAATTGGGCTGACCTACATCTACGGCATCGGCCGCTCGACGGCGCAGAAGACCATTCGTGCGCTCGAGCTCGACCCGAACCAGAAGGTGCGCGACCTCACCGACGAGGAGGTCACGAAGCTCCGAAACCACATCGACTCCGAATTGGAGGTCGAGGGCGACCTGCGTCGCGATCGCGGGCAGGCGATCAAGCGGTTGACCGAGATCGGCAGCTACCGCGGCATTCGGCACCGCCGCGGCCTCCCCGTCCGCGGACAGCGAACGAAGACGAACGCGCGCAGCCGCAAAGGCACCAAGAAGACTGTCGGGCGCGGCAAGAAGGCAGCGAAGTAGATGGCGCCTCCTCGAAGGTCCGCGACTCGGGGTCGCACGCGACGCCGGGTCCGGAAGAACATCGCCATTGGCCAGGCGCACATCAAGACGTCCTTCAACAACACGATCGTCACGCTGACCGACGGCGAAGGCAACGTCATCGTCTGGGAGTCGGCTGGCTCCGCCGGCTTCAAGGGCTCGCGCAAATCCACTCCGTTCGCGGCGCAGGTGACCGCCGACAACGCCGCGCGCAAGGGGATGGAGCACGGGCTTCAGAAGGTCGACGTGTTCGTGAAGGGCCCCGGCTCGGGGCGAGAGACAGCGATCCGCTCCTTGCAGGCGGCCGGTCTCGAGATCATCGGCGTTACCGACGTCACGCCGCAGGCTCACAACGGTGTGCGGCAGCGCAAGCGGAGAAGGGTCTAGACGCATGGCTCGAGACGTCGGACCGAAGTGCCGGCTCTGCCGGCGCGAAGGCCTCAAGCTCTTCCTGAAGGGCGAGCGCTGCCTGACCGAGAAGTGCGCTGTCGAGCGGAGGAGCTATCCGCCGGGTGAGCACGGCCGCGGGCGCATCAAGCAGAGCCAGTATCTGCTCCAGCTCCGCGAGAAGCAGAAGGCGCGCCGCTACTACGGCCTGCTCGAGAAGCAGTTTCGCTCGACGTACGAGAAGGCCGCCCGCGGGCACGGCGCTCCCGGCGAGAACCTCCTGCGGATGCTCGAGACGCGTCTCGACAACGTCGTCTATCGGCTCGGCTTCGCCGGCTCGCGGGCCCAGGCCCGCCAACTAGTGCGCCACGGGCACTTCCAGGTCAACGGCCGGCGCGTGAACATCCCGAGCTACACCGTCCGGCCGAGCGACGTCGTCTCGATCAAGCAGGGGAGCCCCGTCGAGCAACTCGTTCGCGACGCTACCGATCTCACCGCGGCGGTCGCTCCCTGGCTCCAGGCCGACCACGACGGGCTCACGGGCACTGTGCTCAAGTGGCCCGAGCGCGACGAGATCGACGCCCCTGTGCAGGAGTCATTGATCGTCGAGCTCTATTCCAAGTAGTAGGGGGCGGGCATGCCCGCCCCTGAGTGACACGAACACGAAAGGATCACCTTGGCCACACGAACAAGCTTGATGGAGTTCCAGATCCCGAGAATCGTCCACGAGGATGCCGACGACCACCGCGGCGTCTTCGCGATCGAGCCGCTCGACCGCGGCTTCGGTCACACCTTCGGAAACTCGCTTCGTCGCGTTCTGCTCTCCTCGCTCGAGGGTGCGGCCGTGACCGCCGTGAAGATCGAGGGCGTTGCCCACGAGTTCACGACCTTGACCGGCGTCCGCGAGGACGTCACCGACATCATCCTCAACCTGAAGAACCTCATCGTTCGCCTCCACGGCGCGTCCCCCGAGGTCGAGGTGTACATCGCCAAGAAGGGCGCCGGCGCTGTGACGGCCGCCGACATCGAGGCTCCCGCCGACCTCGAGATCCTGAACCCGGAGCTCGAGATCGCGCATGTCTCCGACAAGGGCAAGCTCGAGATAACCCTCACGATCGGGCGCGGCCGGGGCTACGTCCCCGCCGAGCTGAACCGCGGCCCGGAGACGACGATCGGAGTGATCCCGATCGACTCGATCTTCTCTCCTGTCCGGCGTGTCGCGTACGAGGTGGAGGCCGCGCGAGTCGGCCAGCGGACGGACTACGACAAGCTCGTCCTCGACGTCACCACCGACGGCTCGCTCGATCCGCGAGACGCGATTGGGCAGGCGGCCGAAATCCTCATCCGCCAGCTCGCGATCTTCACCGATCTCGACTCGATCGAAGGCTTCGGCGAGGCCACGGCCGAAGCTGCCGCCGATGCTCCCGTCATGCACGGAATGGAAAACTTCCCGATCGAGGAGCTCGAGCTCGGAGTCCGCTCGTACAACTGCCTCAAGCGAGTCGGGATCGAGACCATTGGCGATCTCACCTCCAAGTCGGAGAACGAGCTCGTCGCGATACCGAACTTCGGTCGCAAGTCGATCGAGGAGGTCCGGTCGGCACTCGGCGCTCACGGGCTGACGCTCAAGGGCGAGGAGATCGTCTAGGGAAATGCGACACCAGCGGTCCGGCAAGAAGCTCGGGCGGTCCCCCGCTCATCGCAAGGCGCTCTACTCGAATCTCGCAGGCGCCCTGATCGAGCACGGCCGGATCTCGACGACTGAGGCCAAGGCGAAAGCGGTCAAGCCGTTCGCCGAGAAGATGATCACGTTGGGCAAGCGCGGCGATCTCCATGCCCGCCGGCAGGCGCTCGCCGCGCTTCGCTCGAACCACGTCGTGCATCGCCTGTTCGCGGACATCGCGCCGCGTTTTGCCGAGCGGCCGGGCGGCTACACGCGCATCGTCCGGCTGGGACAACGGCAGGGCGATGCGGCCGAGATGGTCTACCTCGAGCTCGTCGATTACGAGCCGGTTGCGACACCGTTCGCTGCTGCTCGCGCCCAGCGAGAAGAGACCACGCCAGAGCCGTAGCTCAACGCCGCCGGGAGTACGCTGACCGCGTGCTCCTCCTGATCGGCGTGCTCCTCGCGATCTTGGTTCTTCCCTCCCCGTGGGGACTCGTCGTGATCGCGGTTGCGGCTGCGCTCGACATCACGGAGACGGGCGCGTTCCTGTGGTGGTCGAAACGTCGGAGAGCCAGTGTCGGTGTCGATACGTTCGTCGGCAAGGTTGGCGTCGCCGTTGGCGAACTGTGGCCAGAGGGCCAGGTGAAGGTGAGCGGCGAGATCTGGAATGCCCGCTGTGACGGAGGCTGTGAGACTGGAACGAGGGTCGTCGTGCGTGCGGTCGACGGCCTGACGCTCGAGGTCGAGCCGGTGTAGCCCCGTCCCGAGGCGCGCGAGCTCCAGCAGCAATCCGAAGCTTGCCCTGGCCATGATGTCACCGTGAAGCTCAAACTCACGCTCGAATACGACGGTGCTAGCTTTCGTGGTTGGGCTCGTCAACCCGGCGAGCGGACGGTCGAGGGAGTCGTGCGCGAAGCGCTCGCTGCGGTTTACCCGAGCTGGGAGGGACTCGTCGTCGCTGGTCGCACCGACACCGGAGTCCACGCGACGGGTCAGGTTGCGAGTGTCGACGTCGAAGGAGGCCCGCCGCCCGAACGAGCCAGCGAGGCGCTGAACGCCGACCTTCCCGAAGACGTCGCCGTTCTGCGTGCCGAGGAGATGGGCGCGGAGTTCCACGCCCGCTTCTCGGCACGATCCCGGTCTTACCGCTACCGGGTGCTAGCCCGTCCGACGCGCGCGCCGCTCGAGGCTGGGCGAGTTCTGTGGTGGCCTCGCCCCCTTGATCTCGAAGCACTTTCGGCTGCCGCGGCGCTCCTCCCCGGAACTCACGACTTCCGGGCGTTCACTCCGACCGGGGCGCGATACGAGGTGTTCCGGCGGAATGTGAACGCTGCGCAGTGGACCGTCGAGGGCGATCGTTGTGACTTCACGATCACGGCCGAGAGCTTCCTGCGGCACATGGTGAGGACGCTCGTCGGGACGATGCTCGAGTCGGGCCCCGACGCACCGGATCGCTTGGCGACGCTCCTCCTCGGCCGACCTCGCAGTGAGGCCGGTCTCACTGCCGCGCCGTGGGGCCTCTATCTGGAGCAGGTCGAGTACGACGCTTAGGGGGTCCGGCTAAGCCGGACCCCAGCTCGTGGCTACGATCGCCGAATGCGCTTTCCCGTGGTGCTCTTCGACCTCGACGGCACCCTGATCGACTCGGGGCCGATCATCCTCGCCTCGATGCAGCACTCGGTTCGGACCGTCCTCGGACGCGAGATCCCGCCGGACGAGCTCGGCCTGACGATCGGAGGCCAGGGGATCGTCGCGCAGATGCAGGCCATCGACGCCGAGCGAGCGGATGACCTCGTCGAGGCGTACAAGGAGCACAACGACGGTCTCCACGAGACACTCGAAGCGTTCGACGAGCTCCTGGAGCTCTTGCCGCGGCTCAAGGCGGAGGGGAGGAAGCTCGGGATTGTCACCGCGAAGCGTCATCGCACCGTCGCGCTCGCGCTCGAGCGCTTCCCGGCGCTCAGCGACGAGTTCGACGTTGTCGTGACACACGAGGACACGGACCGCCACAAGCCCGATCCGGATCCGGTTCTCCTGGCGATCGAGCGGCTCGACGGCACTCCGGCAGAGGCCGTCTACGTCGGAGACTCACCGTTCGACATCCGAGCCGCGAAGGCCGCCGGCGCGTACGCGGTTGCGGTCGGATGGGGAGGGATTCACCCCGACGAGCGCCTGCTCGCTGAGGAGCCGGACGCTTTCGTCCGGTCTGCGGCGGAGCTCATCCGTGTCCTCTGAGGCCGTCTCCGTGGAGAAGCGGGCGGCCGAGCTCCGGCGGCTGATCGAGCACCACAACTACCGCTACCACGTTCTCGACGACCCAGAGATCTCGGACGCCGCCTACGACGCGTTGTATGACGAGCTGAAGTCGATCGAAGAGGAGCATCCGGAGCTCGTCACGCCCGACTCGCCGACCCAGCGCGTCGGCGCACCGCCCGCTGAGGGCTTCCGCAAAGTCGACCACCTCTCGCCGATGGGCTCGCTCGAGAAAGTGACCACTGCCGAGGCGCTCTCGAAGTGGGCCGAGGACGTCCGCAAGCGGCTCGGCACCGACGAGCCGGTCGCCTACGTAATCGAGCCGAAGATCGACGGCTCGGCTGTATCGCTCGTCTACGAGCGCGGGCTGTACGTCCGCGGAGCGACGCGCGGCGACGGTCTTCGCGGCGAGGATGTTACGGCCAACCTGCGCACGATCGAAGCGATCCCGCTGCGGATGCTCGTTCCAGAAGGAGCCGAACAGCCCGAGCTCCTCGAGGTCCGGGGGGAGATCTACTTCCCGCTCGACGGTTTCGGCCGCTTCAACGACGCCCAGATCGAGGCCGGCAAGAGGCCGGCGCCGAACGCGCGGAACGCGGCGGCCGGGTCGCTGCGACAGCTGAATCCCGCCGTGACGGCTCAACGTCCCCTCTCGATCTTCGCGTACGGCCTCGGCGTCTTCCGGGGTCCGCGCCCGTCGACGCAGTGGGAGGCGCTCGCCTGGCTGCGCGAGCACGGCTTTCGCACGAACCCGCACGCTGAGCGGCTCGAGTCGATCGACGAGGTAACGCACGCGTGCGAGGCGTGGGAGGCGCGGCGTGAGGACCTCGGGTACGAGATCGACGGGATCGTCATCAAGGTGGACTCGTTCGAGCAGCAGGAGCGCCTCGGCTCGCTGCACGAGCGTCCGCGGTTCGCGCGCGCGTACAAGTGGGCCCCCACGTCCGCTGTGACCCGTCTCCGCAAGATCCACGTCCGGGTCGGGCGGACGGGGGTGCTGAATCCACTGGCCGAGCTCGAGCCCGTCCACGTCGGCGGTGTCACCGTCTCGAGCGCAACGCTCCACAACGAGGACGACATCCGCCGCAAGGACATCCGCGAGGGCGACCTCGTCCTCGTCCAGCGCGCAGGGGACGTCATTCCGCAAGTCGTGGGGCCTGCGGGCGAGCACGAGCCCGGGTCGAAGCAATGGCGGATGCCCAAGCGCTGCCCTCTGTGCAAGACCGAGATCGTCAAGCCGGCGGGAGAGGTCATGCATCGCTGTCCGAACCGCGCCTGCCCTTCGCGCGGGCTCGAGACCCTGTACCACTGGGTCGGCCCAGCGCTGGACATCGAGGGCGTCGGCGGCACTACCGTCAGGAAGCTCTGGGACGAAGGGCTCGTGCGCGCGCTCCCCGATCTCTACCGTCTGACGGTCGAGGAGCTCGAGGGGCTCGAAGGCTTCGCCGAGATCTCAGCCGCACGCGCGTTCGAGTCGATCCAGCGCTCGAAGGAGAAGCCGTTCTCGCGCATCCTGTTCGGCTTGAACATCCCAAAGGTCGGGTGGGTCATCGCCCGAAGCCTCGCCCAGCACTTCGGGTCGGCCGAGATCCTCCAAGCCGTAACGCAGGAGCAGCTCGAGGAGGTCGAGGGCATCGGGCCGGACCGCGCGGAGCTCATCGCCGAGTGGTTCTCCGACGAGGACAACCGGACATTGCTCGAAGAGCTTCGCGAGCTCGGACTCCAGCTCGCCACGGCCGCGTCGGGACGACCTGAGGACGGCCCGCTAACCGGCACCCAGTACGTCATCACGGGAACCCTCGAGGCGTGGTCGCGCGAGCAGGCGAAGGCAGCGCTCGAGACGCTTGGGGCGAAAGTGACCCAATCCGTCTCGAAGAAGACAACTGGTGTAGTCGTCGGCGAGTCGCCTGGCTCGAAGGCCGCCAAGGCCGAGCAGCTCGGTGTGCCTATTCTCTCTGAAGCGGGTCTCGCCGAGTTGCTACGCGCGCGCTAGAACCGGCGCGACGCGATCCAGAGCAGGCGTCCGCTTGGTCTAGCGGTAGACGGTGATCGTCACGGTGCGGCGGCCCCATTTGCGAGCCGCAGCCGTGGTCGGGAACCAAAGGTCGATGATCCGGCCCTTGATCGCGTACCCGACGTCCGCAGCTAGACCACGGCCATAACCGGGAACGTGCAGACGTGTTCCGAGTGGAATCAACGTTGGATCGACGGCGACGACACCTCTGCGGACGCGTACTCCGAGGGCTGTGTTGCCCGGTAGGTGATACGCCACCGCGTCGACCTTCAGTCGGTAGGGAGCATGGGACGTTGGCTGGCCGAGTGCGGAACCTCCGCTTGCCGCAACCGCTCCCAGGACCGCAACGAGCACCGGTCCCCACCTTCGGATTCCCCTACCCACGAGGGCGGACCCTAACATAGCCCGCGATTTGTGCGAGGTGGCGAAGGGGCACTCTGTAGAGATTTTGGCTCTGTTGAGGGTTGCACGCGTCCGCCGAGGCTGGTAGCGTGCTGCACTTGTGACGGGCCAGACCGCCACCGGCGGCTCTGTTCGGGACCAAAGCGGGGCTCGATTCAGGAGCTCCCACACCGGATGGACGCCGATAGTCGTTTTCCTCGCGGCTCTAGCCGCCGGGCTGCTGCTTGCCGTCGGACCGGCGGCGGCCGATCCGATCGGGTCGAAGCGCGCGCAAGCGGAGGCCATCATGGCCGAGGTGCAGCTGCTCGATTCGAGCCTCGCGAAGTCGATCGAGGCCTACAACTACGCGGACGTGGAGCTCGATCGCATCGACCAGGAGTTGGTGTCGAACGGGAGGCACCTCGTGGCGGCCCGAAAGAGCCTCGCCGTCGCGCAGGGGCGGATCGCAGAGCGCCTCCGCGATCTTTATGTGAACGGCGAGAGTGACTCCACCCTCGAGGTGATCCTCGGCTCGCAGAGCCTCGACGACATCATCGCGCGGCTCGACGCGATCGAGCGGGTTTCTAGCCAGGACGCAGGGATCTTGAAGACCGTCAAGACGTACCGCAAGGAGGTCGAAACGCGTCGTGCACGGCTCCAAGAGGCCCGCGCAGATCAGGCGCGAATCGTCAGCGAGCGCGGCGCGCAGAAGGCGTCGATCGAAAGTCGCCTCGCGGATAGGCAGCAGCTCCTCGCATCGGTCAAGGACGAGATCGTCCAGATCCAGGCCGAGGAGCGGGCGCGCCAGGCGTCGTTGGCCGCGCAGGCCCGTGCTCGAGTTCAGGCGCAGCAGCTCGCGGCGCAGGCCCAGCAGGACACTGCCCAGGCGGCCTACGACAACTCTTTGGTCGCCCCGGTTTACGACGCGGACGTTCCGGCTGCGCGCTACTCGCACGTCGTGTCGATCGCGCTCCAGTACCTCGGCGTGCCGTACGTCTGGGGCGGCTCGAGCCCGGCGACCGGTTTCGACTGCTCGGGCTTCATCATGTACGTCTTCGCTCAGGTCGGTGTTTCGCTGCCGCACCATGCGGCGTCCCAGTTCGCTTACGGTACGCCTGTCTCGCGCGATCAGCTTGCCGCGGGTGATCTCGTCTTCTTCGACGGCCTCGGCCACGCCGGCATCTACATCGGCGGCGGTCAGTTCGTGCATGCGCCGCACACGGGCGACGTGGTCAAGATCTCGAGCATCTACGACTCCTGGTACGCCGCCACCTGGGTCGGCGGCCGCAGGCTCTAACCCCTAGCCGCCGACGTCCTCCGTCCGCCGAGCGTCCGCCTCGGCGTAGAGCGCCTCGATCTCCTCGGCGAAGTGTTCCTGGACAGCGCGTCGTCGGAGCTTCAGGGTCGGCGTGATCTCGCCGTCTGCCATTGTGAAGTCCCGCGGGAGGATCGCGAACCGCTTGATCTGCTCGAAGCGCGAGCGCTCGGCGTTAGCGGCGTCGACGACCCCTTGGAGGAGATCTCGAACGCGCTGGTCGGCGGCGAGCGAGGTGGCATCACTCTCGATCCCCTCCGACGACGCCCAGCGGCCGATCTCGTCGGGATCAAGCGTGACGAGCGCGGCGACGTAGGGACGCTCGTCACCGACGACGAGCGCCTGGGAGACGTACTGCGACATCTTCAGCTCGTTCTCGATGTTCTGCGGTGCGACGTTCTTGCCGCCGGCGGTGACGAGGATGTCCTTTTTGCGGTCCGTGATCCGCAAGAAGCCGTCAGCGTCGAGGTCGCCGATGTCACCGGTTCGCAGCCAGCCGTCGGAGGCCAGGACAGCGGCCGTGGCCTCCTCGTCCTTGAAGTACCCCTGGAACACGGTTTCGCTGCGAACGAGGATCTCGCCGTCGTCTGCGATCGCGATCTCGAAACCGGGAAGCGGGCGTCCGACCGTTCCGAAGCGATAGACGTCGGGTCGGTTCGTGCTGCAGGCGGTCGTGCACTCGGTGAGGCCGTACCCCTCGACGATCCGGACTCCGATCGCGTCGAAGAACTCGGCTATCTCTCTCGCCAGCGGGGCCCCACCGGAGATCGGGATCCTCAGGCGCCCACCGAGCTTCGCTCGCACTTTGCTGAAGACCAGCTTGTCGGCGATGCGATGCCGAGCCCTCAGACCTACCGGAACCGCCTTCCCTTCGCCCTCGAGTCGGCTGACCTCGCGACCGACCGGAAGCGCCCAGTTGATGAGTCGCCGCTTCGCTCCGGCCGCCTCGTCGAAGCGGGCCTGGGCAGCTGAATGAACCTTCTCGTATGCGCGCGGGACGCTCGGCAGGACGGTCGGACGCACCTGCAGGAGCGCCTCGCCGAGGCGCAATGGGTCGGCCAGGAACGCAATCGGGAAGCCGACATA
This sequence comes from Thermoleophilia bacterium, assembly GCA_029865325.1. Taxonomy (GTDB): domain Bacteria; phylum Actinomycetota; class Thermoleophilia; order Gaiellales; family Gaiellaceae; genus GMQP-bins7. The sequence goes on from JAOUHF010000001.1 coordinate 55,747, forward strand.
CGCGCCGGTCAGGAGCATCAGCCGTCCGAAGTTGTGCGCGAGTGGGAGGTACAGCAGCATCAGATCGTCGGCGTGGTAGTAGCTGTCCATCTCGTCGACCACGCTCACCATCGCGTAGTAGTTGCGATGGCTCAGCATGCAGCCCTTCGGCGGTCCGGTCGTCCCCGACGTGTAGATGATCGTGAAGAGGTCGTCTTCCGCGATCGCTGCCGATGCGTCCTCGAGCGCCGTCGGATTGGCTGCGGCGAAGTCGCGTCCGTGAGCGGCCAGACCGTCGAGGTCGTGGTACGTGAAAACGTGCTGGAGCGAGGCCAGCTCGGCAGAGACGGCCTCGACTTTGGCCAGCTGCTCCGCGTCTTCGCAGACGATCCCGACGGCCTCCGAGTGGGTGAGGAGGTAGCCGACGTCTCGTGTCGAGCTGGACGCGTACACAGGCACGCCAACCGCTCCGATCTGCGCGAACGCGAAGTCGATGAGCGCCCAATCCAGACTGTTGCGCGCGAGGATGGCGAACGGGTCTCCCTTCCGCACGCCGCGCGCGAGGAGCCCGTTGGCGTACGCGCGCACGCGCTCGTCAGCGTCGCGCCACGAGACCTCGGTCCAGCCGTCCTCGGTCTCGACGAGATAGGCGGTGCCCAATCGTTCTGCTGCGACCGCGTCACGCCAGAGCCGAGCGATCGTTCGCCGGGCACCCGACGGGCGAGTCTCACTTGCTGCAGAGGCCGTCTCGGTCACGTCTCTGAGCTTAGAGATTCGAGAGGGGTTCGTCCGCTCGAGACGAATGGGGCTGGTCCCTCTACAGTTTTCATCATGCGCACAACCTGGAACGGCTCCCTCAGCTTCGGCCTTGTCTCGATCCCCGTCGGCCTCGCGCCGGCGACCAAGTCGGCTGCTCGTCAGTCGGACGTCTCCTTCCGGCTCCTGCACCGCGAGTGCTCGACGCCGATCAAACAGAAGCGCTGGTGCCCGACCCACGATCGCGAGGTCTCACAGGGCGAGATCGTGCGCGGCTTCGAGGTCACGAAGGGGCAGTTCCTGATCGTCGAGGACGGTGATCTCGAAGAGATTGAACGCTCCGACGACTCGCGCTCGATCGAGATCACCAGGTTCGTCTCCGAGGAGGCGGTCGACCCGGTCTACTTCGACCGCACGTATTTCCTCGTGCCCGCCTCGGGCACCGCGCAGCGCCGTCCCTACGTGCTCCTGCTCGAGGCGATGCGGCAGACCGGAACGGCCGCTTTGGGACGCTTCGTCCGGGCTGGACGCGAGAGCCTCTGCCTCGTGCGCGCGAAAGGCGACGCACTTGCGCTGGAGACGCTGTTCCTCGCAGAGGACGTGCACTCGCAGGCGGAGATCTCCGAGGCCGTCGAGAGCACCGAGGTCAAGAAGTCCGAGCTCGAGCTCGCGCACCAGGTCATCGAGACTCTCGCCGGGGAGTTCGAACCGTCCGAGCTCGCCAGTGAGTACCGGCGCGACCTGCGCGCTCTGCTCGAGGCCAAGCTGAGCGGGGAGGAGCTCGCGGTGCCGGAGCCCGTGGTCGTCGCACCCGCGATCGATCTCATGGAGGCCCTCAAGGCCAGCGTTGCGGCGGCGAAGAAGGGATCCGGGGAGCCCGACAAGCCGGCGCGAGCCAAGAAGGCGCGCGCCCGGGCTCGATAAGAGAACAACGCTACGACTGCGAGGACGTGGCGCCCGCGCCGACCGCCTCGAGCGACGCCTGGAAGAGCGTCTTGTCGATCTTGCCTTGGTAGATCGGCACACCTTCCTCAAGGCAGATGCGGATGACCTCCTCGCGGTCCATCCCCGCCTCCTTCGCGAGCTCTTCAGGCGTCAGGTGGTTGGGCATTCGTACCTCCTTCGGGCAATAAAAAAAGCCCGCCAGCGCGAATCGCGCAGTCGGGCTCGGGTCAATCTCTTCTCAGGCGGGTCAACCGGCCCGCCTCTCGAGAGCTTCCGTCACGGTCAGAGCATACTGCGGGTCCGGCGGGTCGTGCAATGCCTTCGGGACATCGTCGGCCACGTTCTTTCCGAGCCGGTACCCTTTCCCGCGCTCGGGGTGTGGCGCAGCCTGGTAGCGCGCTCCGTTCGGGTCGGAGAGGCCCCCAGTTCGAATCTGGGCACCCCGATTCATCGGCGGGGGAAACGATGTTTTCCCCCGCCTGCCCCCCTTCCTTTCCTTTTCGCGCCGTCCAGAGACCCGTGCTTGGCCTCCCGTTCGGCTGAGCCGACCTCCGGCCCTCGATCCCGGTGCACTCTCGGGCGCGGGCTATCCTCGGTCCGTGCTGAAGGCCGTTTTGTTCGACGTCGACTTCACCCTGTTTCGGCCTGGACCCGAGCTTGGGCCCGAGGGTTATCGGCGCGTGGGGGAGAGGCACGGGCTCACGCTTGACCCGGATCTCTACGGCGCCGCGCGCGGTAGTGCGATCGAGGAGCTACAGCGAAACCACGAGCTCGTCCACGACGAGGAGATCTGGATCGCGTTCACCGAGCAGATCGTGCTTCACATGGGCGGCGATTTCAGCGGGGCGCGCGCGTGCGCGACGGACATGGTGCGCGAGTGGGAGCGCCACGAGAACTTCTCGCTCTACGAGGATGCGCTCCCCGTGCTCGACGAGCTGCGGCGGCGCGCGCTGAAGATCGGGCTGATCTCGAACGGGCAGCGCGATCTCGACGAGTTCGCCACCCACCACGATCTCGAGGTCGATGCGATCGTGGGTTCGAAGACACATGGGCGCGTCAAGCCGCACGCGTCGATCTTCATGGCGGCCCTCGAGGCGCTCGACGTCTCACCCGAGGAGGTCGCGATGGTGGGCGACTCGTACGAGGACGACATCGAGGGCGCGCGCGCACTCGGGATCCGCGCGATCCTCCTCGACCGCGACGGCCTTCGGCCCGGGGCACCGGACCGGATCGACACGCTTCTGGCGCTGCCCGCCGCCCTCGGCCTAGCGCACGTCTAGATCGCTGCGCCAGGCCTCCGTATGCGCCCCTAGCGGTACGAGCTCGGCCTGCGGCCCGATGCCGAAGGCGCCGCCGGCCTCGGCTCGCGTCCAGACGGGGCCGACACAGACGTCCTCGTCACCGAAGTGCTCCAGCCACTCGGCAAGTGGGCGTTGGGCGAACACTGCCGCTAGCGCGGCTGCGAGCTCTTCCTGACCCTCCGCGTACTGTCGGTCGGCGAGCTCGGGTCGGCCGACGAGCTCACATAGCCGCAGGAAAAACTTCGGCTCGAGCGCACCGACCGTGAGGTGGCGATCGTCGGCTGTTGCGTAGACCCGATAGCAGGCGAGCCCACCCGTGAGCATCTTCGTTACGGGTTCGCCTCCGAGTCGATGGGCCACGAGGTCGTGTGAGCGGTGTGTCATCGAGACCACGATTCGCGCGCCTCGTCCAGTACGCTCGCGTGCGAAGAGCGCCGCGAGAACCTCCGTGACGGCGCCGAGTGCTCCGGCGGCGAGATCGGCGATCTGGATCGGTGGAAGCGCCGGAGCCGTGTCCTCGAGAACGCCCGCCCAGCCGAGGTAGTTCACGTCGTGCCCGGCGCGCGTGCGATGCCGCTCTTCGTCGCCGAAGCCGGTGATCGAGCAGTAGACGACCGACTCGGGAACGTCGCCCGGGCCGATGCCGAGGCGCTCGGCCACGCCTGGCCGGAAGCCTTCGAGGACGACGTCCGCTCGGGCGCACAGGGCTTGTGCGAACACAGACTCTGACTTCAGGTCGCACACCACGGATTCGGTGCCTGCGCGCAGCGCCGTGTCCCAGGCGGTCGCAGTGGGCCGCATGGGATCGCCCTCCGGCGGCTCGACGCGGACGACGCGCGCACCGAGCCGCAGTAGCTCTCGACTCGCGTATGCCCCTGGCAGATAGCGCGTGAAGTCCACGACGAGGATGCCTGCGAGCTGTTGCACGCGGCCCGAGCCTACCTCTATCCTCGCTTGGTTGACTGACGGTTCAATCGCCCAGGAGGACCGCCGGAAGCGCATCCTCGACGCTGCGATCCGCGTATTTGCCGAGCACGGTTACCACGGTGCTCGCGTCGGAGACATCGCGGAAGATGCAGGAGTCGCTCACGGACTTCTCTACCACTACTTCGCGTCGAAGGACGACGTTCTCCGCACGATCTTCGTCGAGAACTGGGGACATCTGATCGCGCGCTTCCGTTCTGTCGAAGCGGCTGTGGAGCCAGCGCCCAAGAAGCTCGAGGGCATCGCGAAGATCCTGCTTCGCACGTGGCGCAACGATCCTGCGCTGGTTACGGTGATGGTGCGCGAGGTTGCACGGAGCCAGCAGCTCCAGGCCCAGGTCGAGGACGTACGCGAAGCATTTGTCATCGTCCAGCGCGTGATCGAGGAAGGGCAAGCCTCGGGGGCGTTCCGCAAAGAACTCGACGCCCGTCTCGCCAGCTGGGTCTTCTACGGCGGGCTCGAGGAGGTTCTCACCGGGTGGGTGCTTGGCCAGCTTCCAGATAGCGAAGAAGACGTCGCGCGCGCCGAGCGCACGGCGATCGACCTCGCCCTCCGCGGCCTCAGCGCCTAGTCTCTCGGCCGTGAACGTCTTCAACCTCTACGGGGAAGAGTGGGATCGCGTCGAGGAGCGCCCCGGTTGGCGCAGCAAGGACGCCTGGGTTGGAGCGCGTATCGGAGCCGAGATGCTCGGCGGGAGCATGTACGAGCTGGAGCCGGGCGACCGCCTCTGGCCGTACCACACGCATCACGCCAACGAGGAGTGGCTCGTGGCGATCCGTGGGAAGCCGACGCTGCGCACCCCCGATGGCGAGCAGGAACTCGCCGAGGGCGACGTCGTCTGCTTCCGGCGCGGGAAGGAGGGCCTGCACCAGGTTCGGAACGGCACGGGTGATCCTGTCCGCGTCCTCATGCTCTCCACGCTGCTGGCGCCCGACATCGTCGAGTACCCGGACTCGGGCAAGCTCGGGGCGCGGAGTGTCGCCGGTGAGCGCATCCTCTTGAGCCGCCCAGGCCCGATGCTCGATTACTGGGACGGCGAGGACTGAATCTGCAGAAACCCGGGATCCGCAGGAGCGGATCCCGGGTTGCGCGGAGAAGACCCGAAGCGCGGCCGCGGAGCGGCCGCTGATGTGCGCGGTCGTCCGTCTCGCGTCCCCGTTGAGCCGCGAGGGTTAGCGGAACGCGTTCTCGCCGGTGAGCGCCTGGCCGACGACGAGCGTGTGCACCTCGTGGGTGCCCTCGTACGTGAGCACCGACTCGAGGTTGTTCACGTGGCGGATCACGGGGTACTCGAGCGTCACTCCGTTGGCGCCGAGGATCGTCCGCGCGGAGCGCGCAACCTCGATCGCGCCCCGGACGTTGCCCATCTTTCCGAGGCTTACCTGCTCGGGGCGCAACGTCCCCGCATCCTTCATGCGGCCGAGATGAAGGGCGACGAGCGTGCCACGGTTGAGCTCGAGCGCCATCTCCGCGAGCTTCTGCTGCGTGAGCTGGTAGGCGGCGATCGGCTTGCCGAAGACGATGCGCTCTTTCGCGTAGTCGAGCGCGCACTCGAAGCACGCGCGACCTGACCCCACGGCTCCCCAGACGATCCCGAATCGGGCCTCGCTCAAGCAGGAGAGTGGCCCCCGGAGCGTCGTCGCGCCGGGCAGGAGGTTCTCGTCGGGGACGCGCACGTCTTGGAGCACGAGCTCCGAGGTAACCGAGGCGCGAAGTGACAGCTTCTTGTGGATCTCGGGCGCCGAGAACCCAGGCATCCCCTTCTCGACGATGAAGCCGCGGATCGCGTCGTCATCGGTGCGCGCCCACACGATTGCGATGTCGGCGATCGTGCCGTTCGTGATCCACATCTTGGCGCCGTTCAGGATCCAGTCGGAACCGTCGCGGCGCGCGTGCGTTCGCATCGAGCCGGGGTCGGATCCCGCGTCCGGCTCGGTGAGCCCGAAGCAGCCGATGACCTCGCCGGCGTGCATCGGCGGCAGCCAGCGCTCCTTCTGCTCCTCCGATCCCCAGCGCCAGATCGGGAACATCGCCAACGATCCCTGCACCGACACTGCGCTGCGAACGCCCGCGTCGCCGGCCTCGAGCTCCATGCAGGTAAGGCCGTACGAAACGGCGCTCGCCCCAGGAAGGCCATAGCCGTCGAGATGCATCCCGTAGAGCCCGAGCTTCGCGATCTCCGGGAAAAGCTCGCGCGGGAAGATCCCCTTCTCGAACCAGTCTCCAACCTCGGGTAGGACGTTCTCGCGGACGAACTGGCGTACCGTGTCGCGGATCGCCCGCTCCTCGTCGCTGAGGAGTGCGTCGATCGCAAGGAGATCGAGAGGGTCGAGGCCAGGAAGCTCGGTCGTGGTCGCCATTCGCCTCACATCCTACGAGAACGCTTCCGGGTGCTTGACCGCCTGCGCGCGAAGCGCGTAGTATCCGGTTGACTGACTAGTCAATCGAGGCAGGAGCGAAGTCCATGACTCAGGTTGAGACGGGCGCTGCGACCGGCGTGTCGTTTGCACTGTCGCCCGAGCAGCGCGAGCTGCGCGCGCTCGCGCGCGAGTTTGCCGAGAAGGAGATCCGGCCGAAGGCGGCCGAGTACGACGAGCACTCGACGCACCCTGTCGACGTGATCGCCAAAGCGCATGAGCTCGGCCTCATGAACCTCCACATCCCCGAGTCGCTGGGCGGCGCAGCTCTTCCCGCGTTCGACGGTATGCTCGTGGGCGAGGAGCTGAACTGGGGGTGCTCGGGCATCGCCACGTCGATCGGCGCGAACGGTCTCGGCGCAGCGCCCGTGATCATCGCCGGCACCGACGAGCAGAAGGAGCAGTGGCTTCCGCCGCTTCTCGAGGAGCCGATCATCTGCTCGTTCGGCCTGAGCGAGCCTGACGCAGGCTCGGACGTCGCGCGCATGACGACGACCGCCGAGCGGAGAGGCGACGAGTACGTCCTGAACGGCTCGAAGACGTTCATCACCAACGCCGGCTACGCAGCGTGGACCGTCGTCTTCGCGAAGACCGACCCGGGCAAGGGCCATCGTGGCATCTCCGCGTTCGTCGTCCCCATGGACGCTCCGGGTGTCCAGATCGAGAAGCACCTCGACAAAATGGGACAGCGCGCGACGGACACGTCCGCGTTTGCACTCACCGATGTCGTCGTTCCGGCGGCAAACCTGCTCGGCGAGGAGGGGGAGGGCTTCAAGATCGCGATGAAGACGCTCGACTTCACGCGGCCGGGAACCGCTGCGGGAGCCGTCGGCGTGGCGCAGGCCGCGTTTGAGCTCGCGGTCGAGTACGCAAAGGAGCGAGTGACTTTCGACGTGCCGATCGCGATGCACCAGGGCGTCAATTTCATGATCGCGGACATGGCGACCGAGATCGAGGCCGCCCGGCTCCTCGTCTGGCAGTCCGCCTGGCTCCACGACCAGGGCAAGCGCGCGACGCTGCAGTCGTCCTATGCGAAGCGGTTCGCCGCCGACATGGCCATGAAGGTGACGATCGACGCCGTGCAGGTCTTCGGTGGGTACGGATACATCAAGGAATACCCCGTCGAGAAGCTCATGCGCGACGCGAAGCTCTTCCAGATCTACGAGGGGACCTCGCAGATCCAGCGGCTCGTGATCGCTAAGGAGATCTTCCTGCCGCGCGGAGACTAAGGTTTCACCCGTGGCGCTCGAGATCGATCTCAGTGGCCGGGTGGCGCTTGTCACCGGCGGTTCGCGCGGCCTCGGTCGAGCCGACGCGCTGACGCTCGCGCGCGCGGGCGCAGACGTTGCGATCGCGGACATCCTCGTCGAGTCCGAGCTGTCCGAGGAAACAGATAGTTGGGGTGCGCTCGCAACCGCCGCGAGGGCGCAAGGGATGGTTCACACCGAGGAGACCGTCGAGGAGATTCGCGCCATGGGTCGGCACTCGCTCGCCGTGCGCTGCGACGTGACAAATCGCGAGCAGGTCGCGTCGGCTGTAGCCCGAACGGTCGAGGAGCTCGGCGCGGTCGACATCCTCGTGAACAACGCCGGCACCCTGGATCACGCCGCACAGTTCTCGGACCAGAGCCCCGAGCTGTGGGAGCGTGATCTTCGGGTTAATCTCACGGGCGGCTTCAACTGCGCGCAGGCGGCGTGGCCGCACATGAAGGAGCGAGGGTGGGGGCGGATCGTGAACATGGCGTCGGTCGCGGGCACGCTCGGCGGGTTCGGTCAGGCGAGTTACTCGACGACGAAGTCCGGGATCCTAGGGCTTACGAAGACGCTCGCGATGGAGGGCGGTCGACACGGAATCACCTGCAACGCGATCGTGCCCGGAATCATCGGCACCGAGGCGTTCCACATGGCGAACGCCGTGATGAACGAGCGGATCGCTGCCAGGACGGTCTTTAAGCGCCCCGGCGAGCCTCAGGACATCGCGAACGCGATTGCGTTCCTCTGCTCCGACCTCGCCGGCTACATCACCGGAGTCGGGCTCTACGTCTCAGGCGGGATCGAGCTCTTCGTCTTCTGAGACCGGCTGCAACTGGGGCACCCCGGCCCACCACCCACTCTCAATTCTAGTTCGGAATCGCGCACGCATGTTGACCGGTTCGTCAACGAATCTGTGGATTGTCGCCCTCAGCCGGAGGATGTTCGCGAGCCGCTGCGGGCTCGCGAGCGCGCTGTAAAGTTCCCGATCCCGTGCGCGCTGATTCACCGATCCTCTCGTCGACGAGCCGTCGGCGCAGTCGCAGCCGATCGACTCTGGTCACGGCGGCCCTCGGTATTGCCGGTCTCGTCGCCCTGGCCGTTCTCGTTGGGCTCGCCTATGCCGGCTCGAGTCGGGAGCTCGCGGCGGGAACGCAGGTAGCCGGGGTGGATGTCGGCGGGCTCTCGAGACAGGCGGCCGTCTCCAGGCTCAACGCGCAGTTCCAGGCTGTCTCTGAGGAGCCAGTCGCCTTTACGGCTGGGGCCGCGATGTTCATGTTCGCGGCCAACCAACTCGCGGTTCAGCCCGACTGGGGCGCTGCCGTGGCGGCGGCCGGCCGCGAAGGCGACGGGTTCGGACCGATCCGGGGACTCCGTCGGCTGCACACCCGCTTCTTCGGTGCAGAGGTGCTCCCGCGACTGGCGGTCTCGGACGCTGCGCTCGAGTTCGCGCTCGACGGGATTGAGACGCAGGTAGAGCGCGAAGCTCGAGATGCGGCACTCGTTCGCCGCGGACTGCGGATCGAGACGGTTCCGGAACGCGCAGGAGCCCGGCTCGAGCGTGAGCCTGCGGCCGAGGTCATCGTGCGTGCGCTCGGGCAGCTCGACCGGTCCAAGGTGCCGGTTGCACTCCCGATAGCCGTTGCCGCACCGAACGTAACCGCGGAGATGCTCGTGCCCGCCGCTCGCCGTGTGCGCACAGCGATACGGGCTCCGGTGTTCTTGAAAGGTGCCGGTCGAAGTTGGCGTCTTCCGCGGCGGCGCCTCGCTGCGCTGCTCGAACTACCGAGTGGCGGCGTGACGCGGATCACGTTCGCCGGCGTTGGCGCCGACGCGTACTTCCGCGCGCTGGCGCAGCGAGTCGGCAAGCCCGCAACAGACGCCGGGTTCGCGGTGTCGGGTGAGAGTGTCCAGGTCATTCCTGCCCGCGACGGCCTCGAGCTCGACGTACCTGCGACAGCCAGCGCGTTGCTGCGCGCGGCTTTGCGGCCGGCGAACCGCGTGGCGCAGCTTCAGGTGGTCCGCGCCGCTCCCGAGCGCACGACGTCCGAGGCGCTGGCGATGGGCATCGACCGGCGGATGGCTTCGTACAAGACGTACTACTCGGGCACCGCTGACCGCATCACCAACCTCCAGCTCGGCGTCAGGGAGCTCGACGGGACGCTCGTTCCTCCGGGCGGCACGTTCTCGCTCAACGAAGCGATCGGAGAGCGAACCGTCGAGCGCGGCTTCCGACCGGCGCCAGTGATCATCGGCACCGAGTTCGCGGAGGAGGTCGGCGGCGGCACCTCGCAGATTGCGACGACGGCGTTCAACGCCGCCTGGGAGGCGGGCCTGCGCATTACCGAGCGCAATCCCCATTCCCTCTACATCAGTCGCTACCAACTGGGCCGAGATGCCACGGTCTACTGGCCGTCGCTCGATCTCAAGTTCGTGAACGACACGAAGAGCTGGGTGCTCGTCAAGGGCTTCGCCGAGAGCGACGGGATCAGCATCGCGATCTTTGGCGGCGAGGACCGCCGCGTCGAGAGCTCGCCAGGGACGTTCACCGTGACGGGGCGACCCCCGATCAAGCGTGTGAAGGATCCCACGCTCGCGAAGGGCAAGACCGTCGTCGAGGAGGAGGGATCTGCACCGAGCCGCACCTCCGTGACACGCACGGTCTACGCGGCGAACGGCAGCATCCTTCGCGACGAGACGTGGACGACGTCCTACAAGGGGGAGACGAGGATCGTTCGCGTCGGCACCAAGGTCGCCAAGCCCAAGGCCAAAGCTCCAGTCGGCGAGAACCCGAAGCCTCCGGCCAAGGCCGGCGCTACCCCGCCGCCGACTCAGCCCTAGCGATAGCTTCCGCCAGCCATGCGGGAACCCGCGTCGGGCGGTACGTCTCACGATCGACGGTGGCGTGCAGCGTGTGCCCGTCTGCGACGAGCTCACCGGCGCGCTCGACCCGATACTCGTACCTGAAGCGAGCTCCCCGCACGTCTGTGCAGCGCGCCCAGACTCTCAGCGTCTCGTCGAAGTACGCAGCGCGGTGGTAGCGGACGCAGGCCTCGGTCGTGAGCGCCTCGACCCCTTGGTCGCGAATCGCCTGATACCCACCTGCATGCGCCGCGAGATACGCGACACGTGCGACCTCGAGCCAGACGACGAACGAGGCGTGGTGGGCGATGCCTTGCGCGTCCGTCTCGGCGAAGCGAATCCTGACGTCGGTTGAGAATGAGAAGCCGTCCACGCTCGCAACCCTAGAATCCGCGCGTGTCGGCCGTCGAGCTTGCCGCCCTCATTCGGGAGCGACAGCCGTGTGTGGTGCTTACCGGGGCAGGTGTGAGCACGGAGAGCGGGATTCCCGACTTTCGTTCTGCCTCGGGCATCTGGGTCGAGATCGATCCCTTTGAGGTCGCGTCTATCCGGGCGTTCAAGCGCAACCCGGCGCACGTGTGGAGCTTCTACCGGCAGCGGCTCCACATGCTGCGCGACGCGGAACCCAACGCGGCGCACCATGCGCTTGCCGAGCTCGAGCGCCGCGGCCTCGTCAGCGCCATCGTCACGCAGAACGTCGACACCCTGCACTCGCGCGCGGGCAGCCGCGACGTGATCGAGGTGCACGGCTCGATCCGCTCGGCAGAGTGTATGAGCTGCCTCTGGGTAGAACCGGCGGATGAAGTGCTCGCCCAACTGGAGGAGCGATCTGTTCCGATCTGCGTCAAGTGCGGTGGGATTCTCAAGCCAGGAGTCACGCTCTTCGGCGAGTTGCTGCCGCCAGTAGCCATGGAGCGCGCGACCCAGCTCGCCCGTGGGGCTGGGCTCGTGCTCGTGGTCGGTTCCTCGCTCGAGGTCTGGCCCGTGGCGGGTCTGCCGCTCGAGGCACGCGCGTTCGCGATCGTCAACCGCGGCCCGACCGCTCTCGACGACCGTGCGGTGCTCAAGGTCGACGCAACTGCTGGCGAGACGCTAGTCGCAGTTGTCGAAGCGCTCGGCTAGCCGAGCCGCGCTGAGAGAGGATCCACACCACACTGCTCCTCGCGGAGTGCTATGACTAACGACATGCCGACGACCACTACGAAGACTTCCGCGAGTTCTTCGGGCGCCAAGCTCGGAGAGAAGGACATCCTGACCCGCCTCGCCGACGCCGGTGAGGACGCGCTGCACAGGCTCTCGGAGCTTCCCGGAGGGCAGCGTGCCCTGACGGCTGTCAACGATCTCCGGGCCCGCGTCGACGATCTCACGAAGAAGGTGCGCGGAATCGACGCGCTCGAGGTGAGGGTCACGAAGCTCGAGAAAGAGGTCGCGGCGATGAAGAAGGCGAAGGCCCCGGCGCGCGCAACGACGCCGCGGAAGCCTGCCGCCTAGCCGACGGCGGGTATTCGCAACCTGAGCGCTCCGGGGACGACCTCGAAGCGCGCAGGCGTGGTTCCCGGCTGCTCGCCGTCGAGCTCGACCGGGAGCGGCTCGTCGGCATCGACCGTGATCACCTGGCCGCGCAGGATCTCCAGGCGGGGGTGGGGGAGGTGCCTGCCGCGGTACGTCTTCGGAAGGACGAAGAGGAGGTCGCGCTTCGTCACGTCTCCGATCAGGAGCACGTCAAGCTGCCCGTCGTCGGGCTCCGCATCGGGACACATCATCATCCCGCCTCCGAGGTAGCGGCCGTTCGCGACGACGACGTCGATCATCTTCCCGCCGCGGATCTCGTCGTCGACGGACACGCGCATGTCGCCCGTCTGCCAGCGTACGAACACGGCGAGTGTCGCCCAGTAGTACGAGATCTTCCCGCCGAGTGCCTTCGAGGCCTCGTTCGCGCGCTGCGCGATCGCACCGCTGATCCCCGCGCTCGCCACGTTGGCGAAGTACGCGCGTCCATCTGCGCCCGCCCACGTCCGATACGAGACGAGGCCGAGGTCGATCTCGCGCACGTCGCCGTTCAAGGCGATGTCGATCGCGGCATCGAGGTCCCGCGGGATTCCGTACGTGCGAACGAAGTCCCAGCCTGTGCCCCGCGGGATCACGGCCAACTCGGCGTTCCCCCCCTCGGCCATCCCGTTCACGACCTCGTTCACGGAACCGTCGCCGCCGACGGCGACGAGAAGGCTCGCTCCCTCGCGAACGGCGTCCGCGGCGAGGATGGCGAGGTGTCCGGGCTCTTCGGAGATCAGCGCGTCCCCTGCGAGCCCGAGAGCCGCCGCTCGGTGCGCGATCTCCGGCCAGCGCTTTCCGGTCGTTCCCCCCGCAGAGGCGGGGTTGACGAGGAAGACGACCTTCTCGGGCGCCGCGGCCACTGCGGAACCCTAAACCGCCGGCGCTAGGCCGTGATGGCGTGGAGCGCGAGCTCTGCCATCCCGTCAACGGCCTTCCGCATTTCCTCGTCGGAGATGTAGACGTACTCCCCGCCGCCGGCAGGGATCTGGACGCTCACGCCTGGGACGAGATCGCTCACGAGGAGCACGCAGCCCGCCTGGATGTTGCGCAGTGCTCCGAGCGTGAAGAGGACGGCCGCTTCCATCTCCACGGCGAGGATGCCTCGTTCGGCCCAGCGCCGCGCCTGACCTTGATCCGGCTGGTAGAAGACCGCGCTCGATACGATCGGTCCCACGCGGACGTTCTTGCCGAGCTCCTTGGCCTGATGGACGAGCTCGTGGACGAGCTCGAAGCTGGCGGTCGGCGCGTACGGCTCGTTGTCGACGTACTGCATCGCGGTGCTGTCCGCAGGGGCGGCCGAGAGTGGGACGATCAGCTCACCCATGACGTCGGCTCTCAGCCCGCCGCACGTCCCGACGCGAAGGATCTTCTTCACTCCGAGCTGCACGAGCTCCTCGATCACGATCGCCGCCGATGGGCATCCCATTCCGCTCGTCTGTATGGACACGGGCTTGCCTTCGAAGGTTCCCGTGAATCCCAGCAGTCCCCTGTACGTGTTCACCTCGACCGGCTCGTCGAAGAAGGTGTCGGCGATGTACTTCGCGCGCAGCGGGTCGCCGGGGAGTAGGCACGCCTCCGCGTAGTCGCCGGGCTCTGCGCGTAGGTGGATCGGCACGGGGGGAACCCTACGGCTTTCGGGCGGGCTGCACGTGGGAACCGTCTCTAGAGTTCCGGAGCTTGCCCGTGAAGCTGACCGAGCCGAAGCGAGACCAGATCCTGCGTTTCTGCGCGCAGGATCCCGTGGAGCGCGTGTTCCTCGAGGATGTCGCGCGGCGGGGTCTCGGCCGTTTCGTCGCGCGCGTCGAAGGCCGGGAGCTCCTCGCGCTCTGCCACATGGGAGTAAACGTCGTTCCGTCGGGTAGCGGCTGCGGTGTGTTCGCCGGCGCTGTCGCCCGCGCCGCGCCGCGCATGCTGATCGGAGAAGCGCGCGCGGTGACTGAGTTGTGGGACGAGGTTCGGTCGCGCCTGCCGAGTCCACGCGAGGACCGTCCTGGGCAGCCGGTCTTCGTCATCCGCCAGTCCCCGGCGTCGGGAGGCACGGGCCTGCGCGCCGCTACGCTCGACGATCTCGAGCTCCTCGTGCCGGCGTGCGCGTCGGCCCACGAGGAGGAGCTCGGCATCGATCCCATGCGACGCGATCCCGAGGGCTTCCGTTGGCGAACCCGCACTCAGATCGAGGAGGGTCGGTCGTGGCTCTGGGCCGAGGACGGAGTCATCCTCTTCAAGGCCGAAGCCTCGGCGTGGACCCCCGAGGCGGTACAGCTCCAGCAGGTGTGGGTCGATCCGGTGGCTCGACGCGCAGGGCACGGGGCTCGCGGCCTCTCGGACCTCTGCCGTCTGCTCCTTCAGCGGGTGCCGACCGTCTGCCTCTTCGTCCGCGCGGAGAACGAGCCTGCGATCCGTCTGTACCAAACCATTGGCATGAAGCACGTGCTCGACTACCGCTCGGTCCTTCTCTGACCCATGGAGCTCCTGCTCCTCGCCCGCCACGGGTTCGCCGGCTCGAATCGCGATCGCGTCGCGTCGTGTGTTGCTCCCGGCGAAGGGTTGACACCGGAGGGGATCGCGCAAAGCCTGAGCCTTGCCGCTCTGCTCGACGACGAGGAGATATCGGTCGGCGTCGCTACGGAGCTCGCTCGGACGCAGGAGACGCTCGAGCTCGCGCTCGGTGCACGCAAAGTGTCGCGTCTCGTCGTCGGTGACCTCAACGAGATCGACTTCGGGTCGTACGCCGACGGCCCGCTCGACGAATACCGCGCCTGGGCGGCATCCCGGTCGCCCGCCGAAAGCGCGCCCGGGGATGGCGAAAGTCGCGCAGTCGCCGCGACTCGGTTCGCGCGGGGTCTGCGCCGGCTGCTCGAGCGGCCTGAACCAGTCGTGCTCCACGTCGGTCACGCGCTCGCGCTTCGCTACACCGTCGACGCAGCTCACGGGCTCGTGCCTGCGCCGCTCATGGCGCCGGTGGAGCATGCGACTCCGTTCAGGTTGACGGCGGCACAGGTCGAGTCTGCCGCCGCGCTCCTGGAAGGGTGGAGCCGTTCGCCACGCTTCCGCTCGGTGGGGGAGGCACAATGGGCCCATGAGCAGCGCCCTCGCGACCCGCGTCGAAGCGGCGATCCGTCGGAATGACCTGATCCCTCCCGCGGGTGAGGTCGTCTGCCTGGTGTCGGGCGGACCGGACTCGACGTGCCTCTGGCACGTCCTCGGAGCGCTCGGTTATCGAGTCTCGGCACTCCACGTGAATCACGGGCTACGGGGAAAGGAGTCCCACGACGATGCCCGCTTCTGTCGCGACATCATGGGAGCGGAGATCGTCGAGCCAAGTAACAGCCCGGCGCGAAGTCGTACGGAAGCGGGTCTGAGAGAGGTGCGATACGAGCTGACTGGAGGTCGCGGACTTCGGGCCACTGGCCACACCGCCTCCGACCAGGTCGAGACGATCCTCTACCGGCTCGTTTCGTCGGGCACGACGAAAGGGATCAAGGTGAAGCGGGAGGACGGCGTCGTTCGGCCGCTCCTGTCGGTGTGGCGGGACGAGACCGAGGCGTACTGCCACGAGCATGGGCTCGGCATTCGGGTCGACTCGTCCAACGCAGACACGAAGCGTGGGCTCATCCGCCAGGAGATCCTGCCGCGCCTGCGCGAGCTCCATCCGGCCGCCGATGAGAACCTGCGGGCCCTCGCCGAGCAACGGCCACGTCTGCCGAGAGCGCTCGAGAGGACGCTCGCCGAGCTCCTCGCCACGACGGACGGAACGAGGTCGGCCGACCTCGGAGACGATCTCCGCGCCGTACGAGAGTACGACGAGCTCCGTCTGGAGGGGCGGGTGGCATTTGGGCCGTGGCGGCTCGAGAGCAAGCTCCCGGGTCTGTCGGTGCGCACTCGCCGTCCGGGCGACAGGATCGCAGGCCGGCGAAAGAAGGTGCAGGATCTCTTCGTGGACGCCAAGGTGCCGAGGCTCGAGCGCGACGAGTGGCCGCTCATCGTCTCGGGGGACGACGTCGTCTCGGTTCCGGGCATTGCCGAGGCGCCTGGATGGGAAGGCACCGTTACCGCATGGAAAGATGAGGAGCCATGACTCAAGCGGAGCTAGAGCGAGGCGTAGGCGAGATCCTCATCGACGAGGACACGTTGCAGGCGCGCATCCGCGAGCTGGGAGCGGAGATCTCGGCCGACTACGAAGGCCGCGACCTCCTGCTGGTGGGCGTGCTGAAGGGCGCCGTCTTCTTCATGGCAGATCTCATGCGCGAGTTGACAGTCCCGTGCGAGATCGACTTCATGGCCATCTCGAGCTACGGCGCGGCAACGGACTCGTCGGGCGTCGTCAGGATCCTGAAGGATCTCGACATCAACGTTGCGGGGCGAGACGTCGTCGTGGTCGAGGACATCATCGACTCCGGGCTCACGCTCTCGTACCTCATGCGGAACCTCACGGCGCGCAAGCCCGCATCACTCGAGGTGGTAGCGCTCCTCACGAAACCGGAGCGCCGCGAGATCGAAGTTCCGGTGCGCTACGTGGGCTTCGAGATCCCGAATCGGTTCGTAATCGGGTATGGCCTCGACTTTGCCGAGCGGTATCGGAATCTCCCGTACGTCGCGGTTCTGCACGCCGACTTGGTGCCGAACGCCACGTAACCCGGCAACGGGACCCTAACGAGGGACAGGGGCTCACCCCCTGGGTGTCGAAGAAGCAGGGTGCTACCCTGCGAAAACTGCCCGTGAATCGCTTTTTCCGAAGCGCACTTTTTCCGCTGATCATCATCGTCCTGCTCGTCTATCTGGCGAGTCAGACGCTCCTGCCTGGGCGCGCGGAGCAGCGCAAGGTCACGTACTCCGAAGCGATCGCCGAGGTCAAGTCCGGGGCCGTCAACGAGGTTCTCTTTACGCCGACCAAGCAGCAGATCAGCCTGACGCTCGTCGACGGCAGGAAGGTGAAGGTCAACTACCCGACAGAGCAGTCAGCAACGCAGTTCGAGAACCTGCTCGAGAAGCAGAACGTCAAGTTCGACTCCAAGGGCACCGGATCGTCCGCGTGGTGGTCGCTGCTCATCAACTTCCTTCCGTTCGTCCTCCTGATCGGATTCTGGATCTTCCTCATGAACCAGATGCAGGGCGGCGGGTCGAAAGTGATGAGCTTCGGCAAGAGCCGCGCGAAGCGGATGTCGCCCGACTCGCCGAAGGTCACGTTCAAGGACGTCGCGGGCGCTGACGAGGCTGTCGAGGAGCTTCACGAGATCAAGGAATTCCTCGAGAACCCGAAGAAGTTTCAGGCGCTCGGAGCGCGGATCCCCAAGGGCGTTCTCCTGTATGGGCCGCCCGGCACCGGGAAGACGCTGCTCGCCCGCGCGGTCGCGGGTGAAGCGGGCGTCCCGTTCTTCTCGATCTCGGGCTCGGACTTCGTCGAGATGTTCGTCGGCGTCGGCGCCTCGCGCGTGCGCGACCTCTTCGAACAGGCGAAGCAGGCGTCGCCCTGCATCATCTTCATGGACGAGATCGACGCCGTCGGCCGGCACCGCGGAGCGGGAATGGGTGGTGGTCACGACGAGCGCGAGCAGACCCTGAACCAGCTCCTCGTCGAGATGGACGGCTTCGAGGTGAAGGACAACATCATCCTCATCGCCGCGACGAACCGTCCCGATATCCTCGATCCCGCGCTTCTCCGCCCGGGCCGCTTCGACCGCCAGATCGTCGTCGACCGTCCCGATCGCATCGGCCGCAGGAAGATTCTCGAGGTGCACTCGCGCGGCAAGCCGATCGCGCGCGAGATCGACCTCGACACGCTCGCCGCCGGTACCCCCGGCTTCACCGGCGCTGACCTCTCGAACCTGATCAACGAGGCGGCAATCCTCGCCGCCCGGAGTGACAAGAAGATGATCGGGCAGGTGGAACTCGAGGAGGGGATCATGCGCGTCATCGCCGGGCCTGAGAAGAAGGCCCGCCTCCTCTCCGAAAAAGAGCGCAAGATCACCGCGTATCACGAGATGGGGCACGCACTCGTGGGCAACTACCTCGAGAACACGAACCCCGTACACAAGATCACGATCGTCAGCCGTGGCCAGGCGCTCGGCCTCACGATCTCGCTTCCGACCGAGGATCGCTACCTGACGACGAAGTCGGCGCTGATGGACGAGCTCGCGATGACGCTCGGAGGGCGGGCTGCCGAAGAGCTCGTCTTCCACGAGATCACAACGGGTGCGGCGAACGACATCGAGCGGGTGACTGCCACGTCGAAGTCGATGGTGATGCGCTTCGGGATGAGCGAGAAGCTCGGCCCGCGCGTGCTCGGCCGAAACCACGACCTTCCCTTCCTCGGCCGCGACATGGGCTCCGAGCCCGACTACTCGGACGAGATAGCGAAGGAGATCGACGACGAGATCCGGCGTGTCCTCGACGAGGCACATGCCTCCGCGACAGCCATTCTGCGCACACACATGGACGAGCTACACCAACTCGCCGCGATCCTGATCGAGCGCGAGACGATCGACAAGGATCAGTTCGAGCGCCTGCTGGCCGGCGAGTCCGAGGAGTCGGTCTTCCCGCCCGAGGAGGCCACTGCTCCCGTCGCGGACGGTGAGCCCGAGCGCGGCCGCCCGATCCCGAAACCCATGCCGCGTCCCGCATTCCCGGGCGCGACGATGCAGCCGCCGCCGCCCGAAGGCGCGGCCGGCTAGGCCCTTCGCGCGCGACTGGAATCCGCTCGCGCGGGCTCCGGTCGCGGAGAGATCCCTAAAGAACCCCCCGCTTCGCGGCTGCGACCCCCAGTCATCCGCTCAGGCCGCGATCGTCTCGATGTCGTAGGCGGCGATTCGAGGATCGCGGTCACGATCGGGAGCCCCTCCAGCTCGCCTGCGCGACGAGCGGCCGATCGAACGGGTGCTTGCGGAGCGAACGGCTTAGCTGCAGCTCGATAACGCTCTTAGTGGCTCGTTCGGCCTTGTCCGCGGGCGACCAGTACGATCGCGAACAGCGCTGCTGCAGCGGCTCCGACGAGATCCACGGCGAGCCCTCTCGTGCGCACCGTGTCGACGAGGACGAGGAGCAACGAGGCGACGAGTAACGTCGCGACTCCGAGAGCGGCAACGAACGCGGCGTGTCGGAGGCTCGCTCCTGGCTCTCCCTGAATGTAGTCGCGCTCCTCGAGTGACCAGTAGGCGAGCTCGGCGGTGACCAGCAGTCCCGCGGCGTACGCGGGCGAGGCAGTGTCCAGCGCCGCATCGTCGATCGCGAGCTGAGCGGCGTAGAGCGCGCCGACGAGGACGATCGCGGTCGGGACCAGCGCTGTCCACTCCAGAACGAGTGCGGCGACGAGCGCGACGACGGCGATGGCGGCGACCCGAGCGCCGAGCTCGACGACATCGTCGCTCGCTCGAGCGAGTGGCACCGCGGTCAGCGCGCCGAGCAAGGCCACAGCCCCGACACCGACGGTTACACGGGTGCCAGCTTGGCGTAGCGCCTGAATGTCCTCACCTCCTCGAGTGCCGTCTCCAGATCGAGATCGCCCCAACGGGCGATGCCGATTCCAAGAGCGACGAGGCTTGCCCGCACGACCTCCCGCTCGAGCACCCACAGGCGGTAGGAGAGCTCCTCGATCTCGCTACGACCCGCCTCGACGAGCGGAACCGGATCCACCTCCACGACGCCGACGTCGAACCCACGCGCGCGAAGGTCACCAAGGGCTGCGATGAACCGCGGATCCACCAGCGGGGTCAATCCGAGCACGAGCGCCTTCGGCGGGAGGATCCTCGCCGGGATGAGATTCACGTCGCGCCAGGTGTACGTTGGCTCGACGCCCGTCTCGAGCATCGTCTCGATCAGCCGGTAGCGCTGCGTGAGTCCCATGCCGGGCTGGAGCCAGCGGAGAACGCCGCCGAATCCGACGAGGCCGACTCGGTCGCGTCGCTCGAGGTAGCGCGTTGCGAGGGCCGATCCTGCCCGCACGGCATCCTCGAGCGTGCTCCGATCTCCACCGTGCACGTCGACGAAGCTGTCCACGAAGAGGACCACATCGGTGTTTCGCTCGGGGTGTCGCTCGTTGACCACGAGGGTCTGGCGTCGCGCTGACGCACGCCAGTTGATCGAGCGGACGCGGTCACCCGGTACGAAGTCTCGGATGTCCGCATACTCGACGCCGTCGCCCTTGACGCGAGCGACTTCGCTGCCGGTGAACGCTTGCGTCTCCGCGGGCGCGAGGATCCGGCGGAGAGAGATCGGGCGCGGATACACCTTCAGCTGCTGCCGGCCACTGAAGCGCTCTTCCCAGACGACGAGCCGGAATGGGTCGCGTGCTCGCACCTCGACACCCCCGAGCGAATAGACGCCCCAGCGTGTGCAACGCAGCGCGAGTGGGATCACGCGCTCATCTCCAGGCCTCAGTCGAATGACCTGGGCGTCGCCTGCGTCAGCAGCCTCCACTCCGGGCGGTAGATCGAGGAGGAGCTCGAGTCGGTCGACGGCGCCCACGGCTCGCACGGTCAGGCTGGCCTCCAAGTCCGCTTCCTCCATCGTTCGGTCGCGCGCCAGCACGAGCTCGACGGTGACCTTGGGATCTCGCGCCAGTCTCGTTCCGATCGCAAGCACGAGGGCGAACGGCGCTGCGATGATCGCCAGCTCCGGCCTGCGTAACGCGAGAGCTGCGACCAGCGCGATCGCCGCGACCACGGCGTATCCCTCGATCCGTGGGCTCCCCGCTCGGGTCACGAGCGAGCTGCGGGCTCGAGGTCGTCCGCGCGCGGGGTGGGGACGCTCGAAAGCACGTCCAGCACGACGTCCTCTGCAGACACGCGCTGAACCCAGAGCTCCGGGCGGAGCACGAGGCGGTGAGCGAGTGCCGGAACGGCGATCGCCTTCACGTCGTCAGGGACGACGTAGTCGCGTCCGGCGAGAGCGGCTTTGCCGCGCGCGAGCTTCAACAGCGCAAGGCTGCCACGGGGGCTCGCTCCCACGGCCGAGCTCTCCGAGTCGCGCGTGCCGATGACGAGCTCGACGCAGTACGAGCGTACGCTTTCGGCGACGTACACACGCTCGACGGCTTTCTGCATTTCGAGGAGCATCGTGCGGTCGACGACGTGCTCGAGCTCGACGTCGTCTGTCTCGCGGTCGATCCGGCGTCCGAGCACCTCGATCTCGTCCGCCTTGCTCGGGTATCCGATAGCGGTGCGCAAGAGGAAGCGGTCGAGTTGGGCTTCGGGCAGCGGGTAGGTGCCCTCGTACTCGATCGGGTTCTGCGTGGCTATCACGAGGAACGGACGCTCGAGCAGGTGCGTCTCGCCCTCGATCGTCACCTGACGCTCCTGCATCGCCTCGAGCAGCGCCGCCTGCGTCTTCGGGGGCGCGCGGTTGATCTCGTCGGATAGGAGGAGGTTGGTGAAGATCGGGCCTGGGCGAAACTCGAAGTCGGAGTCGCGCTGGTTCCAGATCGACGAGCCTGTCACATCGGAAGGCATCAGATCGGGCGTGAACTGGATGCGCGCGAAGCGCATGCTCAGGGTCTGCGCGAACGACCGCGCAGCGAGCGTCTTCGCGAGCCCGGGGTAGTCCTCGAGGAGGACGTGCCCGTCGGCCAGGAACCCCAGTAGGACGAGCTCGAGGGAGTCGCGCTTCCCGACGATCGCCTTCTCGACCTCGTCCAGAACCTGTCCGGAGAGATCCCTGACTTCGGCCAGCTCCATTAGATCCTCTCCAGCGACTCGACGACGCTTCGCATCTCCAAGACAGGGAGACCGCGGGCCAGCCGATCATCCGGCGGGGGACGATCTGCGCGGACAAGCTCCCACGTTTCAGAGCCCAGGATGTTGCGCGCCGTATCGGGTGCGGCTTGCTGGGAGACGCTCCTGCGTGACGCCAACAGTCCGGCGGCGATCGCGCGAATGCGCGGGACGAGGCGAAAGTGGAGGTCGAAGGCGCCAGCGACGCCGAGTGCCGTCTCGTGCTCGATGCGCGCGAGGCCGGGCGGTGGCCGCCGGCTCGCGGGTTGCTGTCGCCGGCGAGGACGAAGCCGGCGCGCTCGCGGGTAGGAGCGACGAAGAGCGCTCAGAGCGAGCGCCAGCGCAACGGCGCAGACCAAGAGCCCGTAGATCCTGACCGCGAGCGAAAGTCGTCCGGGGATGAATACCAAGACGACGAAGAGCGCAACGGTGGGCGCGATGAGTGCTCGCAGCGCACGACCGAGGTCCCGGTTCACGAGCGCGCTCCCGTCGCGACGAGCTCGCCGGCTGATAGAGCCTCCGGCATAGCGGCTGCCGCGCGTAGCTCGTCCCGCACATGCTCGAGCGCTTCGATCGCCTCCTCCTTCATTGCGAGATCCACGGCGTGTTGCGAGAACTTAGCCCGCGAGAAGAGGTCCGTGAGGCGACGGACCGCCTCAGCGTCGATCGTCAGCGCCCCGAGGATCCTGGTCAGGTACTCCTCGGGGGTCTCGGCCCCGCGTCGAGCGATGTCGTGCGCGGCGAGCACGCGCTCGAGTCGCGCATAGGCTGCGATGACGGCGCGGCGCGGATCGCTCTCGGCTCGCAGGTCGTCGAGCGTGTCGTCGAAGACGGTGGCGAGGTGCTCGGCGAGCGACTCTTGGGCTCGTGTTGAGCGCGTCGAGCGGCGCACCGCGACCACGTACGCGGCGACGGCCGCAGTCGCGAGCCCCAACACGAGGATCACAGGGAGCCACGCGAAGGCCGGCTCGTACGTGGCGACCGAATTCCCAGACCCCGTCGCGTCGGGCGCGGGCACCGACCCGGAGAAGGCGGGATCCGCTGCCTCCTCCTCGACGGGTACGAGCTCCCACTCGCCCAAGCGCCAGTACGCGACCACCATGATGATGGACATGAAGGTGAGGAAGCCGAGGAGCGACGTTCGCCGGTACCGACCGCTGGCCACCTCGCGGCTGATGGCCTTCCGCTGGGTAAGGCCGTAGAGAAGCAGCACACCCCCCGCGAGGACCGCAACGAACCCGAGGCTGAGGATCGTGTCGAGAAGCGTTGCTGAGGGTGGCCGAACCTCACCCGTGCCCGTCGAGGTAGACCCGGTCGCTGCGATCGCAACCACGCCGACCAGCGCCAGCACGACGAGGGCCGGCAGCAGAACCCGCGCGGCGTTACCGCGCATCAGGCCCGCGATCTACGCGACGCCTGGCTCGGACATCGGCGCCGACGAGGACGCCTTGCTCTCCCAGTACCGGTTGAGCGAGCCCTGGATCTTGATGAACCAGACGAACGCTCCGATGATCGGGAGCAGGAGCCAGAGACCGGTCCATCCGCTGAAGGGTGCCTCGCGGCCGTCCTTCTTGAACATCTTCCCGACCTCGGACGGAATCAGGAACCAGGTGACGATCGAGACCACGATGTAGATCACGAGGCCGAGGACGCCGCCGACGCCCTGGTCGGAGTGGTTCTTGACTTCGTCCTGGGTCTTGAACACCCAGTAGATCGAGTAGATCCCGAGTGTGATGATGGTCATCAGGATCGCAAAGCCGATGCCACGTTGCTGGCCCAGAGGGCCGCTGTTTTCGGAAGGTGTGCTCATGGCGCCGGATTCTGCTCGCCTCGTCGGACGGCGGTACGCTCAGTGTCGTGACCGAGCGCACGCCCATCGAGGAGCGCTGGCCGAGGCCGGCAGTGATGGGGGTGGTCAACGTCACCCCGGACAGTTTCTCGGACGGAGGGCTGTTCAGGGCGCCCGCGGACGCGATCGAGCACGGTCGGCGCCTCTTCGAGGAGGGCGCGGTGATGGTGGATGTGGGTGGCGAGTCCACCCGGCCCGGCGCTGCGCCGGTCTCTGCAGGCGACGAGCTCCGGCGTATCGTGCCGGTGCTCGAAGGGCTCGCAGGTTCGCCTGTCTCGATCGATACCTCGAAGGCTGTGGTCGCCCGTCGTGCGCTCGAGCTCGGAGCCGAGCTGGTCAACGACGTCACGGCCTTGCGAGGAGATCCCGAAATGGCGGTCGTCGTGGCTGAAGGCGACGCGTACGTTTGCCTCGTGCACATGCAGGGGGAGCCGCGAACGATGCAGGCGGCACCTCGGTACGACGACGTCGTGTCCGAAGTGTTGCGCTTTCTCGAGGAGCGAATCGCGTTCGCCGTCGAGCGCGGCATACGCGAGGAGCGAATCTGCGTGGATCCGGGCATCGGGTTCGGCAAGACGCCCGATCAGAACCTCGAGCTCATTCGCCGGCTCGGCGAGCTGGTCAGCCTGGGGAGGCCTGTGCTGATCGGTGTCTCCCGGAAGAGCACTCTAGGAAAGATTCTCGGAGACCCGGCCGCGACGATCGGAACGATCTCCGCATCGGTGGCAGCCGCAGTTTCGGCGTTCGAGCGTGGGGCCTGGATGGTGCGGGCTCACGACGTTCGCGAGACGGTCGAGGCGCTCGCGGTTGCAGCGGCAGTCGAACGTGGGACCGTGTCCGTATGACCATCGAGCTCTCCGGCCTGGTCGTCTTCGGCCGGCACGGGTACCTCGAGGAGGAACGGAGGCTCGGGCAGAGGTTTCTCGTCGATCTGTGGGTCGACGTCCGTGGTGACGCGACCGCGACCGACCGAATCGAGGACACCGTCGACTATCGCCGGATCGCGGGCCTCGTGGAGGAGATCTTCGCCGGGCCGGAGCGCCTGTTGCTCGAAGGCCTGACCGGGGCGATCGTCGACGGCATCCTCGAACGTTTTCCCACGGTTGAGCGTGTCCGTGTGCGTGTCCGCAAGCCAGACGTGATCCTGGACGTTCCAGTCGACTTTGCGGCAGTCACCGTCGAGCGCTCCCGCCTGTAGTGCCGCGCGCGTACGTCGGCCTCGGCGCGAACCTCGGCAGCCGAAGGGGGACTGTCGAACGGGCGGTCTCGCTGCTCGCCGCCGTGGAAGGAGTCGACGTGCTCGCTGTCTCGGAGCTCCGCGAGACCGACCCCGTCGGCGTCGTCGATCAGCCGCGCTTCCTGAACGGCGCCGCCGCACTCGAGACGACGCTCTCCGCACGCGAGCTCCTCGATGCGCTTCTCACGATCGAGCGGTTGCTCGGACGGGAGCGGCTGGAGCGGTGGGGGCCGCGGACGATCGACCTCGACCTCCTCCTGTACGGCGACGAAATTGTCGACGAATCTGGTCTCCGCGTCCCTCATCCGCGCCTTCATGAGCGCCGTTTTGCGCTCGAGCCGCTTGCGAAGCTCGATCCCGAGCTCGAGATCCCGGGTCTCGGAAACGTGTCAGACGCACTCGCGGCGCTACACTGAGCGCCCATGTCTCACCTCGACGAGCTCGACGAGTTCGAGGCCGAGCTCGAGCTCTCGCTCAAGCGTGAGTACTCGGCCGTGTTCTCGCTCTTTCGCTACTGCGTGCTTACGCAGGACGCGACCTATTTGTGCAACAAGCTGGACGTCGAGGCACTCCCGCAGGCGAGCTACCCGTACTTCCACGTGCGCATGGAGGACGTCTGGGTCTGGGACAAGAACCGGCCGAGCCGAATCATCCCGCACGCCGAGGTCTACACGTCAGGTGATGTGACCGTCGAGGAGCTGCGCGGAGAGGGCGAGGATCCGCGTTTGACCGCCGAGGCACTCGCCGAGCGAATAGGGCAGCCGCTCTCGAGCGACGACGAACCGCTCTAGACCGGCGCCTTCAGCCCTTCGGGCGATGCCGATCGCGCTCTGCCAGCCACTGGGCAAAGCGTCCCTGTGGCGAATCGAGATAGCCGCAGAGGCCGTCTTCGAAGCCGTCGACCTCGTCTCTCAGTTGGAGCAACCGGTACTCGAGCCGGCGTTCGGGATCGCAGACGTGGTCGGCGCGCTCGTCCATGGCGAGCGAGGCGCCACATTCGGCGCAGGGCATGTGGTGAGGGGCGAAGGCGCTGGACATGCGCGGTCTCGCGGGAAGGCGTATTTCGCGCTTTCGGCCCGTGTCCCTGCTCGTCCGCACGAGTGGGGCCGCCTGAAGCGGCCCTGCTCGTTGCGCCCTGTTCCTTGAATGTCTACGCACGGGCCGGCTCGGGAATCGCCCCGAGCTGGATGAGCATGCCCAGCGTGTCCCAGGTCGTCCACTCTTCGACGACCTTGCCATCTTCGAGCCGGGAGATCGTGAGGCCGGTGACCGTGACCTCTTTGCCGGTCGGCGCGATTCCGGCGACCTCGCCCGTCTGCGTTCCACGGCCCGTCCAGCGCGTCGCCACCTTGTCGCCTTCGGCGATCTGGTCGTCCACGGTGATTGCGCCGTCGGGGAAGCCGGCGGTGTACTTCTCGACGTTCGCACGCACGCCCGCCGGGCCTCGGATCGGCTCCGGTTCGGCCGCATCGCGGCCCACGAAGCTAGACGCCACGTATTCGTCGATCACGTCGAAGTTGCCCTTCCACGGCTCCTCGATGAGCCGCTTGACGATCAGCTTGGCGTCCGCCATCGGCGCTCCTTTCGCTCGTCTGCGCCGGCGAAGAGCGACCGCGGCAAGGGTGCCACCGAGGATGACTCCCGCGATCAATAGTGGGATCGCGGGCACAGTTTGGCCGCGACTTCGCCTGCGAGACACCGTGGCTCGACTCTACTAACTCGTGGCGTCTGAAACAACCCGGGTTTCGTTACTCTGATTCACTAGCGGCGTGCTTCTCACCGTGGACGTCGGCAACACGCAGACCGCGCTCGGCTTGCACGAGGCATCGGAGCTGGCTGATCACTGGCGCGTCGCGACCGAACGCTCCACAACGGCCGACGAGCTCGGCGTCCTACTGAGCGGGCTTCTCGACTTCGACACGGTCGACGGGATCTGCCTCGCCTCGACGGTACCTGTGCTCGTGCGCGAATGGGAGGCATTCGCGGACAAGTGGGCCCGCGCTCCCGTGCTCGTCGTCGGCCCCGGTGTGAAGACCGGAGTCCCGATTCGGTACGACGATCCGCGCGAGGTCGGCGCGGACCGGATTGTGAACGCGGTTGCAGCAATAGAACGCTACGGCGCACCGGTGATCGTGGTCGATTTCGGGACGTCGACCAACTTCGACGTGGTCTCGGCTGAAGGTGAGTACGTCGGCGGCGTTATCGCTCCCGGGATCGAGATCTCGATGGACGCCCTCTTCGCCCGTGCGGCCCGGCTCGTCAAGATCGACTACGCGGCACCGCCGGCCGTCATCGGGAAGACGACAGTCGCCGGGCTCCAGTCGGGACTCGTGTACGGCTTTGCCGGTCAGGTGGACGGGATCGTCGGGCGCATCCGCGACGAACTGGGAGCCGAAGCTCGGGCGGTTGCGACTGGGGGGCTTGCAGACCTTGTCGCCCCGCACTCGCAGACGATCGAGCAGGTCGATCCGTTCCTGACCCTCGAAGGACTGCGCCTCGTCTGGGAGCTGAATCGCTGATCCCAGACCCTCCGGCAATCGGGCTCTTCGTCGTTGCGGCGCTCGCGCTGCTGCTCGTCCCCGGGCCCGCGGTTCTGTATATCGTGGCGCGCTCGATCCACGAGGGCCGACGAGCGGGACTCGCGTCCGTGCTCGGAATCCACGTCGGCACGCTCGTCCATATCGCGGCCGCGACTCTCGGCCTGTCGGCGCTGATCGCGTCGTCTGCGGTGGCGTTCACCGCGGTGAAGATCGCCGGCGCCGTTTACCTGGTCGGCCTGGGGCTGTGGACGCTCTTCTCGCGACGAGCGGAGCCTGAGGTGGCGCTTGGCGGAGGGCGAAATCTTCGCCGTGCCTTCGCCCAGGGGATCGTCGTAAACGTGCTCAACCCGAAGACGGCGCTCTTCTTCCTCGCCTTTCTCCCGCAGTTCGTCGATCCGAACGCGCCGCATCCGGCGGTTCAAATCGCCTTCCTCGGCGTCCTGTTCGCGCTTCTCGGACTCATCACGGACTCGACCTGGGCGCTGGCGGCAGGGAGTGCGGGCGGCGTGCTGCGGCGCTCGCGTCGCTTCCTACGCGCGCAGCGCTACGTGACCGGGACGGTCTACGTCGGGCTCGGCGTCGCGACCGCTCTCGCCGGCTCGGTGGAGGACTAGCCGCCGCCGTAGATCGAGACGGGAAGCTCGAGGGTCATCTCTTCGCCCGTCGGGATCTCGGACTCGAGGAGCTCGAGGATGTCGCGTGCACCTGGAGCGGCGGCGAGCAACCGCCTCTCCACTTCATCGATCGAGTCGAGCTGGAGAAGCTCCTGCTTGAACGGCTTCGGAAATCGGCCCTGCCCGAGGTACCAGCTGTAGAACTTCTTCAGGAACCCCGAGGCACGCCGCTCGCCGAGCTCTCGGACGGTTTCCCGGATGAAGAGGACCAACTCGGCAGCCACCTCTTCCCTCGAGGGCTCCTCGGCGTCGCCGTCGATGATCTCGCGAAGCGCCCAGGGATTCCCTTGAGCGCCGCGGCCCACCATCACCGCCTCGGCACCCGTCGCACCGAGCACCGCTTGCGCCCGCACGCGAGACGTCACGTCACCCGATGCCACAACCGGCACGTCGACGAGCGAGACGAGCTCTGCCGTGAGCGCGTGGTCGGCGGTGCCCGTGTACATCTGTTCCGCCGAGCGCGGATGCAACGTGAGCGACGCAGCCCCTGCCTCGACGAGGCGCGGGCCGAGCTCGAGGCACGCGCGCGATCCGTTTCGCACGCCGCGCCGCAACTTCACGGTCACGGGGACGTCGACGGACTCGGCGATCGCTTCGATGATGCGGCATGCCTGGTCCGGGTCCTCGAGCAGGTGCGCACCTGCTCCAGTGCGTGTCACCTTCTTCACGGGGCATCCGAAGTTGACGTCAACGATGTCGGCGCCGACCGCCTCGACCATCCGGGCACCGTCCGCCATCGACTGCGGGTCGGATCCGAACAGCTGGATGGCGAGCGGGTGCTCGTCGGCGGCCACGCGCAGGTAGCCGAGTGTCTTCTCGTTGCGGTGCTCGATGCCCGCGCAACTCACCATCTCCGAGCAGACGAGCCCTGCTCCGTAACGGCGACCCTGTCGGCGAAACGCCTGAACGCTGACCCCCGCCATCGGCGCGAGCACGAGCCGCGTTGGCACCTCCACCGGTCCGATGTTCCAGGATTCTCGGAGGTCGATCATCGCGCAGTAATGGTAGTGCGCGGTCTGTTGACGCTCGTCCAGGGCGGTAGCTACCATTCCGAGCCGTTGACGGGGCCGAGGGGGCCCCGCAATCCCATCTCTGGAGGCGTTTCTCGTGAAGGATGTGCTCCTCACACCCGCAGGCTACAAACAGCTCAAGAGCGAGCTCGACCTCCTGCGCACCGAGAAGCGGCGGGAGATCGCGGAGCGCATCGCAGCGGCGCGTGAGTTCGGCGAGATCGCCGAGAACGCGGAGTACGACGATGCGAAGAACGAGCAGATGATGCTCGAGCACCGCATCGCGCAGCTCGAAGAGCGCCTCGCGAACGCACGCGTGATCGATGTCAAGAAGGTCGACACGAGCGTCGTCTCGATCGGGTCCGTCGTGCGCCTCCGCGACGTGGACGCAAAGGAGACCACCGAGTACTTCATCGTCGGCTCGGCAGAGGCGAACCCGGTCGAGCGGAAGCTCTCGAACGAGTCGCCGGTGGGCAAGGCGATCATCGGCCGCAAGAAGGGCGAGACCGTCGAGGTCATCACGCCCCGTGGCTCGAAGGTCAAGTTCAAGATCATGGAGATCAAGGCGGCCTAGATCGTTGGGCAGCCGGTTAGGCTGCCCGTCCATGGGTCTTTCCAAGCGATTTCCTGATCGGGCCCTGATCAGTGCTGTCCGCGCAGAGGCGAGCGCCCTCGAGCCGGGCACGGAATCAGCCGAGCCGCGCCGCCTTGCGGGGCGCGTCATGGCGCGGCGTGGGCACGGCAAGCTGACCTTCATCGATCTCGTCGACCGCTCGGGGCGGATTCAACTTCTCTGCGACGAGAGCCGCGCCGGCCAGATCGACGTCGACCTCGGCGACGTCGTCGGCGTGGTCGGATCGCCGGCTTCGTCCCGCCGCGGGGAGCCCTCGCTCGCGGTCGACGAGCTGACGGTTCTGTCCCGGAATCGAAGCCCGCTGCCGGACACGTTCCACGGGGTCACCGATCAAGAGACGCGGTACCGGAAGCGCTACCTCGACCTGCTGATGAACGAGGAGTCCCGCGAGCTGTTCCTCCTTCGTTCGCAAATCGTCACCGCGATCCGTCGCTTCCTCGACGAGGACGGCTTCGTCGAGGTCGAGACGCCAGTGCTTCAGCCCCGCTACGGCGGGGCGTTCGCGCACCCCTTCGTCACGCACTCGAAGGAGCTCGAGGCCGATCTCTATCTCCGCATCGCGACCGAGCTCTACCTCAAACGCCTGATCGTGGGTGGGCTCGAGCGTGTCTACGAGATCGGCAAGGACTTCCGCAACGAGAGCGTCTCCTACAAGCACCAACCCGAGTTCACGATGCTCGAGTGGTACGAGGCCTACGCAGACTTCCGCGACACGATGGATCGGATCGAGGCGATGCTCGAGCAGGTCGCGCTCGACGCCTTGGGCACGACCGTCGCGCAGTTCCGCGGGCACGAGATCGACCTCAAGCGGCCCTGGAAACGGGTCGGCTTCAGCGAGTCGCTCGATGCGCACGAGCTCTGGACGCGCGACGAGGGCGAGTTGCGCGCCCGGCTGACGGAGCGGGGTGTCGACACCGAGGCGGACAAGGACTGGCCGCAGCTCGTCGACACGCGTTCGGTCACTTCGTCGAGCCGAGCCTGATCGAGCCGACGATCGTCTGGGGCCATCCGGTCGAGCTCTCTCCGTTCGCGCGGGTCACAGACGACGACGAGACGATCACCGAGCGCTTCGAATACTTCGCTGCCGGGATGGAGCTCGGCAACGCCTACTCGGAGATCAACGACGCGGATGAGCAGCAGCGCCGCTTCGACGAGCAGTCGGCACATGTCGAGGGCGTGCGCGGGGATCCGGAGTACGTCGAGGCGCTCTCGTACGGCATGCCGCCCACGGGAGGTCTCGGTCTCGGAATCGACCGGCTCGTCATGCTCTTCTCGGGCCGCGAGACGATCCGCGACGTGATCCTGTTTCCGGCTCTACGCCCGGACGACCGGTAGGCCCTTTACGCCGCGCCGCGTGACCGGCTCGTCCGCGCTCCACGGGAAGTCGATCCAGAGGTCGGTGCGCTTCCACACGTAGTCGCAGTTGACCATCGCCCGCGACTTCTCGTACAGGACTGCGCAGCGCACCTCGCCCACCTTGCCGACGCAGAAGTCCTTGACGAGCCTGAGCGTCTCGCCCGTGTCCGCGACGTCGTCGGCTATCAGCACTCGCGCCGTTTCCAGATCGATGAGATCGGGAACGGGTGGGAGGATCATCGGGACGTCGAGTCGCTCGTCGACACCCGTGTAGAACTCGACATTCATTGTCCACGCGTTCTTGACGCCGAGCGCGTACCCGAGCGCTGCGCCGACGAGCAGGCCGCCCCGCGCAATCGAGAGGATCAGATCCGCCTCGTAGCCGTCATGAGCCACTTGGCGAGCGAGATCGCGCGTCGCCACGCCGAACTCGGCCCATGAGAGTCGCTCGCGCTCTTCACTCACGCGCCGATCGTATTGTGTCG
This sequence comes from Thermoleophilia bacterium, assembly GCA_029865325.1. Classification (GTDB taxonomy): domain Bacteria; phylum Actinomycetota; class Thermoleophilia; order Gaiellales; family Gaiellaceae; genus GMQP-bins7. The sequence continues at coordinate 87,284 of JAOUHF010000001.1, forward strand.
TCGCTCAGAGGGTGACTTCGCTGCGGCCGCGCTCGAATGCGAGCACGTCGGTGAGGATGTCGTCGAGCGTCCGCGCGGGCTGCCATCCCGTCGCCGACTCGATCTTTGCTGTCGAGGGGATCCGGTGGAGCATGTCCTCGATCCCGATGCCGTAGACGTCCTCGTAGGCGACGTACGAGACCTCGGAGCCCGAGCCGGTGAGCTCGAGCACGCGGCGGGCGAGCTCGTTGATCGAGATGCGCTCCTCCGAGCCGACGTTGTAGATCTCGCCGGACGCGCCCTCTTCCATGAGCCCTGCGAGCGCACGGATCGTGTCCGAGACGTGACAGAAGCAGCGGGTCTGGTCTCCGTCTCCGTGAATCTCGAGCGGTTCGTCAGCGAGCGCGCGTTGCACGAAGCTCGGGATCACCATCCCGTACTGCCCGCTTTGACGCGGGCCGACCGTATTGAAGAGTCGGACGATGACGCAGTCCAGGTTGTGCTCCGCGTGGTGCGCGAGCGCGAGGAACTCGTCCATCGCTTTCGAGTCGGCGTACGCCCACCGCTTCTGTGTCGTCGGTCCGTAGATCCTCCGGTCAGTCTCGACCAGCGGCCGCTCCTCGCGATGATCTCCGTATACCTCTGACGTCGAGGCGATGAGCACGCGCTTCTCGAAGCGGTGGCAGTGCTCGAGGACGATCTCGGTTCCGCGAAGGTTCGTGACGAGCGTCTGCACCGGCTGCTCCACGATAAGGCGCACGCCGACGGCTGCCGCGAGGTGGTAGACGACGTCACACTTGTAGACAAGCTCGTTCACTGCCGACCAGTGGAGCACGGAGTCGACGACGAGGTGGAACCCCGGCCGGTCCCGGAGATGCTCGATGTTGTCGAGCGATCCCGTGGAGAGATCGTCGAGCACCCACACCTCGTGCCCTTGATCCAGGAGCAGCTCCGAGAGATGCGAGCCGATGAAACCTGCGCCCCCGGTGATTAAGGCTTTGTTGCTCACGGGCCGAGAAGGGTACCGAGGCCGCCGGGCGAACCCGACGACTGAGACCCAGCACAAGACCAGTCGGCTACGATCAGACTACGAACCTTCGGCCCGGGGTGAGGCGGACCCGTCGACCTCCGGAGAATTCGGGAAAGGAGCGTCGAAGGAGTTGTTCGAGCGATTCACCGAACGGGCAAGGCAGGTCGTGGTTCTCGCGCAGGACGAGGCGAGGGCGCTCAAGCACAACTACATCGGTACCGAGCACATCCTGCTTGGCCTGCTCCGCGAGGAGGAGGGCCTTGCCGCCCGTGTCCTCGAGTCGCTCGACATCACGGTGGAGGAGGTTCGCGCCCAGGTCGCACGCATCGTCGGCCAGGGTGACGAGGTCACCACCGGCCAGATCCCGTTCACGCCGCGCGCCAAGAAAGTGCTCGAGCTGGCGCTGCGCGAGGCTCTCTCACTGGGCCACAACTACATCGGAACGGAGCACATCCTCCTTGGTCTCGTGCGCGAGAACGAGGGCGTTGCTGCACGAATCCTGCTCGACTTCGACGCAGATGCGGAAAAGATCCGCAACGAGATCATCCGCATGCTCTCGGGGCCAGGACGCCGCCAGGCAGGAACCGGTAGCGCGCCTCCGGGTGAGAAGACGAAGAGCTCCAAGCTCCTCGACCAGTTCGGCCGCAACCTGACGAAGCTCGCCGTCGAGGGCAAGCTCGACCCCGTCGTCGGGCGCCAGACCGAGATCGAGCGCGTTATGCAGATCCTCTCGCGCCGTCAGAAGAACAACCCCGTGCTCATCGGCGAGCCCGGCGTGGGCAAGACGGCGGTCGTCGAGGGGCTCGCCTCCCGCATCTCCTCGAGCCAGGTGCCCGAGCTCCTGAAGGGCAAGCAGATCTACACGCTCGACCTCGCTGCGCTCGTTGCCGGGTCGAAGTACCGCGGTGAGTTCGAGGAGCGCCTGAAGAAGGTGATGAAGGAGATCACCCAGCGCGGCGACATCATTCTCTTCATCGACGAGCTCCATAACCTCGTCGGCGCTGGCGCCGCCGAAGGTGCAATCGACGCGGCCTCGATTCTCAAGCCCGCCCTGGCGCGCGGCGAGATCCAGACCATCGGCGCGACCACGCTCGACGAGTACCGCAAGTACCTCGAGCGCGACGCAGCGCTCGAGCGCCGATTCCAGCAGGTGCGCGTCGAAGAGCCGACGATCGACGAGACCGTGCAGATCTTGCGTGGACTCCGCGACCGCTACGAGGCGCATCACCGCTGCAAGATCTCCGACGAGGCACTCCAGGCTGCGGCATCGCTCGCCGACCGCTACATCCAGGATCGGCATCTACCCGACAAGGCGATCGACCTCATCGACGAGGCTGGCTCGCGCGTTCGCATCGCGACGATGTCCGCACCGCCTCGCTATCGCGAGCTCGAGGAGGAGATCGACAAGGTTCGCGCAGACAAGGAAGCAGCGATCGAGGATCAGGAGTTCGAGAAAGCGGCGCAGCTTCGGGACAAGGAGCGCAAGCTCTCGCAGAAGAAGAAGGAGCTCGAGGAGGACTGGCGCAACCAAGCCGACGAGGAGCAGCCGGAGATCGGCGAGGACGAGATCGCGGACATCGTCTCGATGTGGACGGGAATCCCGGTGTTCAAGCTCAGCGAGGCCGAGTCGCAGAAGCTCATCCGCATGGAGGACGAGCTGCACAAGCGCGTCATCGGCCAGGACCCGGCGATCATCGCCGTCTCGAAGGCAATCCGTCGCGCGCGCGCGGGCATCAAGGACCCGAAGCGCCCGACCGGCTCGTTCATCTTCCTCGGCCCCTCAGGAGTGGGGAAGACCGAGCTCGCACGCACTCTCGCCGAGTTCCTGTTCGGCGACGAGGACATGATGATTCAGGTGGACATGTCGGAGTACATGGAGAAGCACTCCGTGTCCCGGCTCGTCGGTTCCCCACCGGGCTACGTCGGCTACGACGAGGGCGGCCAGCTCACCGAGGCCGTGCGCCGCAAGCCGTACTCGGTGCTCCTCCTCGACGAGATCGAGAAGGCGCACCCGGACGTCTTCAACATCCTCCTGCAGATCCTCGAGGAGGGGAAGCTCACTGACTCGCAGGGGCGGAAGGTTGACTTCCGCAACACGATCGTGATCATGACCTCGAACCTCGGGGCAGCGCAGATCTCGAAGAACCAGACCCTGGGCTTCTCGATCGGCGACGAGGCGGGTCTCTCGTACGACGAGATGAAGGAACGCGTGATGTCGGAGCTCAAGAAGGTCTTCAGGCCGGAGCTCCTCAACCGCATCGACGAGGTCATCGTCTTCCACAAGCTCGAGAAGTCCGAGATCCTGCAGGTCGTCGACATGATGATGAAGCGGGTGCGCGAGGAGATGGTGAAGCACGGGGTCGTCATCGAGCTGACGGACGAGGCGCGCGAATTGCTCGTCGAGCAGGGGTACGACCCGGCGATGGGTGCGCGACCACTGCGCCGCGCGATCCAGCGCATGATCGAGGACCCGTTGGCGGACTTCATCCTCGGGCGCGAGCTCAGCCCCGACTCGACGATTGTCGTCGATCGGCGCGAGAACCCCGTCGATGACGAGCCGCCGGTCGAGATCAGGGTCATCGAAGGCACGCCGGTCCCGGCAGCGGTTGGCGGGCCGGCTGAAGAGCCAGACGCCGACGAGCCTGCGGACGATCCGTCCGACGACGCCTAGCTCGATCGTCATCCGACACGCGAAACCGTCCGACTACGGGCGCGTTATCGGACGCATCAACGTCTGGTGGGGTGGGCGCGACATGGCCCCGATGCTCCCGAAGCTCTTCTTTCTCCACTTCGAGGGAACGAGCTTCGTCGCGGAGGACGAGGACGGCGACCTCGTAGGGTTCCTCTGCGGGTTCCTCTCGCAGACGGCGCGCGACGAGGCATACATCCACTTCGTCGGCGTCACACCCGACAAGCGCGGCGAGGGGCTCGGGCGCACGCTGTACGAGCGGTTCTTCGAGGAGGTTCGCTCTCAGGGCCGCTCGATCGTGCGCTGCGTCACCTCACCTGTGAACGAGAACTCGGTCGCGTTCCACGAGGCGCTCGGCTTCGAGATCGATCGTGTGGTCGAGGACTACGACGGGCCGGGTGAGGACCGCGTGCTGCTCGTCATGCGGCTGAGCTGAGTCCGCGGCGCTTGCGCCGGCCCAACAGCGGGTTCCTGCCGGCTTGCGTGTCCGCCCAGTTGAGGTACGTCCCCGCCGCCATCAACCCGGCGAGGGCGACGAAGCCATAGCTCGCCCAGGTCGAATTGGCGTCGGTGAGGTTCTTCAGGACTGCGAGGGCGAAGGTCGCCACGCCGAGCCCGAAAGCCACGCTCTCCCACGGCACCTCTTCGGACATCTCGACCTCGCTCACACGAGCGAGCACGACGAGCGTGACGGTTGCAATGACCAGCATCCCGATCAAGAGTCCCCAGACGTCCCAACCGTCCTGAGGCTGAGTCGCGATCCCGGCAGGCCCGTAGTCGATCTTGAGCGTCTGCCAGTTGAAGAAGAGGCTGAGGAAGAGAACGGGACCAGCGGCGAGGACGAGCTTTGTGCCTCTCGAGAGGGCTTTGATCCTCTCCATATGCGAATCCTTTCGGAGGTAGGGCGACAGCTCCGGGCGGCCCGGCTACACCGTTTCTTTACTCGCCAAAGCGTACTCGGAATACGACCGAATGGGGTATTTCCAGGGTCTTCGGTCGCACGCGCAGCATGAGCCGACTTCGGCACGCCGAAGATCTCGGGACCCGCACGCGCTCGCCGCGGCGCGCGCACGCGCCGCGGCGTAGCAGCGGCTGAGCGGGCTAGACCTCCCGCTCGGTCGATGGCGATTCCGCATCGGCTGCGTCGGCTGCAGCATCTTCGGTTGCTGCATGGGCGCTTCCGGTCATCTCGGCAGAGCTCTCGGGTGCCGCAGTGGGAGCTGCTGCCGGAGGAGCCGCCGCGGGTGGCGCTGGAGCGGCGGCTGCGGCTGCCGGTGCCGCCGTCGCGCCGCCGGAGCCCGGCATCTGGCTCTTCAGATGCTCGACACCACCAGCTTCCTGCACCTCGAGCCACGCCCCGACGGCCACCAGAATCGCTAGGCCGACGCCAACGTAACTCCAGAACGTCGAGTAATCGTCGGTGAGGTTCTTGACGACTGCGAACA
>JAOUHF010000114.1 GCA_029865325.1 Thermoleophilia bacterium
GTCGTCGGCGTTCTTCACTCGCGCGTGCGTGGCGGGTCCTCCATCTTTGTCGCGTCCTTCCGTCTCGGTAGTTTCGGGTAGGCGGGGTCAGTGGCTGCCCTGATGCCCTGTACAGGATTGAAGTAGGGAATGAGGACAACGATGGGTGTTCCTGCCATTCATCAGGATCGCGGTCACTTCTGGCGTGACCCGCATCGGTCTGCGATTGCCTCATTGCTGATGGTTCCGACGCTGCTCGGCTGGATGCTTCTTCTCATGCCCGTCGGGTGGGCGCTCCAGAGTGCGCTCAGCCTGGACGACACCCAGATGCTGTACGAGGCCGGGGCATTTGGCGTGGCGGCATTCGTGATCATGAACGTCCTGCTGGCCGTCCCGCCAACCGTCGGGGTCGCGTTGGGCGTCGAGGCGCGTCGACTGGACGAGCGCCGCTTGGGGACGATAGGAGTGGCGGCGAACGCGGTGGCCGCCGTCTGGTTCGTACTTGGCCCTGTGCTCGCAGCGTTGTTCGGCTGATCCTCGGTGTCATGCCCGGAGTGCTGGGAGCGGGAGTTCGGTAGTTCCGGGTAGGCGGGGTCAGCGACTCAGTTCCGCCCGCCCGCCTCCCTCTAGCTCGTGCTCCTCGATCCGCAGGTAGCTCGCGAAGTGGGGTCGTTGCTGCGCACGTCTTCGACGAAGTGCTCGGCGTCTTCGCGGCGGATGGTGGTTGTGAATGTGGCTCTTCGACGAGGAGGAGCCAAGGGCGCGGTTGGCGGCTCTCCTGGAGGCTTGATGTGAAAGTCCCGCGAACGGCCTGTCATCGGCTCGATTCTCGTGCCACGGTAGTTCGCCGCAGTCCAATGAGTCTCATATGCAGAACAATCCCGCTATGACTGCGGGGTTCGAGCCTGGCGTCGACCTCTATTGGCTCCCGCTCGGCGCGGGCGGCCACTCGGTGCGGTTCAACGGGCGCATCTTCGAGGCCGTGACGGCCCGACTCGAGGGGCGGCCTCCTTGCGACCTCTACCACTCTGCGCTTGAGGTGCGCGTGCCTGAGTGCCGGTTCGTGATCGAGCAGGCGCCAGTCCGCGACAACAATGGGATGGAGCGTGGCGTTGTTCTCGAAGGTGCGGTCGGAAGCCGCAGGGCGGGACGCTTCCGGCTCTTCCGCTACGAGGTGCGCCGCTGGCGCGACGGAGTGATCCCGGACATCGGCGAGGCAGTCGAGAGCCCACAGGAACTGACAGGCGACCCGTTACTCGCGCAGCGCATTCTTGACCTCGTGCCAGTTGTGCCGACACTCGTCTGGGGACGCGACGAGAGCCAAGCAGGAGAGATGTGGAACTCCAATTCCATGATCTCCTGGCTGATTGCCCGCAGTGGCCTCCACGTCGAGTCGGTGCATCTGCCAGCGGGAGGGCGCGCCCCTGGTTGGCGAGCTGGGTTTGTGGTGGCGCGTCGCCAGCAGGCGGCCGATTCAGTCGGGCGCTGAGCCGTTCGTCTTCTGCCCGGAGTGCTGGGAGCGGGAGTTGGGTAGTTCTGGATGGGCGGCGTTCGCGTGATCGTCCACGCCGTCGTCGAGGCTGCGCTCTCGCCCGACTTCCCGCTCGGAACGCCGAGACGTTCATCCGACGCGAGGATGCCGAGCGCTTCATCGACGAGGTTCGCGGCGACGACCCCGACCTCGCGAGCTAAGGGCGGATCGAGGAGCGGGCGCTGGAGGCGGGCGGGCGGAACTAACGTGCAAGCAAGTTTGTCTTCGAGCGACCCGGCCTCGACCGGAGCGCCAGGCGGTGCAACGATCATGCGGCCCTTCCGTCGATCGCACGACCCCCTTGCGCCGTCCTGCTCACGCTCCACCAGTCAACTCGAAGGGGAAGGAGCGGGGCGCAAACCTCTTCTACAGAAGAACCGTATCTAGGCGCGAACCGTTCCTACAAGAGGAGGTGCAGGATGCGCGTACTCATCGCACTCGTCACGCTCGTGGCGGCGCTTGCCGTTGGCGTTTCCACAGCACTCGCAACGACCGTGGAGGGCAAAGGCGGCGGGTTGACGGTGTCGGTCTCCCTTCCACCTAGTGCTACGCGGGGGGAGCCGATCACGGTTGCCGAGAGCATCACGAACGATCTGCAGTCGTGGCAACTCGTGAAAGTGACGCAGACGCTTCAGGGGCCGGCCGGACGGCAACTCTCCTTCTCGTATCCGATCCTCGTGGGCCCGTACAAGACTCTCGCGTTCAACCTCACGTTCACGGTGCCAACGTCCGCCCCCACAGGTGAGTACTCGCTAACGCTTGCTACGAAAACCAAGACCGGGAGCGCGACCGCGACCGCGACGATCGAGGTCAGCTGATACTGAACGGGGACGTTGCGTTCGAGTACCGCGACGATCATCTTCAGTTGACGGCACCCAAGTAGGGAAGGCCCGCTCCGGCGGGCCTTCCCTCGTTCCGGCGCCGAACTCCCGCTCCCAGCAACTCCGGGCAGGAAACGTTGAAGTTGACACGCGACCGCTCGGGGTAGAGGCTTCGAGCCGATACGACTCAACGGCAAGCGACGAACTCAGCGAGGGAGAGGAGAACGAGATGGCGTACGGGGTTGTGCATCGGTTCGCCGGGGGTACGAAAGAGCAGTACGAGGCTTCGATCGCGGCGGTACATCCCAGCGGCGGCGGCCTCCCAGAGGGCCAGAGCTTCCATGCGGCCGGCCCGTCGGCGGACGGCTGGACGATCGTCGCGATTCACACTTCGCAAGAGAGCTGGGAGCGGTTCCGCGACGGCATCCTGATGCCTCGCATGCAAGCGGGCATCGAGGGTGGCTTCGCAGGTCCGCCCCAGGAGACGGCATTCGAGGTCCACAACCAGGCCACGTCCTAGCCCGATCAGCAGCACGGGAGCGAGATCATGAGCTTGTCCCGGCGAGCAGCTTTCGACCCGGAACTACTGAACTCCCGCTCCCAGCACTGCGGGACGTTCGCCTTTCACGAACTGCGATTCCCGAGCCTTCCGCTCGGCGAGCGTACGCACCTGCCGGGCCCACGCCGCGTTCCCATTGCGACCGCTTCGCGGTAGGCGGCTTGCAGCTCTCCGAGCCCCGCGAACTCGGGCGGGAGCTCGTCCTCGAGGAGCGCCCGCCGTGCCTTGTCGCCTGGAATGTTCCCTGGCGCAGCCTTACCGCCAGCGGGATCGCTTATGGCCGGATCCGGGTCGAGCGCCCCCCAGGTTCCCTCGGCCATCTTGATTACGAGTTTCTCTCGCGAAGAAGTGGCGGGGTAGCCAGGGTCGTCGCGATCGCGAGGTCGTTTGAGAAGCTCGGCCATCTGAAGTCCGTCTTACTTCTTCCTTCAGGCGGGTGATGGGAAGAACCTCGAAGACCCTCCACCGGTAAAGGTGCTCGCCTAAAGGCTGACTATCGGACTGCCAGCGCCACGGAACACGACTCCTAGATGCAAAGAAACCCGCCGTTTCCAGCGGGTTTCAGAGGAGCGGATGAAGGGGCTCGAACCCTCGACCTTCTGCATGGCAAGCAGACGCTCTACCAACTGAGCTACATCCGCGAGCGCGGCGGATTATAGCCGGGCTGCCGAATCATCCCGAGAAGGCTGCGGCCCGCCGGCGAGATGTCCGATCAGAGCGCGGCTTGATCAAGTGCCTCGTTCACGAGGCTATCCGCGAGCTCGTTGTGCTCGCGGCGCACGGCCGTATACGTGACCCGATGGATCCGGCGGGCGAGGCCCGACGCCTCGATGAAGAGCTCCTGCAGCGCGCGGTTCTTCACCTTGTACTCCCCGCGCATCTGTTTTACGAGGAGCTCCGAGTCGGAAACGACCTCGAGCTCGGACACGCCGATATCGGCCGCTCGTGCGAGCCCAGCGACGAGCGCCGAGTATTCCGCGACGTTGTTCGTCGCGACGCCGATAGCCTCGCCGCGCGCGTCGAGCACCGTCCCGTCCTCGGCCTCCAGCACGTAGCCGTATGCCGCCGGGCCGGGGTTGCCGCGGGAGCCGCCGTCGGTGAAGAGCTTCGCCTTCACGCGTCGAGCAGCGCGTAGACGTCGTAGGCCGGCTCCTCGTATGGGTGAGCCGCTCGGAGTGCCGCGACGACATCCTCGAGTCGATCGGCGGGGACAACGGCCTCGATCCGGAGCTCGGAAACGCGCTCTTCTCTCCCCCGCTCTCCGATCGTCGGGTTGGACGCCTCGGCGCCCAGGAACGTCCCGGTGCCGGCCGCGTACCAAGAGCAGCGCTCGTAGTCGCCGATCCGACCTCCGCCAGCTTCGAAGACGGCGTCGCGCGTCACCTCCAGAGCGCTCTCCGGAACGAACCAGACGAGCTTGACCCGCTCCCTCACTCCACGTTGTCGATCTGCGCGCGCTGCAGCGATCCCGAGTAGTCGACGTAGACCGACTTCCACTCCGTGAAGACGTCGAGCGCAGCCTGCCCCGCCTCGCGGTGACCATTCCCGGTGTCCTTCGTGCCGCCGAACGGGAGATGCACCTCCGCGCCGATCGTTCCCGCGTTGATGTACGTGATCCCGGCTTCGAGGTCGCGCATCGCGCGAAACGCTCTGTTGACGTCTCTCGTGAAGATCGACGACGAGAGTCCGTAGCGGATGCCGTTCGAGATGCGAACCGCCTCGGCTTCGTCGCGGAAGCGAATGAGTGAGAGGGTCGGCCCGAAGATCTCCTCCTGCGCGATCCGCATACCGTGCTCGACGTCACCGAAGATCGTCGGCCGGTAGTAGAACCCCTTCGCGAGGTCGCCGTCACTCGCGATCTCGCCGCCGGTAAGGAGTGTCGCGCCGTCGTCTCGCCCGACCTGCGTGTACGAATGAATCTTCTCGAGAGCGGCGCCGTTGATCACGGGGCCGACGTCGGTGTCGTCCTCCCACCCTGGGCCGAGACGAAGCGCCTCTGCCCTTTCCACCAGCCTCCCCGCGAGTGTGTCATAGAGGCTGTCATGGACGATGACGCGGCTGGTCGCGGTGCAGCGTTGCCCGGAGGTGCCGAATGCCGACCACACGATCCCATCGAGCGCGAGATCGAGATCCGCGTCCTCCATCACGATGATCGCGTTCTTGCCGCCGAGCTCGAGGTGGATGTGCTTCAGGTGATCGGCGGCGTTCCGCATGACCGTGACTCCCGTCTCCCGCGAGCCCGTCAGCGTGATCACCGGAACGTCCGGATGGCGCACGAGCCGATCGCCGACCGCACCGCCCCCACCGTGGACGATGTTGACGACGCCCTTCGGGATGCCCGCTTGGTCAAGCAGCTCGACGAAGCGCTGTCCGAGCGCCGGGGTATCGCTCGCCGGCTTGAAGACGACCGTATTACCTGCGACGAGGGCGGGCGCAATCTTCCAGGAGGGAATCGCGATCGGAAAGTTCCATGGGGTGATGACGCCGATGACGCCGATTGGCATGCGGACCGACATCTGGAACTTGTCCGGGAGCTCCGACGGCGTCGTCTGGCCGAAGAGACGCCGGCCTTCCCCGCCCATGTAGTAGCTCATGTCGATCGCTTCCTGAACGTCGCCGCCCGCCTCGGCTGAGACCTTCCCCATCTCGTGCGTCATGAGATCGGTGAGCTCGGCCTTGTGCTCGACGAGTAGCTGCGCGAAGCGGAAGAGGATCTCGCCGCGCCGTGGCGCAGGCACAAGGCGCCAATCTGCAAACGCCCCTTTGGCCGCTACAACCGCGCGATCGACGTCGTCCGCGCCCGACTTCGGGAACGTCCCGAGCAGCTCGCCGTCGGCGGGGCTCGTGGAGTCGAAAGTGTCGCCCGAAGCGGCGTCCACCCACTCTCCTGCGATGTAGTTCTGGTGCGTACGTGTCTCTGTGGTGGCCATGCATCCCAGCCTATCGCCACAATCCAGGGTGATGAGCGAAGACTCGACCGTGCGCCGCTACCTGGATCCGCGCGATCGAGAGTACGTGGCCACTCTCGAGGGTGAGGCACGCGAGGTCGTCGTCTCGGCAGTCCTGCGCTACCGACATGAGGATCGGCTCCGCGTCGGTGATCCTCTGCCGCTGCTCTCGGCGGTCCGGCTCGAAAACGGATCGCCCGTGAGCCTCGCAGGATTGACCGGCAACCGCCCACTCGTTCTCGTCTTCGGCAGCTTCACCTGACCGCCCTTCCGTCGCCGGTCGGGCGATATCCAGGCGCTGTACGAGCGATTCCGCACTGTCGCATCCGTGGTCTTCGTCTACATCGCGGAGGCACATGCCATGGGCGAGTGGCAGCTGCAGTCGAACCTCGACGACGACGTGCTCATCGCGCAGCACACGGCGATCGAGGAGCGATTTTCGGCCGCACGCGCGGGAATCGCGCGCCTCGGACTCACGATGCCGGTGCTCGT
>JAOUHF010000115.1 GCA_029865325.1 Thermoleophilia bacterium
TGGGCATGCGTACACGACGATCGCGGCCGACATCTTGGCCCGCCACTTTCGGCAGCGCGGCGAGGACACGTTCTTCCTCACGGGCGTAGACGAGCATGCGTCGAAGGTGGCTCGGGTGGCGGCCGACCAAGGACTCGCACCCATGGAGTACGCGGACAAGATCGTGGGCGCCTGGCGGGAGCTGCCGCAGCGACTCAACGCGACGAATGACTTCTTCATTCGGACAACCGACGAGGGGCACAAGTCGTTCGTTCAGGACTTCCTCCAGAGGATGTACGACGGCGGGGACATCTACGAGGGCGTCTATTCGGGGCTCTACTGCGTCGGCTGTGAGGCTTTCAAGACGGAAGCCGAGCTCGTCGACGGAAAGTGCCCGCTCCACGATGTCGAACCGGAGTGGATCGACGAGAAGAACTGGTTCTTTCGTTTGTCGGCGTATCAGGATCGACTCCTCGAGCTCTATGACAGCCGACCTGACTTCGTGCTCCCGGGCTTCCGCTACAACGAGGCGCGCAGCTTCATCGCCGGCGGACTCCAGGACTTCTCGATCAGCCGCGCAGGTCAGCCGTGGGGCGTCTCGATCCCGTGGGATCCGGACCAGGTCGCGTATGTCTGGGCCGATGCGCTCGTCAACTATCTGAGCGCGCTGACGTACGCGAAGGCCGGCGACGACCTCCGTGCACGGTTCTGGCCGTCGGCGCGCCACCTCATCGGCAAGGACATCATCCGCTTCCATTGCGTTTTCTGGCCCGCGATGCTGCTGTCGGCCGGGTACGAGGTACCTCACCAGCTGTTCGTGCACGGCTATCTCCTCCTCGACGATCGAAAGATCTCGAAGACGCTCGGGAACGTCGTCGATCCACTGGACCTCATCGATGTGTACGGGGCGGACGCGGTTCGGTTCTGGAGCGCTCGGGCGGTCTCATTCGGACAGGACGGCAGCGTCTCTATCGAGAGCCTTCACGAGCGCTACGAGCGCGAGCTCGCCAACGACTTGGGAAACCTCGTCTCGCGGACGACCGCAATGATTGCCCGTTTTCTGGGCGGCGACCTCCCTGCTCGAGCTAGCGATGAGTCACCGATCCGGTCGGTTATCGACGGTCTCGGTGACGATGTCGCGGCCCGGCTCGACGTGTATGACCTCACTGGCGCGCTGGAGCGGATCTGGGAACTGGTGCGGAGCCTCAATCGGCACGTCGAGGCCCGTGCGCCCTGGAAGCTCGCGGAGGACGAGAGCCGGCGCGAGGAGCTCGAGCAGACTTTGTACGACCTCGCCGACGGTCTCCGCGTCGTAGCCATCGCGCTCGCTCCTTACTTGCCGGCTGCGTCGCCTCGAATTCTCGAGGCGCTCGTGTGCGATTCGACAGAGCTCGATTGGAAGCGCGTGGCCTACGGGCTGACACCACCGCTCACGGGCATCACGGCGTCGCCGCCGCTGTTCCCACGGATCGACGCACCATCCCTGACCGCGTGACCGACTCGCACGCGCACCTCGACGCGTGCGAGGAATCCGCCACGAAACTCGTCGAGCGGGCGCGCGTCGCGGGAGTGGGCAGGATCATCACGATCGGCACGGGGATCGATTCCTGCCGGGCTGCACTCGCGTTCGCCGATGAGCACGAGGGTGTGTACGCCGCGCTGGGTGTCGACCCGCATCAGGCCGCCACGCCCGAAGCGGGGCGGCTCGCCGAGCTCCGTGAGCTACTGGCCCATCCAAAGGCCGTCGCCGTGGGGGAGACCGGGCTCGACACGGTCCGCCGATACGCAACCCCGCTCGAGCAGCTCCGGCTCTTCGATCAGCAACTCGCGCTTGCCGAGGAGCTCTCGCTCCCCATCGTCGTTCACAGCCGCGAGGCCGCAGACGAGACGGCTCGGACCCTCTCATCTTTCAGCGGCACCGTCATCCTTCATTGCTTCTCGTCACCGGAGTTGCTTCCGGCTGCACTGGAACGCGGTTACTACGTCTCGTTCGCCGGCAATGCGACCTACCCGAAGGCGTATGAGCTACGAGACGCTGCGAAGGCGGTTCCCGCTGACCGCATCCTCGTCGAGACCGACAGCCCGTACCTCGCGCCCCAGCCCGTTCGAGGTCAGGCAAACGAGCCCGCGTTCGTCGCCCATACGATCGCCGCACTCGCTGCGGCGCGCGGCGAGGAGCTCCAGAGCCTCGCCGAGCGCACTCATGAGAACGCCGCGGCCGCATTCGGCTTACCGTGACCGTCGTTCCCAAGAAGGCGCTCGGCCAGCACTTCCTCGTCGACGAGAACATCCTCGGCGTCATCGGGCGCCTCGCGAAGCTGCACGCGGACGATGTCGTCCTGGAGGTCGGTCCGGGGCTCGGGATACTGACTCGCTACCTCGCCGAGCGCGTCCAGCTCGTGTATGCGATCGAGATCGACCGCGCGCTCGCAGAACCACTCTCGACGATGGCTGCAGATCAGGAGAACGTGAGGCTCGTCTTCGGCGATGCCCTACGGCTCGATCTCGGCGCCTTCGAACCGCGTCCGCGAAAGCTCGTCGCGAACCTGCCGTACAACATCGCCACGCCGCTCGTCCTCGAGACCCTCGAGCACGTTCCATCGATCGAGCGATGGTGCGTAATGGTGCAGCGCGAAGTGGCGGACAGGTTCTTCGCAGTGCCCCGCACCAAGGCCTACGGCGCCGTCTCGGTGCTGGTTCAACTCTCAGCTTCAAAGACCGGCTTTCACGCCGTGCCGCCCACCGTGTTCCGACCGCGCCCCCGCGTGGACTCCGCGTTGGTTGCCTTCACCCGCACAGCCGGTCCGCGTCTTGCCGAGGTGCGACCCGTCGTCGAGGCCGCATTCGCCCACCGCCGCAAGATGCTCGCGAACTCCGTCGCTCTCACGGGACTGGCACCACGCGCACGCGTCGAAGAGGCGTTGGCCGCGATCGGTCGGCCCGCCCAGTCCCGCGCGGAGGAGCTCGCGCCGAGCGATTTCGTCGCCCTCGCCGAGGCGCTGACGTGAAGCGGGCCAAGGCCTTCGCGAAGATCAACCTCGCGCTCGTCGTAGGCCCGCTGCGCGAGAACGGAAAGCACGAGCTCGTCACGTTGCTTCAGCGGATCGACCTCGCCGACGACATCGAGCTCGAGCCCGCGGACGCCCTGACGGTCGAGGGTTTCGATGACGACACGCTGGTACGCGGTGCTCTGGAGGTTCTTGCAGAGGCTGCCGGAGTGAGCCCACGCTGGCGAGTACGAATCGAGAAGCGGATTCCCGTCGCGGCCGGTCTCGGCGGGGGAAGCTCCGATGCGGCCGCTGCACTCGCGCTCGGAAACTCCGGCCTCGCGCGACCCCTCGCCACTGCGAAGCTCCACGCGATCGCGGCCGGCATAGGCGCGGATGTTCCGTTCTTCCTTACTGAAGGCACGCAGCTCGCGACCGGGGACGGTACCGAGGTCGAACGCGTCGACCTTCCGACGGATTACGTGGTGGTTCTCGTCCTCCCCGACACGCGGTCGAAGGAATCCACCGGGGCGGTGTACCGCGACTTCGACCGCCGAGACGGCGCCACAGGTTTCAAGGAGCGTCGGGCGGCGCTGCTGGACGAACTCGCCCGCGTGGAGCATGCGCGCGATCTCGGTCGTCTGCCCAGAAACGACCTCGACTCCTCACATCTGGCGGAGCAGCTCGAGGAGCTGGGCGCGTTTCGCGCGGACGTGTCCGGCGCCGGCCCGATCGTCTACGGCCTCTTCGAGCAATCTGACGAAGCTGAGCGTGCCGCTGCGCGATCCCGAAGCGTTGGGCTGACGTGGCTCGTGCGGCCGATGTGAATCGGGAGAGCGGCCGGGAGTGGCAAGATGAACGTCCTGCTCTGGGGCGTGGCCAAGCGGTAAGGCAACGGGTTTTGGTCCCGTGATCCCAGGTTCGAATCCTGGCGCCCCAGCTCTTCTCGGGTCCGAGTCCCGCGATAGCCTCCCGAGCCAATGGTCGCGGTCCTCGGCGGGCTCGGTGCCGCGCTGGCATGGGCAACGGCAACTCTCTGTGCCACCCGTGCCACGCGACTGATCGGCGCGCCGTCCGTCCTCGCGTGGGTGATGCTGACGGGCTTCGTGATCACCATGCCGTGGGCTGCGGTTGAGGGGGTGCCGGATTTCGACGGTGAAGTGATCCCATTGCTCCTGGTCGGGGGGCTCGGCAATAGCATCGGTCTTCTCCTCGCGTACTCCGGATTGAAGATCGGCAAGGTCGGGATCGTCGCTCCGATTCTCTCGACGGAGGGGGCGATAGCGGCACTCATCGCAGTCGTCGCGGGTGAGCAACTCGCCCCCGGCACCGGCGTCGTACTCGTCGTAATCGCTGCGGGAGTCGTGCTCGCCGGGTTCAGTCGTGAGTCGGCCGAGGTCGACTCGGGGCCGCACGACGCGCGTGCCGGACTTTTCGGCCTCGCGGCCGCGCTCTCGTTCGGGGCCAGCGTGTACGCAATCGGGCGCGTGAGCTCTGGACTCCCCGTCGCGTGGGCTGTCCTTCCTCCGCGGGCAGTCGGAGTCCTCTTGATTGCACTCCCCCTGGCGGTGACCGCGCGCCTGGTACTAACTCGTGAGGCGCTGCCGTTTGTGCTCGTCGCCGGGATCGCGGAGGTTGTGGGGTTCGCATCCTTCGCGCTCGGCGCACGTCACGGGATTGCCGTGAGCGCCGTGATGGGCTCCCAGTTCGCCGCCGTCGCTGCGGTCGCGGCGTTTTTCGTGTTCGGTGAGCGATTGACCCGAGTTCAAATCGTCGGCGTTGTGACGATTGCGTCGGGCGTCGCAATCCTCAGCGCGCTACAGGCGTAATGGGACGTGTTCGCCGCGGCGGGACCTGAGCCTCGCCCTCTGTCCCGCGTGCGAGACTGTGAGTCTCCGTCGCCCATCGCGGGCTGCGCGGGGAGGTCAACCATGGACGCCACGAAGCCGAAGCTCGGAGCGGTCGTAATGGCCGCGGGTCTCGGGACACGGATGCGCTCCGACGTTCCGAAGCACCTGCATCCCTTGCTCGGCCGCCGTATGGTCGATTGGGTGCTCGAGTCCGCGAGAGAGCTCGGGGCCGACCCGGTTGTCGTCGTCACCGCGCCCACGACCGCGGACGCGTTCGACGGGCTCGAGGTCGCAGTGCAGAAGGTACCGCTCGGGACCGGCGACGCCGTTCGCAGTGCTCGGAGCACGCTCGAGGGCCGAGCTGATCACGTGCTCGTACTCTCCGGCGACACACCGCTCCTGACGCCCGGTCTTCTCGGGGAGCTCGTCGACGCTCACGAGCGCGAGGGTGCGTGGGCCACCGTTCTTTCCTTCGAGCCCGCTGAACCAAGGCAGTACGGGCGGGTGCTTCGTGGTGGCGACGGTGGGCTCGCGGCGATCGTCGAGCATCGGGATGCGACGACCGAGCAGCGCGCTGTGCGTGAGGTCAATTCGTCCATCTACGTCTTCCGTGCGGATAAGTTGTGGCCAGTGCTCGATCGGCTCTCGCCGCACAATGCGCAGGGCGAGCTCTATCTGACGGATTCGGTCGCGCTCCTGGTTTCGGACGGAGGACGCGTCGCGGTGCACAAGGGAGGAGATCCTGTGGAGACCGAGGGTGTGAACACGCGCGCTGAGCTGGCCGGGGCGGCTGCCGCGCTTCGCGACCGGATCAACCACGCGCACATGCTGGCCGGCGTCACGATCGTCGACCCTCACACGACGTGGATTGACGTCGACACCGTGCTCGAGCCGGACGCCGTCATCCACCCTTTCACCGTGATTCGCGGTACCTCGCGCGTGGCCGCGGGTGCGGAGGTTGGACCCCACGCGGTGCTCGTCGACGCCGTTGTGGGGGCGAACGCCCTCGTGGGCCCGTTCTGTTACCTTCGCCCTGGCACGGTGCTCGAGGCGGGAGCGAAGGCCGGCACGTTCGTTGAGATCAAGAACTCTGTTATCGGAGAGCGGACAAAGGTGCCTCATCTCACGTATCTCGGCGACGCCGACGTGGGTGCCGATACCAACATTGCCGCCGGGAACATCACTGCGAACCAGGAGCACACGCGGGTGAAGGAGCGCACGATGATCGGTCGTAACGTCAGGACCGGCGTCGACAATGCTTTTGTCGCTCCTGTCTCGATTGGCGACGACGCATGGATTGCAGCCGGTTCCGTGATCACGGAGGATGTTCCTGCAGGAGCGCTTGCGATTGCGCGGGCGAAGCAGGTCAACAAGGAAGGACGCGGTGGAAAGCGGGACGATTGAGCAGTCGCTACCGGGGCTCGACGTCCAGTCCGTCGTGCCGGAGATGAAGACCGGGCACGCGATCCC
>JAOUHF010000026.1 GCA_029865325.1 Thermoleophilia bacterium
GCGAGCCTCGTGACCGATGATCGCCGCCGTTCTCGAGCCAGTCGCCATCCTGACGCCATGCTCGGAGAAGGTTCCGCGCGCCTCGCGGTGCCCGTTGTGGGCCACGCGCTCCGGCAGGTGCTGGTGGAGGCTCCCGCCGCGCGAGACATTGAGGATCTGCATCCCACGGCAGATGGCGAGCACGGGCATCTCACGCGCAAGGGCGGCCTCGAGCAACATCAGCTCTGCTTCGTCGCGCTCGGGGTGCAGCCCCGTCGTCATCGGGTGGAGACCCTCCGCGAAGTGGGCGGGATCGACGTCGGCCCCACCGGAGAGCACGAGGCCGTCCAGGGCTTCGAGCGTCTCGTCGACGGCATCGGCGACAGGTGGGACAACAAGCGGGCGACCGCCGGCGAGCTCGACCGAACGCACGTAAGAGACAGGGATGAGAGCTGCGGGCAGCGTCCAGTGGCCCCAGGACGCTTCCTGCTCGTAGGACGTGATTCCGATCACCGGCTTCATCGTCTGCAGTCTACGGAACGTGCTCGGGCGCCACTGCACCGAGACTGCGGGTTTCTACTGGTGTCGAATCCGGCGTGCCCCGGAGGGCATCGGCAGGCTTGCCGCGCTTCAGTACTGGGACGCATGACCCTTGTCGAACTGAGCCCTGATCTTGCGGTGGACGGAACCCGACTTGAAGTCATCACGTGCTCTGCGTTACGTTCCGCTTGCTAATGGAGACAAATCATCCGAGCAGCGTCTCGAACTCGAGCGAATTCCCTTCGAATAGCGAGGAGACGACATGATCGAACTGCCGTTGGCTGCTGACGCCGCCAGCACGGGCATCGTAGTTGGCGTCATTCTCTTCTTGGCCATCTCGGCCTCAATCGGAATCGGGTCGGTGAAGTTCGTCAAGAAGAGCAGCCGCCGCTACATCGTCGCCGGCAGGAGCCTCCCGCTCGTCTTCGTCGGGACGATGCTGACGGCGCAGGCAGTCGACGGGAACTCGACGCTCGGCAACTCGGCGTTCGTGTACGACTTCGGCTTCTGGGCCGGTGCCGTGACCCCCATCGGCCTCGGCATCTGCCTGCTCCTCACCGGGTTCCTCTTCGGGCGACCGCTGAACAGGATGTCGCTCCTGACGCTGCCGGACTTCTACTACCGCCGCTACGGAGCTGCGACCGAAGGCCTCTCCGGCATCTTGATGACCATCAGCTTCATCATCCTCGTGGCCGGGAACTTCGCGGCGTCCGGCTTCATCATGCAGATGGTGTTCGGCATCGACTTCTTCCTGGGCATGCTCATCGCGGCAGGGATCGTCCTGATCTACACGGCCTTCGGCGGTCTCTTCTCCTCGGCCTACACGGACATCTTCCAGATCTACATCGCGATCTTCGCGTTCTGGGCGGCCTTCATCTACTTCGCCACCGGCCAGGCCGGCCCGTCCTGGAGCGAGTACATCAACGCTCTTCCCGAGGGCTTTCTCGACACGTCCGCGCTGACCGACAAGGCCAACGGAGCGATAATCAACTGGTCGGTCATCGCCGCCCTGGGCCTCGGCGATCTCGTGGCGCTCGACTTCATGGAGCGCGTGTTCGCCGCCCGAAACGGCAGGACAGCCTCTCGTGGCGCCTTCTGGGGGGCCGGGCTCACGTTCTTCACGGTGATCCCCACGGCCTTCATCGGCATCTGGGCGTTCACGCTGGCTCCGGATCTCACCAACCACTTCCTCGCCTACCCGACGCTCGCGATCGACCATGCGCCGACCTGGCTCGGCATTCTCATGCTCGCCGGCGTCCTCGGCGCGTCGATGTCGACAGCCAACGGCGGCATCCTCGCCATCTCCGCCGTCTTCTCGAGAAACCTCATCCAGCGGGACATCATGGGCGAGATGTTGGGGAAGCCTCACATGGGCAACAAGAGGCTTCTGCAGCTCACACGCATCGCCCTGATTCCGGTCGTGGGAATTGCCCTCTACATCGCCTGGAAATCTCCACAGCCCGGCAAGTATCTGGCGCTCGCCTTCGACGTCGTCCTCGCCGGCTGCCTCGTTCCGCTGCTCGCCGGCTTGTTCTGGAGCAAGTCGAACAAGTATGCGGCCATGGCATCGATCGTCGTCGGCAGCCTTGCGAGGATGGTCGGCTACTTCTACTTCAACGGGACGTGGGGGATCTTCAGCCCGTCCGATGAAGCCCTGAGCTACGCGGGCATCGAGACGTTCATCCCGCCGCTCATCTCCCTCGTCGTGTTCGTGGTCGTCGCCCTGCTGACACAGAAGAGGCAGCCTGGCGCGTACTACCACGGTGTCATCGATTACATCCCGCCCGAGGAAGACATCGTGCTGGGCGAGGATCTGAAGGGCTACAAGCCGCCCGCAGGAGTGACCCTGCCGGCGTAGGCAAGCTCACAGTCGAGATCGACCCAAGGGCTCCGGGAACCGCCTTCCCGGAGCCCTTGGCACGAGGTCGAGGAATCCACGCCGGTTGACTGCGGCGCAGCAGACGTCCTTTGTGTTATGAAGGCACCGGCCGAACGGCGGCCTGGAGCCCGAGAGGCTGACGCGCCGAGGCCAAGTCCCAAACCGCAGTGCTCACTCAGGCAGTCCGCTTGGCGCGCTACGAGACGAGGTGACAGTCGATGTCCAGGGCAAGAAAGCAGGCAGGGCGTCCGGCATTGCGCGCGGGCTGTCTCAGTGCCTGCGCTTCGGGGGACGGCACGCTGCGGAGAACTACCGAGCACTCTCCGGCGCCTCGCTGATGCGGCCCCTGAGGGAAATCGCGAGCGTCATAAGGGTCATGAGCCCGAGCGAGCTGAAGCAGTCCTGGGTCAACCCCCATCGAGCACCCGCTGCCGCCCGGCTTTGCGCCTCGGATCCGGAGGCTGACATGCCCCGGAACCGCCACTGTCCACCACATCGTTCGTAGGAGCTGACGCATGGCGTTCAATCTGAGAAACAGGAGCTTCCTCAAGGAGCTGGACTTCACTCCCCAGGAGCTCGGGTTCCTGCTGGAGCTCTCGCAGGACCTGAAGAAGGCGAAGTACGCAGGAACCGAGAAGCAGCGGCTCGAGGGCAAGAACATCGCGCTCATCTTCGAGAAGGACTCGACGCGGACGCGCTGCGCGTTCGAGGTTGCAGCCTACGACCAAGGTGCCCATGTGACCTATCTCGGGCCTACGGGCTCGCAGATGGGGAAGAAAGAGACGATCAAGGACACCGCTCGAGTGCTCGGCCGCTACTACGACGGCATCGAGTACCGCGGCTTCGGCCAGGAGATCGTCGAGGAGCTCGCCAAGTACGCCGGCGTGCCCGTCTGGAACGGCCTCACCAACGAGTTCCATCCGACGCAACTCCTCGCTGACTTCCTGACGTTCATGGAGCACTCGGACAAGCCGTTGCACGAGCTGAAGTTCGCCTACCTCGGCGACGCCCGCTTCAACATGGGCAACTCGTATCTGATCGGGTCGGCGAAGTTGGGTCTGGACTTCCGGATCGTCGCGCCCAAGAGCCTGTACCCGAGCGCCGAACTCGTCAAGGAGGCAAAGGAGATTGCCAAGGGCACCGGCGCGAAGATCACGCTGACCGAGAACGTCGATGTCGGCGTCAAGGGGTGCGACTTCATCGCCACCGACGTCTGGGTCTCGATGGGTGAGCCCGACGACGTCTGGGAGGGTCGCATCAAGCTGCTCAAGCCCTACCAGGTCACGTCGGCTGTAATGAAGAAGACCGGCAACCCGAGCACGAAGTTCCTCCACTGCCTGCCCTCGTTCCACAACGCCGATACGACCATTGGCGCGGAGATCGCCAAGAAGTTCAACGTCGAGTCCATGGAGGTCACCGACGAGGTCTTCGAGTCCGACGCATCAGTCGTCTGGGACGAGGCCGAGAACAGAGTTCACACCATCAAGGCCGTCATGGTCGCGACTCTCGGTAGCTAGGGCGCCGAGTTGACAGGGAAGGAAACCCAAGATGAGTGACAAGCCGATCGTCGTCATCGCTTTCGGCGGCAATGCCCTGATCCAGAAGGGCCAGGACGGCACCGCCGAACAGCAGATGGAGAACATCAAGGCGCCGATGCAGAAGGTGGTCGCGCTTGCGCCCGACTACAGGGTCGTCATCAGTCACGGCAACGGGCCGCAGGTCGGCAACCTCCTGCTCCAGCAAGAGGCGACGACCGAGGTGGCCGAGATGCCGATCCCGCTACTCGGGGCGATGACCCAGGGCCAGATCGGCTACATGATGGAGACGGCCCTGGAGCGGAGCCTCGCCGAGGCCGGACTCGAGCGGAACTTCCTGACCGTGATCACGATGGTCGAGGTGGACGCGAAGGACCCGCTCTTCGAGAACCCGACCAAGCCGATCGGGCCGTTCTACAGCGAAGAGGAGGCCGCCAAGAAGACGTACAAGATGGTCGTGACCGACAAGGGGATGCGGCGCGTGATCGCCTCCCCGATGCCGATCGGCATCGTCCCCCACCGCGAGATCAAGCAACTCGTGGACATGGACTGGATCGTGATCTGCTCGGGCGGCGGTGGGATCCCGGTCGTTGCGGACGGCAAGGGCGGTCACCTCGGCGCCGACGCCGTGATCGACAAGGACCTTGCGAGCTCACTGCTCGCGCGCGAGATCGGCGCTGACCTGTTCGTGGTCGCGACCGACGTGGCGGGTGCCTGTATCAACTGGGGCAAGCCCGACCAGGAGCAACTCCGCAAAGTGTCCTTCGCGGAGATGCAGCGCCACGTCGACGAGGGCCAGTTCCCTGCGGGGTCGATGGGGCCGAAGGTCGGCGCCCTGATGAGCTTCGTCGAGGCGACGGGCAAGCGCGCGATCATCTGCAATCTCGACGAGATCGAGGCGGCGCTTGCGGGCGACGCAGGAACGGAGATCGGTAAGTAATCAGGGCTCACCAGAGCCCATCGTCAAAGAGAGGAAAGGGCAAGCCTGACATGGCCGAGAAGAAGAAGAACGTATTGATCATCGGGTCCGGTGGTAGGGACTTCCATAACTTCAACACCTACTACCGTGACAACGAGGACTACAACGTGGTCGGCTTTACGGTCGGCACGCAGATCCCCGGCATCCTCGACCGGGTCTACCCGGCAGAGCTCGCCGGCAAGCTGTATCCGAACGGGATCCCCAACTACTTCGAGGGCGATCTCGCCAAGGTCATCAAGGAGCTGAAGGTCGACGACGTCGTCTTCTCGTACAGCGACGTCTCCTTCCAGCACGTGCTCACACTCGGCGCCGTCGCGCAGGGTGCGGGCGCCAACTATGTGCTGCTCGGCCCGGACGCGACCCAGCTGAAGAGCACGAAACCGGTCATCGCGGTCGGCGCGGTCCGCACGGGCGCCGGCAAGAGCCAGACCTCGCGCACGATCATCGAGGCGCTGATGGCGAAGGGCCTCAAGGTCGTCGCCGTCCGCCATCCGATGCCGTACGGTGACCTGCTCAAGCAGAAGGTCATGCGCTTCGCCGAGATCTCCGACCTCGAGAAGCACAACTGCACGGTCGAGGAGATGGAGGAGTTCGAGCCGCACGTCTCGCGCGGCAACGTCATCTACTGCGGCGTCGACTACGAGGCGATCCTGCGCGAAGCCGAGAACGACCCCGACGGCTGCGACGTGGTCCTCTGGGACGGCGGAAACAACGACTTCCCGTTCTTCAAGCCGGACCTGATGGTCACGGTCGTCGACCCGCTCCGCCCGGGCCATGAGCTCACCTACTGGCCGGGAGCCGTCACACTGAGGCTCGCCGACGTCGTTGTGATCAACAAGATCGACAGCGCGACGCCGGAGGAGATCGCAACGGTCCGGAAGAACATCGAGGCGGTCGCCCCGAACGCGATGGTGATCGACGCGGCGTCGCCGCTCAGCGTCGACGATCCGTCGATCATCAAGGGCAAGCGCGTCCTCGTGATCGAGGACGGCCCGACGGTAACGCACGGCGACATGACGACCGGTGCTGCGAAGGTCGCGGCGACGAAGTTCGGCGCGTCCGAGCTCGTCGACCCGCGTCCGTTCCTCAAGGGCAGCCTCGTTGGCATGTTCGAGCTGTACCCGCACGTCACGGACATGCTTCCGGCCGAGGGTTACGGCGGCCCGATGCTGAAGGACATGGAGGACACCGTGAACGCAGTCGACTGTGACGCGGTGATCGTCGGAACGCCGATCGACCTCGCGCGGATCATCAACATCAAGAAGCCGTCGACCCGCGTGTACTACGACCTCCAGGAGATCGGCCGGCCGAACTTCACCGACGTGATCGGTGAGTTCGTGAGCAAGCAGGGGCTGGCCGGGAAATAGCTCGGGGCGTCCGCCAACCCGCGGACGTGTCACGAGCGTTGAACGAAACCAACAGCTAGGTGAAAGGAGCTAGAGCAATGCCACAGATTGTCAAGTCGTGGGACGAATGGTCACCGCTCAAGCGTGTGATCGGCGGTCGCCCAGAGGGCACAAACGTCCCGGCGCCGGAGCCGGCGTGGTGGTACGACCTGCCTCGCGGCGGTTTCCCACTCCCCCAGTACGGACCGTTTCCGCAGGACATGGTGGACGCGGCAAACGAGCAGATGGAGTACTTCTACGGCCAGATCGAGAAGCGCGGCGCGATCGTTGAGCGCGTCGACATCCAGCCGTTCATGCTCAACGTGCCGCTTGGGTCGGGGCCCGGCTGGATCCAGATGAACGCCCACGGCGTCAACAACGTCCGTGACGTCTGCATGATCCACGGCAACTACATCCTCGACTGCACGACCGTGCGCCGGTCGCGCGTGTACGAGCGCTTCAACCTCCGCCCGATCTTCGACAAGTACGTCCGCGAAGATCCGGAGGCGATCCACTTCTCGGCACCGTTCCCGATGCTGACTGACGAGTCGTACGTCAGGAACTACTACTACGACATGGAGAACACGTGGACGGACGACGAGAAGCTCGAGAAGCTGCACAAGGGTGAATTCCAGCTCACCGACAAGGAGATGCTGATGGACGCGGCCGACGCCATGCGCTTCGGCAAGGACGTGTTCCACCAGGTCTCCTGCGTCACCAACCCACGTGGCTTCGAGTGGCTCCAGCGGATGTTCGCAGCTCTGGGGATCCGCTACCACGCGATGTACTTCGACTCCCCGCCGTCGGACAGCGGGAAGCCGGACAACTTCCATCCGTGGCACATCGACGTCAACTTCGTGCCGCTCCGCCCGGGCCTCTGCATCTACAACCCGGACTGGGCGCCGACTGACAAGAGGGTCTTCGAGCTCTTCAAGATCAATGACTGGGAGCTCGTCCCTGCAGCCCGCCCGACCAGGGTGCACAAGAACGACGTGTACCTGACGGGTCTCTACGAGGGCAAGAGCTGGATCTCGATGAACACCTTCTCGTTCGACGAGAAGACGGTCTTCGTCGAGGCCGGCGAGACGGCGTACGCCGAGCAGCTGGAAGGGCTCGGGTTCGAGGTCGTGCCGATCCCGTACGAGAAGGTCATCCCGTTCGGTGGAGCGCTCCACTGCACGACACTCGACGTGTACCGCGAGAGTGAGTGCGAGGACTACTTCCCGAAGCAGGTCAAGGGGTTCTAGGGCCGGTCACATCACGACGCTCTAGACCCAAAGCGGGGGAGTCTGGCCGGTGAGAGACATCTCACCGGCCAGACTCGTCTCGCCGGGTTAGAGTCGGCCCTCCGACCTCGCTCCCGATTCTCCGTGGGGTGGCGCGATGAGCACGTGGTGGCGCAAGTGAGTTCCCTCGACCGATCGTTGACCCTGCCACCGGGTTTCCGAGCCGCGGGCGTTCACTGCGGGATCAAGGCCAAGAAAGTCGATTTGGCGCTCGTGTTCTCCCGGCTGCCGGCCTCGGCGGCGGGCATGTTCACGCAGATCAAGACCAGGGCCGCTCCGGTGATCATCAACGAGCAGAAGCTGAGATCCGGACGAGCCCAGGCGGTGATCATCAACAGCGGCAACGCAAACGCCTGCACGGGTAAGCGCGGGTTTGTCGACGCACGCACGATGTCCGCCGCCGCGGCATCTGCGCTCGGCATCAGCGAAGACCTCGTGCTCGCGACGAGCACCGGGGTCATCGGCTGGCCGCTACCGATCGACCGTATCGTCGCCGCGGCTCCCACGCTCGTCGCCAGGCTTGGCCCCGGAAGCATGCCCGCAGCTCGGGCCATGATGACCACGGACGCTTTTCCAAAGGCCGCCACGCTGGATGTCCCCCTCGGCAAGGGTCAGGCCATGATCGCCGGGATCGCAAAAGGGGCCGGGATGATCCATCCCGACATGGCGACCATGATCGCGGTCCTGACAACCGATGCTGCGATCCAGCCCGAGATGCTGAAGCAGGCGCTCAAGGCAGCAGTGGACGAGACGTTCAACTGCATCAGCGTGGACGGAGACACGAGCACGAGCGACAGCGTGTTCCTTTTGGCGAACGGCGCCTCTGGACTGGCGCCCATCGACCGTCCGGGAAAACGCTACGACGCCTTCGTGGAAGGTCTCACGGACGTCGCGCGGCGCCTGGCCCGCATGATCGTGCAAGACGGTGAGGGTGCTGAGCGGATGGTCGAGGTCGTTGTACGAGGCGCACGCTCGGACGCGGAGGCGCGGCTCGCCGGCAGGACCGTGATGACCTCCATCCTCGTCAAGACCGCTTTCCACGGCGCCGAGCTCAATTGGGGTCGTATCGCCGCCGCCGTCGGTCGGAGCGGCGCCGAGGTGGATCCCGACCGACTCGCGATCGCGATCGGTGACATCGAGGTCGTCCGCCGCGGTGTGGGAGTGCCGGACGCCTACGCG
Source organism: Thermoleophilia bacterium (assembly GCA_029865325.1). Classification (GTDB taxonomy): domain Bacteria; phylum Actinomycetota; class Thermoleophilia; order Gaiellales; family Gaiellaceae; genus GMQP-bins7. The sequence continues at coordinate 8,763 of JAOUHF010000026.1, forward strand.
GAGGTCCGTCCGCTCCTCGAGCAGCCCGAGGTGCGCGTGACCATCGGTCTGGGCCTTGGGCGTGGCGCATTCACTGGCTGGACGAGCGACCTCGGCGTGAACTACGTCAAGCTCAACAGCGGCTACCTCACGTAGATCGCGGCGCCGCAAGTTGCGGATGAATACTGATAGTGAAGACGTGATTCTTCTCGTGTATGTTCCACGAGTCGAACGTTATTGTGCTTACGACATCGCTGCCCACACCGACCTTCGGAGGTTAAGCACATGCTGTCGGTTCTCATGAGTACCGCGACCTCAATGGCGGTCATCATCGTGTCCATGAGCTTTTTTGTCCTCCTCTCGGTCGCCGCGCTCTGGCGGGGATGGGGCGTCGATATGCACATGGACCTCGAGGCGAAGGGCATCGCATATGACCAACTTCACCCCGAGGATAAGGCCGAGCAGGAGACGCGCGCAGCAGACAACTAACAGCTATCCGGCCACGCGTGCTTCAGCCTCGCCGCCGGTCAGGCGGGTGGCGTTTCGTTGCACGCTAGCGCTTCGCCGAGAATCGCCAAGGCCTGCTCGACCTCGCCGGCTGCGACCATGAGCGGCGGCGTGAGCCGGACAACGTTGCCGCCCGCCGAGGTCACGAGAAGGCCGCGCTCGAGGCAGGCGCTGACGACGTCGGCTGCCGGCCTGTCGAGTTCAGCGCCGACGAGGAGGCCAAGTCCGCGCGTCTCGACGACGCCCGGCAGACCCGCGAGCCCCTCGACGAGTTGCGCGCCAAGAACGCGCACGCTCGTGAGCAGCTCGTCTGTGAGCGCATCCATGACGGCGCACGCAGCGGCGCAGGCGACCGGGTTGCCGCCGAACGTCGATGCATGGTCACCGGGCTCGAAGGCGTCCGCGACGGCGTCCGCGACGAGGAGGCAGCCGATCGGTAGTCCGTTGGCGAGACCCTTGGCGAGCGTGGCGAGAGCGGGGCGGACGCCGAGCTGCTCGAAGGCGAAGAAGCTGCCGGTGCGCCCGACACCGGTCTGAATCTCGTCGAAGGCAAGGAGAGCACCCGTGTCTTCGGCGAGCGTGGCGGCGGCGGCGAGGAACTCGGGCGTCGCCGCGTGGACGCCGCCCTCTCCCTGCACCGGCTCCATGAGAATGCACGCTGGCGGCTCGCCGGCGCAGGCAGCGCGCAGCGAGTCTACGTCGTTCAGCTGCGCGAAGGACACGCCTGGGAGGAGCGGCTCGAAGGCGGTGCGCTTGGCTGGTTGACCCGTCACCGACAGAGCTCCGAAGGTCCTCCCGTGGAAGGAGCCCTCGAGAGCTACGATTCCCGGCCGACCGGTGGCCTTACGCGCGTACTTGAGCGCCGCCTCGATCGCCTCGGCACCGGAGTTGCAGAAGAAGACCTTGGCGCCACCGAAGCGAGTCGAGAGGCGTTCGGCTAGCTCCGCCATCGGTCTCGTCCAGTAGAGGTTGGAGGCGTGCCAGAGGCGATCGAGCTGTGCGTGCGCTGCCGCGGTCGCGGCAGGATGGCAGTGCCCGAGCCCGACGACCGCGATGCCGCCAGCGAAGTCGAGGTAGCGTCGCCCGTCGTCGGCGACGAGCCAGGAGCCCTCCCCGCTTTCGAAGGTGACAGGGGCGCGCGCGTACGTCGGGAGGAGCGGTGCCTCGAAGACGGAGCTCATGCCTTACCTCCTGTGAGATCGAGCAGGGGCCGCGTGCGCGAGGTCGGCGACTACCGAGGTCTCCCCGATCTCGGCTCTGATTCCGAGGCGGGCGGCCAACACGGCCGCTTTGAGCTTGGGAACGATTCCTCCGCTGAGTGTGCCGTCGCGGAGTAGGCGCTCAGCTTCGTCGGCGCGGATCGAGGAAAGAGTCTCTCCCCCGAGCAGCAGCCCCGGAACATCTGTCGCGAAGAGGATTCGCTCCATCTCCAGGCCGGCGGCGAGGGCGACTGCCGCTTCATCGGCATTCACATTGAGCGGCCCGGTCGCCAGGGGAGCGACGACTGGAATGCGACCTTCGTCAAGGGCGCTGACGACGAGCGGGGGGCGACTCGGCAGCGGGTCTCCGACCAGACCGAGGTTAGGGACGCCGACAGCCTCGAGCCCAATCTCGTCACCCATGAGACCTACCGCCAGCGGACCGATGGCGGCGCAGAGCGAGGCGTTCACCTGTGCGAGCGACTCTCGCACGACCTCGAGTGCCGCGGCGCTCGTTACCCGACGGCCGTCGACGAAGGTCACCTCGAGACCCCGCCGGGCCATCTCGGCTGAGATCTGCGGGCCGGCGCCGTGTACCACACAAACCTCGTGTCCCTCCGCGTGGAGGGCGAGTGCCTGTGCGGCCGCGGACCCGACGACGGCGCCTCCGGACTTGAGGACGATCCTGCTCACGTGCGTTCTCCGCTCATACGAGGACCCCGGCGAGGCGCAGCCCGGCCGTCTGCTGGTAGCCAAGCGCAATGTTCGCGTTCTGGACGGCTTGCCCGGCTGCGCCCTTGCCCAGGTTGTCGATGGCGCAGATGACGATCGCGCGGCCGGTCGACCGGTCCTCGAACAGGCCGATCTCGGCCGCGTCCGTCGCTTGCACCCGCAGGATGTCCGGAACGGCGCCCTCCGGCAGGAGCGTCACGGTCGCCGATCCTGCGTAGGCAGCCTCGAGACGCTCGCGCAACCCGCTCTCGGTCGGGCTTACGTAGCAGGTGGCCAGGAGCCCACGCCGGATCGGAAGCAGGTGCGGAACGAAGCAGACGGGGAAGCCGAGGGCCTGCGCGATCTCGGGAGCGTGCTGATGGCTTCCGACCCGGTAGGGAGCGACGTTGTCGAGGACGGCTCCGGCGTGAGAGCTCGCCTTCAGCCCACGCCCCGCCCCGGAGACTCCGGACTTTGCGTCGACGACGACACTCCCGTGATCGATGGCGGGGGCGATCGGGGCGAGGGCGAGCAGGGCTGCCGTTGCGTAGCAGCCGGGGTTGGCGATGAGTCGGCTGGAGGGCGGCGTGAGCTCGGGGATCGCATAGCACCACTCGTCGAGTTCCGCGCTGCGCGGGTGAGCGAAGCCGTACCACTCCTCGTATCCGGCCGCGTCCTTGAGCCGGTGAGCGCCGGAGAGGTCGACGACGATGCCGTCCTCGGGCGGGACGAGGGTCGCCGCCTCCTCGTGCCCGAGGCAGAGGAACACGAGATCGGCGCCGCCCGCCAGGGCCTCGGCGTTAGTGACAAAGCTCGGCACCGGCTTCCCGCCGTTACGGGAGAGCCGCTGGTCGAGAGCGGTCGCCGGCCGGCCCGCGAGTGAGTCGGAGCCGAGGTAGAGGAGGTCGAGCTCCGGATGAGAGAGGACGCGATCGAGCGTCTCCTGACCGGAGTAGCCTGATGCGCCGAGAATCGCCGCGTCTGCCATGAACACAGCGATTATGCACGCCTATGAGCTGGACTCCATGGCGCTTGACACCTCGGGCGCCGTCCTCGGCGCTCGCATCCCCGCAACGCGTTCCCCGCGATCTCGCGCTCGTACCGCTTGCGACCCAAAGCCCGACACCAGCTGAGCGATCCGTCGCTTCAGCTCTGCTAGCCCTGCCGTTCCTCTCGCGTCAGAATCCCTCGTGATGCAAGATCCTGCCGCACCGCAGGAGTTCGAGGTCGCGATCGGAAGCGCCATGGCTGCGCCCGAGGCGTTCGGTGCTTCCTTCGAGGCGACACCGCCTGTGCACGAGTTCGAGCTCGGCGAAGGGCTCGAGGGCGATCCCGCGATTGCGTTCCGACGCACTCTCGGGATGTTCGCCACGGGAGTGACCGTTTTGACGACACGCGCTGCCGAGCAGGTCCACGGCATGACCGCAAATGCGTTCATGTCCGTATCGATGAGCCCGCCTCTCGTGCTCGTCTCGATCGACCGCCGGGCAAGGATGGGGGCGATGATGCACGAGGGAACGCGGTTCGGAGTAAGCGTCCTCGAGGCGAAGCAGAAGGGCCTCTCCGACCGGTTCGCCGGCCGCATCTCCCTCGGCGTTCCCGAGCCGACGTTCGCGGTCGTGCACGAGACGCCGCTTGTCGAAGGGGCTCTCGCACATCTCGTGGCACGCGTCATGCGCTCGTATTGGGGAGGGGATCACTCGTTGTTTCTGGGGCAGGTGGAGTTCGCTCGCTACGGCGAGGGCCGCCCGCTCCTCTTCCACGGAGGCCGCTACGAGCGGCTGATCGAGGACACACGCGTCTTCTCGCTGCTTCCTTCCGAGCTCCTCGATCCGATCCTTGCCCTCGGCAGCGAGCGCTCGTATCACGAGGGCGAGTCGATCATGCGAACCGGGGAGCCGGGTGATGAGCTGATGCTGGTTCTCGAGGGCGCGGTGCGCGTCCGGCGGCCGGGACGCGAAGTCACGTTGGGCGTTGGGGAGCTCATCGGGGAGATCGAGGTGCTTTACCCGGATGGTGGACGAGTCGCAGACGTCACCGCCGAAGGGCCGGTTCGGTGCCTTGTCGTGTCCCGCGAGTCGCTCGTCGTAGCGCTCGAGGCCGATCCGCGTGCGGCGATCGCGCTCGTCGAAGTGCTTGCCGCGCGCTTCCGCGAGACGGTTTGAGCCCCCGTTCGCGCTCGGTGCTGTTCGGGCTCGCTGTCGGGCTGGCGCTCGCGGACTCGTCGGTCGTCACGCTCGCGCTTCCCGAGATCCTGGGGCAGTTCGGCGTGAGCGTCACCACAGTGTCGTGGGTCCTCACCTCGTTCAACCTTGCGCTCGCACTCTTCGCCGTGCCGGCTGCGTACGTCGCGCGGCGCAGACCGCGTGTCGCATTCACGTCCGGGGCGATCGTGTTCGCCGTGTCGTCGCTTGCGTGCGGGCTCGCGCCATCCTTCGAGGTTCTCGTTGCTGCCCGCAGCGTCCAGGGTGTCGGGGCGGCCCTCGTCGTCACGGCCGCGCTGGATCTGCTCTCGGCGACGACGGGGAGCGACGCTCGCGCCGCGCGTATCTGGGTGGCGGCGGGCGTCCTCGGCGCGTCGCTCGGACCTGCCTTCGGTGGAATCCTCACTCAGGCGCTCGGCTGGGAGTCGATCTTCCTCGTGCAGGTTCCTCTCGTGCTAGTGCCGCTCGTGGCGCTCCGCGATGTCGTCTCGCGACCGCTACCCGCACCGGCTGGGCGACCGCATCTCACGGCCAACCTCGCCCTGCTGTTGCTCTCCGGCGGCCTGGTCGCGGCGCTCTTTCTGCTCGTGCTCCTGCTCGTCTCCGGCTGGGGCATGCGGCCGGCAGCGGCCGGAGTCGTCGTCACGGTCATGCCGCTCGCTGCTTTGGGGGCAGGCCGTCTTGCGCCGCGCGTCGGCAGTAGGGCGATGCGAATCGCGGCGGGTGTCGTTCTCCTCGCAGGTGGGCTCGTGGGGTTCGCGCTCCTGCCACGGGCCGGATGGGCGTGGACCATCCTGCCGCAACTGCTCGTCGGCGCGGGAATCGGCCTGGCGCTCGTCGCGCTCACGGAGCGGGCCGTCGCCGGTCGTGCCCAGCAGGTCGTGCACGGCGGCTGGACCCTCGCGGCGCGCCACGCTGGCGTCGTAGTCGGTCTGCTCCTGCTCGCACCCGTGTTGACGACAGCCCTCGATCGCAACGTCGACGTTGCCGTGCGAGCGGGCGCGGCCGTGGTGCTCGACAGCGGCATCCCACCGCTCGACAAGCTGCGTGTCGCCCAGGACGTCCTCGACGAGGTGGATCGAGCCGAGGATGCCGGCGAATTGCCGGACGTGGCGGCGGCCTTCGAACAGCGCCCCTCGAGCGACGAGTACGGCGCGCTGCTCTCAGCGCTTCAGGACCAGCTCCATCGTGCCGTGACCGATGCGTTCTCGGGGCCGTTCCTGCTCGCTGCCGTCATCGCCTTGGCCGCGCTCGTCCCGGTGTCGCTCGGGAGGGGTGAGCAGCTGTGAAGCGTGCGCTGCCGCTGCTCGTTGCGATCGGCCTCGTGGCGGTCGTTCTCGTCCCCTACCTTGCGCTCGGCGGTGGCTCGTACGAGCCGTCGCCGGTCGCCGATCCATGCGTTGCGCGGGAGTGGCGTGATCCGGCCGGCCTCGACACCGCGCTCGAGCAAGTCCTCCTGTCAGCGCTAGACGGCGCGTCGTGCGAGCTCGGGGTGTCGCGAGAAGAGCTCGTCCTGGCCGTTCGGGACGAGGTATCGCTCGACGCATTCGCGGAGGAGCATGGAGTCTCCCGTGGCGATGCCGAACGTGCCGTGCAGGACGCGCTGAGACGCGCCGTCGACGATGCCGAAGAGGCCGGAGCACTGCCCGGCTTTGTCGCCTCGCTGGCGCGCAGGGCGCTCGAGTCCGTACCCCCGTGGCTCTTGCTCGACGCGCTCGAAAGCGCAAGCGGCTTCCTTCCCTAGCCTGTGCGAACTGCGGGGAGGGTTAGCGGCTAGGAGCGCGGCCGTGTCTTCTCGGGGTCGTAGAAGGGGAAGCGCACGACCGTCGCTGGGATCCGCTTCTGCAGACCGTCGAGCTTTCCGACCTCGAGAGCGGTCTCCAAGCCGGCGTACTGAACCGCGACCCGCGCGAGCGCGATGTTCTTCTTCAGGATCGGGCTGCGCGTCCCGCTCGTGACCACACCCACTTTCCGGCGGCCTACGTAGACGGGGTCGCTGTGGCCGGCGGTTTCGTTACCCGAGAGCTCGAGGCCGACGAGCGTGCGCTGCGGGTGAGCTTTGCGCTCCTCGAGAGCTTCGCGGCCCACGAAGTCGTCGTCCGTCCCAAGATCGACCGCAAAGCTGATGCCCGCCTCGAACGGGTCGACCTGGTCGTCGAACTCGTAGCCGGCGAAGATCAGGCCGGACTCGATGCGGAGGATGTCGAGCGCCTCGAGCCCGAGCGGCGCGAGCCCGTGCTCGGAGCCCGCCTCCCAGATTGCGTCCCACACAGCCGGCCCGTCCGACGGGTGACACCACACCTCGTAGCCGAGCTCACCTGTGTATCCCGTCCGCGAGACGACGATCGGGATGCCGTCGTACGTGGAGATCCTCCCGACCGTGAACCGGAACCAGTTGAGGTTCTCGAGTGATGTCTGCGTGAGCGGCGTCCAGACGATCTTCTTCAGGATCTCGCGGCTCTCCGGCCCCTGCACGGCCACGTTGTGCAGCTGGTCGGTCGAGGGCTTGACCCAGGCCTTGAGGTCGTGGCGCTCGGCGAGCTCCTTGAGCCAGATGCCGTCGTACTCGTCCCCGCCGACGAAGCGGAAGTTGTCCTGGCCGAGCCGGTAGACGGTCGCGTCGTCGATCATTCCGCCCGTCTCGTTGCAGGCGGCGGTGTACGTGACCTGGCCGACCGAGAGCCGCCGCGCGTCGCGTGTGATTGCGCGCTGGACGAGCGCCTCGGCGTCGGGCCCGAGGATCTCCCACTTGCGCAGCGGAGTGAGATCCATGATCGCGGCCTTCTCGCGACAGGCCCAGTACTCCGCGATCGCACCCGCGTTGTCAAAGCAGTGCGGGAGCCAGTAGCCGCGGTACTCGACGAAGCTCTGCGTCAGCTCGCTGGTGCGCGGGTGGAAAGTCGTCTCTCGCGTGAGCACGGGGTCTGCGTCCGCCGTCACCCGGCGCGCGATCGCGACCGAGAACGTGTTGTCGGGGGCGTACACCCGGACGTGGATCGGAGTGATCTGCCAGCCGTTGGCCGGGTCGATGTCGTCGGGGCAGGCCGAGGACGCGCATACGAGGTCGGTCATCGCCCGCAGGAGCACGTAGTCGCCGGGCCGCGACCACGGCTCGTCCATCGTGATGACCATGTTCGCGTCGAAGTCGGTGTTGTAGAAGAAGTTGATCGCCTCCCAGCCCATCCGCGGCGTGATCCCGTAGGGCGTCACCTGTCCGTTGAAGTTCTCGGAGCAGTTGACGTGGCCCGGGTAACCGTTGTCCTCGTAGTACTTGGCTGTGCAGGCCAGGCCGAAGGTGTCGTGGCGGCCGACGGTGTCGCGAACGACCTCGATGAGCGGCTCCTGATCCGTGTCGTAGAACTTGCCGTGGAGGCCCGGTTGCGGGTAGGCCCGCCCCATCAGTGAGCGGGTCGTTGTCTCGTCGAGGCCGCGCTCGAGCCCCGACTCGAGCTTGCGTCGATGGAAGGCAAGGAAGTCGGAGCACTGTTTGCCTTCGACGTCGATCACCTGGATGAACTCGCCGGCGCGCACCTCATACGCAATCGCGGTGGCGGCGTCGACGCGGACGTCGAGGCGCGGCTCCGCGAGTGGTGGCGGCAGCTCCTGTCTTTCGTACGTGCGCGCCGCGACTCGTCGCACGTCCACGAGGAGCTGGGATGGGGGCGATGCACCGTCGACGATTCGGCCGGCTGGTGCAGCGACGACCACCGTCACCGCGCGTTCGGTGCTGAACGTCTGCGACGAGCCTGGTCGGGACCACTCGCCAAAGAGCCGGATCGCGACCGCCTCTGCTGGATCGAGTCCGCGAGAGGCAAGCTCGCGGACGAGCAGGCTGCGACCGCGATCTCGCAGTGCCTCGCGGATGACAGTCGCGGGCATGTCGGCTCTCCCGCCGAGCGCGGCCGCGTCGTCACGTCCGGCCGCATCGAGCACCGTGACCTCGGCGATCTGACCGCCATCCTTGTCGACGACGGTCATCCGCTCGTCCGGTTGGAGCGCGAGTACGGTCGCACCACCCGGCTGGACGACGTACGTCTCGAGGAACGGATTCTCGGGAAGCAGTCCCCTGACCAGGGACGATGTGTCGAACACGGTCACGCTAGCCGCTAGCGGCTAGCGCCTTCGCTTCCTCCTCTGCCGCTTGCGCCACGAGCTGCTCTGCAAGCTCGCGTTTGCCGTCTGCATCGAGTTTCTTGATCTCGTTCTCGACCGCGCGACGGTTGTACGACTGGTTCCAGTAGTCGAGCGCCTCGAACCCGAGGAGGACAGCCTTGCCGACGAACTGGCGCAGCACCTCGTTCGTCGGGCCCATCACCCAGCCGGCCTTGCCGTCACGCAGGTAGCGCTCGAGCTCCATGTCGCGCTTGTAACCGGAGCCGCCGCACGCGTGAAGCATCTTGTCGACGACGTTCGCGACGTTTTTCGCAGCCTCGAACTTGATCTGCCATGCCCAATGCAGGAAGTTCGCGCGTGCCACGTCACCCACGGCGAGGGCCTTGGTGTTGTCGTCGGTCTCCTTGTCCATTGCTTGAGCGATGGACATGACGAAGAGCCGTGATGCGTTCGTGTCCATGAGGCACTCGCCGACGTAATCCTGGATTGTGGGGTAGTCGGCCACTCGCATACCGACGTCGACGTGGCGCTTGCGGGTCGTGTGCCGCTTGGCGATGTCGATCGTGCCGAGAGCGATGCCGTTCCACACCGACGAGGAGCCGATGAGGAAGAACGGATCGACGATCTCGTCGTTCGAGGCCGCTCCGTCGCCGATCGGTCCGATGAGCTGCTCGCTCGGGATCTCCACGTCCGGCACCTCGAGCGGACCCGACTGGTTTCCGCGCAGTCCGAGCGCGTCCCACAGCGAAGGCTGAGCCTGCGCGTCCTCGCCGTCGACGATCCACACCGAGAGATCGTCGTAGCCGGAGAAGTCCGGGCTTGTCGTCTGAACGACGTAGAAGTCGGCAAAGCCGGCGGACGTGGTCCACGATGCCTTTTTGCGCACCTTGTAACCGCCGTTCGACCGCTCCGCACCCGAGGAGATCGGATACCAGAAGTGCGAGCCGGTCTCGGGGTCGGAATAGGAGAGGGTGCCGATCTTGCCCGAGCGCAGCGGGCGGATGTACTTGTCGATCAGCTCGTCGGTGGGCCGGTACATGATCGCCATTACCGCGCCGATGTGCATCACGTAACACATGGCTGTCGAGGCGCAGCCGTAGCGCGCGATTGTCTCGCACACCATCGAGAACCCGACGTGGTTCTGGCCGAGGCCGCCGTACTCCTCGGGGACGGTGAGTCCGAGGAAGCCGTGCTCGCCGAGCAGCTCGAGATTTCGCCGCGGGAAGAGGAGTTCGTCGTCGGAACGCTTGGCGTTCGCGCGCATCTCCTGTTCGCAGAGCTCGATCAGGAGCGCGCGAAGCTCCTTCTGGCGCTCGGTCAAGACCCAGTCGGGATCCCACTCGTAGCCGAGGCCCCAGAATGGCTCTTCTCCCCACATCTTCTCGGACATGCTCACCTCCAGCTCCTCCTCGTCGTCGTCATCGTATGGCGTGCCGAGAGGTCAAGTCCAGGGGTACGGGCTGGACGAGCTGGGGTGGAGTGCGCCCGACGCGAATCTCGCGAGACGGAAGGTATCTAGCTCCGGCTGCGGCTTCCCGAGGATCTCGGCGGCGGCGAGCTTGCCCAGCGCGAGCATCTTAAACCCGTGATTCGAGTCGAGGACGGCGTAGACGTTCTCCCGCAGGAAGTCGACGACGGGGTAGGAGTCGGGCGTGAAGCATGTTTGCGCACCGTGGGACGAGCACGTCCAGCGCTCGAAGTCATGGCCGAATCGGCCGAGCGCCCATGACATCGCCGCGGTCACGGACTCATCGAACTCGCGTGTCGTCAACCCCAGCTCGGGATGCGATGCGCCGTACGGGTCGAGCTCGCAGTCGGCATCGAGTGGGAGCGGGAGCGCGCCGATCGCTACGCCTCGTGCGAGGCCCGGCCTGAAGTAGATCCCCCACGAGTCGGGAAGCCCAGTGACCGGTTCGTCGGCATCGAGGTGGACGACCGGCGAACGAGCGTCGAGGGCTGCGCTCGAGTAAACGTATTCGCCCTCGCGCACCTGCCAGTAGTGGAACGGAAGCTCGTCGGTGAGCCCGAGCAGTCGCACGATGTCTCGCGCCCACGGCCCGGGCGCGAGCACGACGACGTCGCACTCAATGCGACCCGCGCTCGCCTCGACCGCGCTCACCGCGCTTCCGCTCATTTGGAAGCCGACCACCGCGACCCCCTCGACGATCCCGACGCCGGCTGCCCTCGTCATGCCCTCGAGCGCGGCGAGCGTCGCCGTCGGGTCGGCCCATCCGCTTCGCTCCTCGTGCAGGAGCGCCGTCGATCCGCGCGCCTGCCAGTCGGGGAAGAGGGACTCCATGTGCGCACGGACGGGCTCGGCGCCCTGCACGAGCTTCGACACGTAGCCGACGTCTGCGTGCTGGGCGGCGATCTGCTCGAGTTCCTCTGCCTGCGCCTCCGGCACGACCGCGACGTAGCCAACCTGGCGGAAGCCGAAGAGGCTCGGGTCGAGCTCGAAGATCTCGACCGAGCGCCGGACGATCTCGTTCATCGCCGCCGAGAGGTAGAAATTGCGGACGATCCCGCCGGAGACTCCGCTCGCGCCGGCGCCGACGCGCTGCTTGTCGAGGACGAAGATGCCGTCTCCCGATCCCTGGAGCTCGGCAAGGTGGAGGGCGGTCGAGAGCCCGTGCACGCCGGCCCCGACCACGACGACGGATGCTGAAGACGGCACATCCACAGGCGCATCCTGCCGTCAATCCTCTGTGGACGTGTTACGTTCGATCATGGCGAGGAGGCCACGAATCTGAGTCGCGCGACCATCGTGTTGCTGGGAACGCTGGACACCAAGGGCGCTGAGTACGCCTACCTCCGTGACCGCATCAACGACGCGGGCGCGGACGTCGATGTCGTTGTCGTCGATGCAGGCATCCTCGGCGAGCCGCTGGTCGAGCCGGACGTGACACGGCAGGAGGTGGCGGTGGCGGCCGGTGCAGACGTGCAGGCGCTCGCGGACGTGCGCGACCGCGCCAACGCCATCGAGACGATGGGCCGCGGCGCCGCGGTTGTCGTTCAGCGGCTCCATGAGGAGGGGCGACTCGACGCGCTCGGCGCGCTCGGTGGCACCGGCGGCACGGCGATCGCCACGCGCGCGATGCGGGCGCTTCCAGTTGGCGTGCCGAAGCTGATGGTCTCCACCGTCGCTGCGGGCGATATGAGCCCCTACGTCGGCACCACCGACGTGACGATGATGCACTCGGTCGTCGACGTCGCAGGCATCAATCGCATCTCGGCTCGGATCTTCACGAACGCGGCCCGTGCCCTCACGGGGATGGCCGTGGGAACGGAATCCCCTCCCGTCGCCGAGAAGCCCCTGGTCGTTGCGTCGATGTGGGGAGTCACGACGCCATGCGTCACGACGGCCCGCGAGCGGCTCGAGGAGCTTGGCTACGACGTTCTCGTCTTCCATCAAACCGGCACCGGAGGCAGGTCGATGGAGGAGCTGATCGCAGCCGGCCTCGTCGACGGCGTGCTCGACGTGACGACGACGGAGCTTGCCGACGAGCTCACCGGTGGTATCTGGCCGTCGGGGCCAGAGCGACTCGAGACTGCCGGACGCCTCGGCATCCCACAGGTCGTCTCGCTCGGGGCCCTCGACGTGATCGCTATCTCCTCCACCGGGCTTCCGGATCCGCTGCCCGAGAAGTTCCGCGACCGGCCGATCTACGTCCATGACGAGCTCATGGTCGCCACGCGGGCAACACAGGATGAGTGCCGGGAGCTCGCGGCCGTCATCGGCCGCAAGCTGAATGCCGCCAGGGGGCCGACCGTGCTGTTCGTGCCGCTCCACGGCCTCTCGTTGCTCACAACGGAAGGACGGGCGCTCTACGACCTCGAAGCGGACGAGGCGCTCTTCTCGACCCTGCGTGAGCATGTCGATCCCGCGAAGGTGGAAATGCACGAGGTCGATCTCGATATCAACGACCCGGAATTCGCACTCGCGATGGTCGGGCGATTGCACGAGCTCGTGACCGGGTAACCCGGTGTCCGCGCCGATGACCACGCTCATCGGGCGTGACCAGAGCGTGGCCGAAGCCGCGGCCCTGCTGCGCCGGGACGACGTCCGTCTGCTCACGATCACCGGCCCGGGGGGAGTCGGGAAGACACGCCTCGCAAACGCGATCGCCTCTACGGTGGCGGACCAGTTCGCGGACGGCGTCGTCCTCGTGCCACTCCAGTCGGTCAAGGATTCCGGCCACGTTATCGGCACGATCGCGCGGTCGCTCGGCCTCTTCGACGGCGAGGGCGACCTCGAGCAACGTCTTGTCGCGCACATCGAGGACCGCCGCCTGCTTCTCGTTCTCGACAACTTCGAGCAGGTCGTCGACGCTGCCCCTTCGGTTGCGGCGGTCGTTGCTGCGAGCCCGAGCCTGAAGGTCGCGGTCACGAGTCGCACACGGCTACGGGTGCATGGCGAGCAGGAGTTCTCTCTCGCGCCGCTTGCGCGTGGTGACGCCGTCAGCCTCTTCCTGGAGCGCGCGCGCGCCGTTCGCCCGGACTTCGAGGCGGACACGGCCGCCCTCCAGACGATCGCCGAGATCTGCGGTCGCCTCGACGACCTGCCGCTCGCGGTCGAGCTCGCCGCGACCCGTGTCAAGGTGCTCTCGCCGTCCGCGATGCTCGCCCGGCTGGATCATCGGCTCGAGCTCCTCACGTCGGGGTCGCGGGATGCGCCCTCCCGACACCGAGCGTTGCGCGACACGATCGGCTGGAGCGTCGAGCTCCTGGACAGCGACGAGAGGACGCTCTTCAGTCGTTTCTCCGTCTTCGCCGGGGGCTGCACGCTCGGGGCGGTCGAGGAGGTGTGCGGCGGCGACCTCGACTGCCTCGGCTCGCTCGTCGACAAGAGCCTCGTCCGTGTCGAGGGCGAGCGCTTCGGGATGCTCGAGACGATCCGCGAGTACGCGGGTGAGCTGCTCGACGGAAGCGCCGAGGCGGAAGGCATCCGACGTGCGCATGCGGAGCACTACCTCCGTTTCGCTCAGGGTGCCACGACAGGTCTGGCCGCGTCCGACCAGGCAGCGTGGCGGGCGACACTCGAGATCGACCACGACAACATCCGTGCCGCCCTGCGCTTCTCACTCGACAGCGGTGACTCGGGGACGGCGCTGCAGCTCTGCGCCTCGCTGTGGCGCTTCTGGTTCGAGCGCGGTTACCTCAGTGAGGGGCGGCGCTGGCTGGAAGAGTCCCTCGCGAGCTCTTCCGAAGCGTCGCAGGCCCGCGCCCGCGCGCTGAGCGGGAACGGTGTCCTCGCGCACTACCAGGGCGACTACGGCCGTGCCGAGCAGCTCAGCCGGGATGCGCTCGACCTCTCTCGCTCGCTGGAGGATGCAAAGGGCGTGGCGGAGGGGTATACCGGCATCGCGCTGGTGCTGCGGACGCGCGGCGACTACCCGGCTGCCGAGAAGCTCTTTCGCGAGGCGCTGGCGGTGTACGAGGACCTGGCCGACGAGGGAGGGGTCGCGCGGGCGCTCGACCGGCTCGCGATGTGCCTCGTCGTTGCCGGTGACATGGACGGTGCCCGGGCGCTCTTCGAGCGGAGCCTCGGGAGCTTCCGTCGGCTCGGCGACTCCCATGGAGTCGCGCTCGGGCTCTACGGTCTGGCCGCAACGAGACCAGAGGGCGCCCTCGCCGCGGCAAGGTCAAACGCCGACGAGAGCCTCGACATCCTGCGCGCGGTCGGGGACCGTCGCACCTACGGCAAGGCGCTCTGGAGCGCCGCAGACATCAATGCCGACCTCGGTGACGCCGAGACCGCTGCCGCGCAGTTCGAAGAGTCGCTAACGCTCTTCGTCGAGTTCGGCGACCGCTGGTTCGGCGGGATCGTGCTCGTGTCAGCGGCCTTCCTCGCGGCTACGACTGGAGACGCCGAGCGCGCCGTCCGCCTCCTGTCCGCGGCCGACACGATCCGGACGGCACTCGAGGTGCCGCTCTGGGTTGGATTCCGCGGACGTCACGACCGCGTGCTCGCCGAGGTGCGAAGCGCGTTGGGAGAAGCCCGCTTCACTGCGGCCTGGGAGGAAGGTACGCGCATTCCCCTCGATGCCTCGGTAGAACTCGTCGCCCCGGCGCACACGGATGCGAGCACCGATGCGACTGAGGGCCTGACCACCCGCGAGGTCGAGGTGCTCGCGCTCGTAGCCGAGGGCCTCACCGACGCGGAAGTGGCAGAACGCCTGGTGGTCAGCATTCGCACCGTTCACGCGCACCTGCGCTCGATCTACCGCAAGCTCGATGTGCGTTCCCGCAGTGCTGCGACCCGGTATGTGCTCGAGCACGGGCTCGCAGGCACCCCTGCCTAGGACACGCGTCGGCACAAGTTAGGCAGTGCAGTTCGGCAGTTCTGCCGATGTCGCGGCGCACGCTTTCGACGACCCTCCTGAGTGTCATGAAGACAACGCGAAACGGAGGAACCATGGAAGCCACGTACATCCCCGTGCAGGTCGTCGAAGCTCCGGTCTCCAACGTGAGGCTGTGGGATGCAACGAAGTCGGCATTCCGAGTGCTCGGCCGTGTTCTCGTCGAGAGCGCGAAGGGCGACGACTTCGATCGCGCCTTCTCGAGTCCGTCAGACGCTCAGTTCGCTGCGCTGCCTCACGGGCAGCAGAATCGGCTTCTCGATCGTGGTTTCCGCTCCTAGGCCGAGTAGACATCTGCCGCCGCGAAACGAAAGGAGATCGACATGAAGGCGACCTGCTCACTCCAGCCGTCCGAGCTGATCTTTCCGCCGCAAGCATCCTTCAGCTGGACGCTCCGCTGGGCACGAAAGCATCGCGGCGAGACACCGAAAGTCGCCGCGCGCGCTTACAGGATCGAGGGATCGGCTGGGAGCGACGAAGAGCTGGCCGCAGCTGTGGCGTTCTGCGAGCGGCACGGCGCGAGCCTCGAGCGGATGTAAGGCCACCCGGCAGGAGTCCTGATAGGAACCGTCTAGAATCGGCACGTGCCGCTCGTCGCCGACAACATGACGCGGAGTCTGGTGACCATCTCAGCGGAGGAGACGATTGGTGACGCGGCCGCGCAGATGGCGGAACGAGGTGTCGGCGCCGTGGTCGTCCTCGAGGGTGATGCAATTACCGCCATCCTCACCGAGCGTGACGTGATGAGAGCAGTCGCCGCCGGACGGGACGGAAGCGCCCTCGTCTCCGACTGGATGACGAAACACCCGGACACCATCGAGCCGACGGATTCGACGGATCACGCTGCGTCCTTGATGATCCACGGAGGCTTTCGGCATCTGCCCGTGGTCGAGGACGGCAAGGTCGTCGGGATCGTGTCGATCCGTGACCTCATGCGAGTCGCGCTCGACGATCGCTCGCCGCGCGGCGTCTAAACGAGCACGACGCGCTCGAGCCAGCGCTCGAACAGGGCGCGACCTGCCGCTCGCATCTCCGGTGCTCGCTGCTCGATCGCGGCGATGAACGCAGGCGCTTCCTCAGTGCCGAGTGTGCGCTCCAGAGATGTCACGTACTCGGGCACCTCGGCCCACTCTCTCGCCATCTCAGCGGACACCTCGAGATGGAACTGCACGCCGTACGCCTGCTCGAACCGGAATGCCTGGTTCTCGTACGCCGGCGAGCTTGCAAGGCGAACGGCGCCGTCCGGGAGGTCGAACGTATCGCCGTGCCACTGCAGCGTGACGAGCTCGCCCGAGACTCCACCGAACACCGGATCGTCCTGGCCGTGAGGAGTAAGGGTCACGGGAAGCAGACCTACCTCCGGCGTCGGGCCACGGAAGACGCGCGCGCCGAGTGACGCGGCGAGCAGCTGGATGCCGAGGCACACCCCCCAATACGGCGTCCCGGCACGAACAGCTTCGGCGATGAGCTGCTTCTCGTCCGTGAGCCAGGGGAGCTCGACGTCGTCGTTCGCTGACATCGGCCCACCCATTGCCACGATTGCGTCGAACTCGCGCCAGTCGGGAAGCGCATCACCCTCGTCGAGTTCGACCCGGTGCAACTCTGCTCCGCGCTCATGCAGGACGTCCTCGAACACGCCCGGGGGCTCGCAGGCAATGTGCTGGAGGATCAGCGCATTCACTCGGGCGAGACTAGCGGCCGCGTCCTTTTCGGGCCGATGTGTGCCGACTTCGCGCTAAGTCAGTGACAGCGTCAGATGGGTGTCATGGCGGATCTACCGTGAGAGCGCGCCGGAGGGTGAGATCCCGTGGCGGGATGGCTGATTGACACCGAGTCGACTGGCGAGAGCCGGTCCCGGTTCGAATCCGGCAAGTCAAGTCCCAGGACGTGGTGTAACTCGTCGGCATGATCGTCGGCTGCTCAGGCCGCGGGCGAGAGCCCGCTTCACCAGCACGAAGCCCGCCTCCCGGCGGGCTTCGTCGCGAAAGGGTGCCAGTTGCGTGCCAATTTCTTACGGCCGCAATGAACGGGCTGTCGGCTGTCTACCGTCAGGGCGCGGCGGAGCGTGAAATCCCAAGGCGGGATGGCCGCGTGAGAAGCGGTCGACTGGCGAGAGCCGGTTCCGGTTCGATTCCGCCGCGCTCCGCCCACTATGTGAGCGCGTACACTGTGTCTGCTTCTCACGCGGTCGCGGGCGAGAGCCCGCTTCACCAGCACGAAGCCCGCCTCCCGGCGGGCTTCGTCGTTTTCCGGCACCCTCCGCCAGCGGCGTAAGCCGCGCTGACAGCCGGCTCAGCTCAGGTCGAGGACGAGCGCGAGCGCGTCGTCGACTGCGCGAAGCTCATCGAGCGCGAGGTGGTCGACATGCTCGCCGAGCACCCGAGCGTCGACCGCACCGACCATCTCGCACATGGCTCGCGTCGTCCCGCCGTCGACCGTTATCTCCGGGTGGAAGCTCGCCGCCGGAGTGGACTGAGACGTCGGGCAGACGAGGACGGTCGAAAGAGACAGGAGGTCGTCGGCTTGGACGATCACCGCGAAGCGCCCCCCGTGCTGGACTCGGCCGCGACCCCGCGCGAGCGAGATCGCATGGACATCACCCCGTACCACGAAGTTGCTCCATGAGTGCTGCGACCTCGCATGCTTCGCGGACGTACTCCGGGTCCTTCGACAGACGCAACGCCTCGGCTGCCAGGCCGGCACGCCGGCGGTCGCGCTCGGCGGTCTCCACGATCGCCTGGCGTGCCGCCTCTGCGCGAGTAACCCCGCGCCGCCGAGCTATCTCGTTGAGGGAGGCAATGCCATCCGTGCCGAGTCGGAGGGAGAGGGGGGGGGGGGCCCCGCAGGCCCGCG
>JAOUHF010000027.1 GCA_029865325.1 Thermoleophilia bacterium
CTTCGGAAGGTAATCATCGGCACCCGCATCGAGTCCAGCGACCCTGCTGTCGACCTCAGCCCGTGCTGTGAGCATGAGCACAGGGACGAGGTTGCCGTCTGCACGGAGACGCCGGCAGACCTCGAGGCCGTCGATCCCTGGCATGAGGACGTCGAGGATTGCCGCGTCCGCTGGCGACTCGACCCCGAGCCGCGCAAGGGCCTCCTCACCGTCGCAGGCGAGCTCGATCTCGTAACCTTCGAGCTCGAGCGCGCGCCGAAGCGATTCACGAACCGCGCGTTCGTCGTCGATGACGAGGATCTTCACCGGCGCATTGTGCGTGCTCCCACGAGCGCCGGATGGGAGTCTTAGCGACTTCTTAGCCGTATCTCAGCTCTTGTTCAACCGTTGCCCCTTCCTTTCCGACACACTCAGGGACGAAAGGACCCGATGAAGACTCGCCAACCTCGCACACCACTCATCGTCGCCGGGCTCATCGCGGCACTCGGTCTCGGCATCGGTCTAGGCGCCACCGCTATCGCGGTGCTCGGGAACGAGCCGGCGACCATCGTGCGCCAGGTGACCGTCAGCGACTCCGAGCCCGCGGTCGCTGCGGACGGTCTGACCATCGGGCAGATCTATGAGCGAGCGTCCAAGGCCGTCGTGGAGATCGCCGTCACGGCTGGGGGCTCCTCCTTCTCGGACCCGGCGACGCGCGCGCAGGGTTCCGGATTCGTGCTCGACCGCGACGGGCACATCGTCACGAACCAACATGTCGTTTCCGGCGCCGGCTCCATCTCGGTCAGCTTTTGGAACGGAACCGTCTTCGCTGGCGAGCTGGTCGGCACCGATCCCTCGACGGATCTCGCCGTGATCAAGGTCGACGCTCGTGCATCTCTCCTCGAGCCGCTCGGTATCGGTGACTCGAACGCAGTCGCGGTGGGAGACGTGGTGCTTGCGATGGGAAGCCCGTTCGGCCTCGAGGGCACCGTGACGAGCGGGATCGTCAGCGCGTTGCACCGACAGATGACCGCGCCCAATAACTTCACGATCACCGACACGATTCAGACCGACGCTGCCATCAACCACGGCAACTCGGGCGGCCCGCTGCTCGATCGCCGAGGACGAGTGATCGGCGTCAACGCCCAGATCGAGAGCGACTCGGGCGGCTCGGACGGCGTCGGCTTCGCAATTCCGGGCAACACTGTTCGCTCGATCGCGCGGCAGTTGATCGACAGCGGCGAGGTCCGGCATGCCTACCTCGGGATCACGATGGTCGCGGTCCCCGGTGGCGTCGCCGTCACGAAGGTGCAACCCGAAAGGCCTGCCGAGAAAGCCGGGCTTCGGGCAGCGACCGGCTCGAAGACGGTGGACGGACAGGAACGCCCGACGGGCGGCGACGTGATCATCGCGTTCGCCGGCGTACCGGTTGACTCCGCTGCAGCGCTCCAGAGTGCGGTCGATGCGAGACGCCCGGGTGACGAGGTGTCCATCACGATCCTGCGCGACGGCGAGCGACGCACGATCGAGGTCACGCTTTCCGTGCGACCTGCACGGCCGTCGTAGGTCGCGGCACTCGCTGGTCGAGGTAATGCCTAGACCTAGGTCCAGTGTCGAGCCGACACCAGGCGTGGGTATGCTCTGTGTGGGAGGTTGAGGAATGGGTAGAAATCGCTCGTCAACATTTGTATTCGCAGCCGCGTACCTCGTCCTGGTGGTCGGGCTCTTCCTCGCACTCGGAGGAGCCGCGTATGCGGCATCGCCTTCCTCTGCCACGGACCAGTACGGCACGAAGGTGGCTGGCGTCAAGGTTTCGGCAACGGCCGGCGGGGACACCGCCTCAGCCGTAGCAGCCGATGCTGCCGCGCTGCCAAACACCGGTCTCTCGCTTCTCGGAGCGGTTGCTATCGGCGGCGGACTCGTCGCTGTGGGCTTGGCGCTCCGGCGTCGCGAGCGCCGCAAGAACTAGCCCGAGTTCCGCGCGGATTCGCCTGGCAGATTCTCCTCGAGGGGGTTTAGCTCGTGCACCCTCGCATAGGCGGCGACTCGCTCCGCTCCTCGAGCGACCTGCGCCAGGCGAAGCCACGCGACCCAGTTGCGTGGGTCCGTCTTCACCGCGTCGCGGTAGGCGTCGAGCGCTATCTCCCGCTCTCCGAGACCCGCTGCTGCGTCGCCGAGAACGAGCTCCGGCTCGTACGACCAGATGAGAAGAGCCTGCGCCCGACGTGCGTGCTCAGCGGCGGATGCCCACTCCTTTCGCGCCAGCGCTTCCCTTCCCGCGAACAGCGCCTGGTTGCCGACGAGACTAACGAGGGAAAGCACCGTCAGAACGATCGAGCCGGCAAGCACGACGACTCGCGTACGAGTCGTCAGTGGAGTCGGGCGGCGACGATCCGCCGCCAAGAGGGCGACGCCGGCGGCCAGCAGCGCAGCCAAGGTGACACTCACCGTCTCCCAATGCCAGTCGAGGGCACTGGCGGCCAACCACGCGAGATACGCGCCCGCGCCCGCAGCGACGAATCGCGATCGGCGCGCGTGGAAGGCCGCGACAAGAGGTATGAGGAGTGCGGCGCAGAGGAACGCAAGACCAACCGCCCCAAGCTCGCTCAGCACCTCGGCATAGAGTGAGTGCGCGTCCCGAATTACGAGTTGGGTCTCTCGACGCTCGTACCAGATGTACTCGTACGAGCCCGCGCCGTGACCGAGGGCAGGGCGGTCGCGGAATGCCTCCCACGCCACTCGGATGCTCTCACCGCGGCCGTTACCGGACGCACTGAACAGCCGCGCGTTGAGATCGACCCCGGTCACCGGTTCAGCGTCAAAGCGTGCCTTGAGCTCGGACGCGGCGTTGTACGGGCCTCCCGCGGCGGCGACGACAAGTCCAGCCGCGATGACAGCGAGTGAGGCAAGCACGACGTTGGCCGCCCGAACAGCTCCTCTCGGGATTGCGACTCGCCGAGCGATGGCGAAGGCACTACCTGCGAGGAGCCCGGAGCACAGTGCGAGCACCACGAGGACGAGCACCATGCGACGTCCCTCGGCAACGGCGTCGGCGGTCGGAGCGTCCTCCGTCGTAAGCGCGCTTTGACACGACGCATAGGCCACACACGCAACCGTTGCGGGTGTAACCACGATCGCTGCCCAGAGCAAGCGCAGGCGGCGAGGATCCAGGGCGATCATTCCGCCAAGACCGAAGAAGAGCGCCGCCCACGCGCCACGGCTGAACGTGAAGTAGAGCGTGGCGGCAAGGACTGGCAAGGCAAGCGCGGCCGCGACTCCAGGCCACGCTCTCCTACTGTGCGCGACGAATCCCAGCGCGACCAGCAGGCCCATCGCCGCGAGCAGGCCCAGCGCGTTCCAGTATCCGAGCGGCTCGGACAGGCGATACGGAAGCGTCGGGTCGTCACGCGTGTCCAGCCGGTCTGGAACGAGCCGCGTGGCCAGGCCGTAGGTGGAGACGAGCGCGATCCCCACAGTGACGCCGGCTGCTACACCCACAGCGTCCCCACGGCGGAGGACGAAAGCCAGGGCGAGCGCGACGGCGGCGTACACGAGCATCCGCTCGAGCTCGCGAATCGATCCGGCAGGGCTCACGGACCAGAGCGCGGAAAGCGCGATCCACGCCGCAAAGAGGAGCATCAGCAGGGCGAAGACTGCCCGGTGTCGCCCGGGAATCGTTGCGCGCTCGAGGATGAGCGCGAGAGTCGTCGGAATCAGAAAGGCGAGCGCGACCCATCCCCAGGACTGGGAGAAGTACGCTCCCTCGCTTGCGTTGGCGGCCGTCACGATCGCCGCCGTGGCCGCCGCGACGACGAACGTCCTCATCGTTCGCGTCATCAGTGAGCCCGCCCCGCTGCGCCGGAGACGTTCACACCTACTCTGTGACTGGCGTCATGAGACATCGGCTTGGAACGCTCATTCTCGTCATAGGGCTCGGCGTGCTCGCGTGGTCCGCGACGGTGTATCTGTGGAAGGACCCGTTCACGACCGTCTTCACCGCCTACGAGCAGCGCAAATTGGAAACGAAGCTCGATGCGACGTTCGAGAGTTGGGTCGCCCGCCCCAAGCCTTTGCAACAGACCGGCCGGCCCGCGAAGGCAGACGTCCGTCGCGAGGCGCGGCGATTCCGCCTGGTCAGCGAGGAAGGTGACGCCGTTGCGCGACTCGAGATCCCGCGGCTCGGACTCGACGCCGTCATCGTGAACGGCACGAGCTCCGGAGATCTGCGCCGCGGGCCAGGCTGGCACATGGAGACGTTCATGCCGGGCGAAGGCCGACTCACCTACATCGCCGGCCATCGAACTACCTATGGAGCTCCCTTCTCCGATATCGACAAACTTCGCCGCGGCGACCGGATTCTCCTGGAGCTCCCATACGCGTCGGTGGAGTATCGCGTCACCGGTCATCGCATCGTCGACGACAACGACCTCTCCGTGCTCGAATCCCGCGGGCGCGAGGAACTCGTCCTGCAGGCCTGCCACCCACGTTTCTTCGCGAGCCAGCGATATCTCGTCGACGCGTACCCGATTCGAGTGACCGAGAGAAGGGTCGCCGCGAAGAGTTTGAGCGGCTAAGAGCACATTCTGCGGGCTCGAGTTCACGCTAGAACCGGCCGGGATCACGCAGTCTGATGAAGATCCCCCGTCGCTGCACGATCTGATCGACTGGCCAAGACAGCGACTCTTGGCTATTGTACACCTCTAGGTGAATTATCAGGCGGAACTCGATCGCAGCTTCGATGCGCTCTCCCATCCGGCACGAAGAGCAATCGTCGAACGGCTCGTAGCCGGACCTGCAAGCGTGGGCCAGGCGTCTGCCGGGCTCGGCATCTCGAAGCCGGCCGTGACGAAGCACCTCAAGGTGCTCGAGGAGGCCGGCGTCGTGAGCCGAACCGTTCGTGGGAGGACGCATCTGTTGAAACTCGAGCAGCGCTCCCTGCGCGAGGTCTCCAGCTGGCTGGATCTCCATCGCGGGCTCTAGGAGACGAAGTTCGAGACCGTCGAGCGACATCTCGTAGAAACCCACGAGGGACAGGAGGTCCCGGAGTGACCGAAGTCAGACAAGAGCTCGTGCTCGAGCTCTCTCATCGTTACTCCGCTCCGCGAGCGGACGTCTTCGACGCCTGGACGAACCCGCAGGTGCTCAAGCGCTGGTGGGCCGCCGCGCCGACCTGGGAGACGCCCCTCGCGGAGATCGACGCGCGTGAAGGCGGTAGCTACAGGTTGTCGATGCGCACTGACGCGGGCGAGCTGCACACCGTGAGCGGCGAGTTCACGGAGGTCCGACCGCTCGAGCGTCTCGCCTATACGTGGTCGTGGGAGCAGGGCCCCGACGCGGCAATGTCCGGGAGCGAGGAGACGCTCGTGATCGTCGATTCCTCGAAGACGGCGAAGGAACCCTAGTGAAGCTCACTCACTCCGGATTCTCGAACGTGGAAATTCGCGGGATGCACATCCAGGGCTGGGAAGCCGTGCTGGCGAACCTCGAACGGAGCGTGTTCCCGTAGAGACTTGATGCGGTTAGCGGCGGGTTAGGAATGCGTCGAGGAGGACCTGCGTCAAGCAGCATGATCGGATGGGGCGGACCAGCCGCTAACTCCCCGTCAAGCCTGATGCACCGGCGTGTCAGGACGGCGTCACGCGGTAGGCGTCGAAGACGGCCTCGAGGTTGCGGAGGGCGGTGAAGAGCGAGCGAAGCTCCTTCACGTCCCCCACCTCAGCTGTGTACCAGTTCCGAGCCATCCCGTCTTCGACGACACCGCCGTAGGACACGATGTTTGCGCCATGCTCGGAAAACGTTCGGGCGACGTCCTCGAGCAACCGAGAGCGATCCCAGGCATCGACGGCGATTTGCACCAGGAACCCGGCCGATGCGCCTCCCTCCCACTCCACGGTGGTAAAGCGCTCCGGGTTTCGCTGCAGGGCCCGCACGTTCGGGCAGTCCCCTCGATGAACCGTTATGCCTCTGCCCATCGAGATGTAGCCGACGATGGAGTCGCCGGGAACCGGCGTGCAGCACTTTGCGAGTCGGACGAGCACATCCTCGACCCCGAGAACGCTGATGCCGAGGCGGTCACTCGATATCGCCGTCTTTGCCCTCGGCGGCTTGGTCGTGACGGCAGGCTCTGCAACGCCCTCTTCGGTCTTCAGCCGCTGAATGACCTTGTTGACGATCTGGCCCGGGGGAAGCTTCCCGGCTCCCAGGGCGACGTAGAAGTCCTCCGCTTTCTTGAAGCCGGTCCCCCGGATCACGTGCGCGAGCACGCTCGAGCCCTGGAGCTTTCGATACGGGAGCTTCTGAGCCTTGAGCGCCTGGTCGAGGAGCTCACGCCCCCTCGCCTCGGTCTCCCCTCGGGTCTCGCGCTGGTACCACTGCCTGATCTTGTTACGCGCTCTCGAGGACTTGACGACCGCGAGCCAGTCCCTCGACGGGCCGCGCCCTGACTTGGTGGTGAGAATCTCGACGAAGTCGCCGCTCTTCAGGCGATAGTGAAGCGGCACGATCCGCCCATTCACCTTCGCGCCCACCGTCCGGTGTCCCACGTCCGTGTGAACCGCGTACGCAAAGTCGATCGGGGTCGCGCCCGACGGCAGAACCTTCACCTCGCCCTTAGGCGTGAAGACATACACCTCGTCGGCAAAGAGATCCGTGCGGAGGCTCCGCATGTACTCGCCCGGGTCCTGCTCGTCGGCCTGCCCGTCCATGAGCGACTTGACCCACGAAAGCCACTCATCGTCCGCTTTCGACGCCCGGCCGCGCTTGTACAGCCAGTGCGCAGCCACGCCGAGCTCTGCCTCCTCGTGCATGTCGCGCGTCCGGACCTGGATCTCGAGGGGCTTGCCCTCTGGACCGATCACCGTCGTGTGCAGCGAGCGATACCGGTTGAGCTTCGGCATCGCGATGAAGTCCTTGAAACGGCCCGGCATGGGCTTCCACAGCGAGTGCACGAGACCGAGCGCGGCATAGCAGTCGCGCGTCCCTTCCTCTGCCGATCGCTCGCAGATGACGCGTAGCGCCGTGAGGTCGTAGATCTCGTTGAACTCGCGCCCGCGCTTGGCCATCTTGTCGTAGATCGAATAGAGGTGCTTCGCGCGCCCGGTGATATCTGTTGGGACGTCCGCCTTGTGCAGCTCGAGGCCGAGGATCTCGGCCGCCTTGTCCGCCTGCGCCTCGCGGTCCGCGCGCTTGTCGGCCACCATGGCCTTGATCTCGGCGTACTTCCGCGGATGAAGGGTCTGGAACGCGAGGTCCTCGAGCTCCCACTTCAGCGCGTGGATCCCGAGCCGGTGCGCGAGCGGCGCGTAGACCTCGAGCGTCTCCCGCGCCTTCTGTGCTTGCTTCTGCTTCCCGAGATACTCGATCGTGCGCATGTTGTGCAAGCGATCGGCGAGCTTGATGAGGATGACGCGGACATCCTGCGCCATCGCGACGATCATCTTGCGGTAGTTCTCGGCTTCGGCTTGCTCGCGGCTCTGGAAGGTGATGCGCGTGAGCTTTGTCACGCCCTCGACGAGGAGCGCGATGTCGCCACCGAACTCCGCGCGGAGCTCGTCGAGAACCGCCCCGGTGTCTTCCACGACATCGTGGAGGAGCCCGGCGGCGATCGTTTGCTCGTCGAGGTGCAGCTCCGCACACACCCGCGCAACCCCGAGCGGATGGTGGATGAACTCCTCGCCGGAGCGACGTGTCTGCCCCGCATGCGCCCGTTCGGCGAACTCGAACGCACGGCGAAGCAGATCCTTGTCGACGTCCGGGTTGTACGCCTCGACCTCGGCGATCAGCTCCTCGACGAGGTCCTCGTGATGCCGCTTTGCGTCAACGACGCTCATGTGTTCAGTGTACTGAGCAAGGTTCCCGACCCCTTCTCACGCGAAGGAGCGGCCCGCCCGATGTCGAACTCCCACACCCTATGCGCGCCTTTCGTCGATGGCTCCAGCAGCGCAACGCACGACGCCTCGCGCTGGTGATGCGAGACGCCCTCGTACCCTCACGTCCCGGCGTGGGCTGACCTACGCGGCCTGCGGCAGTACGGCGTGCTCGAGGAGCGCGCGGAAGGACTCGGACTCGAGAAGCTGGCGGCGTCGCCCTTGCTCCCCGTCGAGGCCTAGCTCCGCAAAGATGCGCCGCGCTTCGGGCGTCCAGGATGACTCACCGATGCGCCATAGCTCGGCGAGCGCGGCCCGCTGCTCCTCGTATCCCTCGGGAGTGTCGAAGATACGACGAACGACGAGCTGTGGCGAGACCGTGCCGTTCCAGTGGTTTTCCTTGAGCCGGCACGCGACGTCGAAGAGCCCTGTTGCACGCAGCCGATCGAGCTGTCCGCCCTGGCCGAAAGCAATCGCGCTCCCGGCATCACGTCCTTGCTGGCGGATGCGGAAACGCAGGTGCTTTCCCTCGCCGACAGTCGTGGGCGTCACCGGTTGGGAAGCAGGGACCAGAAGTGTCACGTCGGGGTTTCCGAGACCGAACGGCGCGAGCCGCTCGAGCTCGTGCGCGAGATCGAGCGTGAGATCCTCCGCCGAGACGACGGCGTCCACGACCGTCGGCTCGTAGAGATCCTCCTGCGCCAGGTGCGCGTCTGCATATGTCGCGAAGGCCTCGGAGAATGCATCGAGTTGAGCCGGGTCGATGGAGAGCCCTGCTGCAGCGCGATGGCCGCCGTAGCGCTCGAGATGCTCCGCGCATGCCCCGAGCGCCGCGTGGAGGTCGAACTGCGCCACGGATCGACCCGAGCCCTTCCACCGGTCGTGAGAGCCCGCAACGAGGACGACCGGGCGGCTGAAGCGCTCGGCGAGACGCGAGGCCACGATCCCGATCACGCCCTCGTGCCACTCCTCGCGCCAGAGCACGTAGCCGCGTCGGCGCCGTCTCGCCTCGGGCATCGACTCGACCATGCCCGCCGCCTCGCGCACGATGCGCTCTTCGACGCCCTGCCGCTCGCGATTGAGGGCTTCGAGCTCCGCAGCGAGTCGCCGCGCCTCGTCCGGGTCCTCGGTCAACACGAGCTCCAGAGCCACATCCGGACGGCAGAGCCTGCCCGCGGCGTTGATGCGCGGCGCGAGCCTGAACCCGACAGCGCCGGAGTCCACGGCAGCCGGATCAACGTGCGCACTGCGCATGAGCGCCTGAAGTCCGACCCGACGCGTGCTCGCGAGAGCCAGGAGCCCTGCGGAGGCGAGCGCACGGTTCTCGTCGACAAGCGGGACGACGTCGGCGATCGTCGCAAGCGCGACGAGGTCGAGATGCCGCCGCAAGGCAGGATGGTCGCCGCCCAGCAACGCCTCGCCGAGCTTGTACACCACCCCTGTTCCGCAGAGCTCGGGAAACGGGTACGACGAAGGTCTCGTCGATACGATCGGGCAATCCGGAAGCGAGTCGCCCGGCCGGTGATGATCCGTGACCACGACTTCGAGCCCGCTTTCTTTGGCGGCTGCGATCTCGGCCACGGCAGTGATGCCGCAGTCGACGGTGAGGACGAGGCCAACTCCCTCCTCGACAAGTCGATCGAGGGTCTCGCTCGACACTCCGTACCCCTCCTCGAAGCGGCTCGGCAGATGCCAGACAACGTCCGCTTCCAGTTCCCGTAGGAAGAGAACCGCGAGCGCGGTCGCACAGATTCCGTCGACGTCGTAGTCGCCGTGGACACAGATGCGAGCACCGCGTTCGACGGCTGCTCGGATCCGCTCCACAGCGATCGCCATATCTCCGAGGAGCAGCGGATCGTGTCTGGGGAGCGCGGCATCGAGAAACCTCCGCGCCTCCTGCGACTCGTCGTATCCGCGGCGCACGAGTACCGCCGCCGCGACCTCGCTCAGCTCCAGCTCACGCGCCAGAACTGCCGCAGCCCGAGCGTCGTAGGGAGCGATCGTCCACGCGCTGGTCA
Organism: Thermoleophilia bacterium; assembly: GCA_029865325.1. GTDB lineage: Bacteria > Actinomycetota > Thermoleophilia > Gaiellales > Gaiellaceae > GMQP-bins7. The sequence continues at coordinate 9,863 of JAOUHF010000027.1, forward strand.
CACGTTGGACGGTACGGACGCGGCCGGACGGCGTTCCAGAGGCTCGAGATCACTCGCCGCGCCGGCGGATCGAGTCGGCGACGACCTTCACCCAGAGGAGCACGACCCCGACGGTTGCGCCGACGACGACCACGGCGATAGGCGTGACGAAAGCCATCTGCTCGAGCGAGTACTTCGTCACGGCGGCCCCCCCGAGCCAGATCGCGACGACGGCAAGGGTCATCGCGACGACGAGTTTCCACTGATTCACGTCGGAAAGCGTAGATACCCTGGCCGCGATGCTCGCAGCCAACTACCGCTCCGGCGACGACTTCGTCGTCGAGTTCCTCGGTCATCGGTTCGAGTTCAGCGCGAGCGACTTCGGGGAGCGGGTCACCGCCGCAGGAGTGCGGCTCGGCCTGATCGGCTCGAACGACCTCGACGAGGACGAGGCTGCAGATCTCGTCGAGCTCGTCGCCGACGGCCGGATCGTCGATCCGCGAAGCGGCCTTGGCCTCTACCTCGTCCGGCATTGGGAGCGCGTCTCGCTCGTCGGCGGCGAGTCACTCGTGTACTGGATGCGCAAGCTCGTCTTTCGGGGCGCCTGGCTCGACCATCGCGTCAAGGAAGGGCTGCTCGACGTGTCGTGGATCGAGGACACCGGTGACTTCGGGTACGCCGAGCCGCAGGGCGGCCGAACGCTGCTCGAGCTTGCTCCGGTGCCGTCTTGGCGCGAGATGCAGTACAGGGGCTGAGGAGCGCGGGCGAGAGAATCCTCGCCCCCGGCCTTCAGTCGGTCGCAGTGAAGCCGAAGGGGCGCTCGGGGTCGGGCACGGAGATCTCGATTGATCGAACCGCGCCGATCGGGACGATTACCCGCTTCGGCGGATCTCCGTCCTCGCGGTGGGGCGTGAACGAGAGGAACCCGAAGCCGGGTTCGGCAGTCGTGGTCGCGAGCATGTGCCGCGAGCCGTCGGCGAGCTCGAGGCAGACCTCGGCCTGTTCGAGTTCGTTCTCCTCGGTGAACACCGCAACCATTCGCGTGATGCGCGCGACGAACTCGTCGAGCGGGCCTGCCATCCCGGGAGTCCAGATTTGCGTCGACATCGCTAGAAGAGGCCGTCGGCGGGCGCCGGTGAGCCGATGTGGTCGCGACCGAGCGCAGTGATCACGCGGCCTCGCGGAGTTCTCTGGAGGAAGCCGAGCTGTAGCAGGTAGGGCTCGTAGACGTCCTCGATCGTGTCCGGCTCCTCTCCAAGCGTGACGGCCAGCGTCGAGAGCCCGACTGGTCCGCCACCAAACTTGTGCACGACGGCTGAGAGCAGCTCTCGATCCGTACGTTCGAGCCCGACCTCGTCTACTTCGAGCAGCTCGAGTGCCTCGCGCGCGATGTCGAGCGTCACGGCGCCGGCATGGCGAACCTCAGCCACATCGCGGATTCGCCGAAGGATCCGGTTGGCGACACGCGGCGTGCCACGAGCCCGGCGCGCGATCTCGTCGGCAGCACCATCCTCGATCTCGACGCCGAGGATTCCCGCCGAACGACGCACGATCGTCGTCAGCTCCGACTGCTCGTAGTAGCCGAGCCGGAACGTCATCCCGAAGCGGTCGCGCAGCGGCGTCGTCAGCAAGCCGGTGCGAGTGGTCGCGCCCACAAGCGTGAAGGCCGGCAAGTCAAGCGTGAGCGTGCGTGCGCCCGCGCCTTGGCCGACGATGATGTCGAGCCTGAAGTCCTCGAGCGCCGGATAGAGAATCTCCTCGATGGCGCGGTTGATCCGGTGAATTTCGTCCACGAACAGGACATCGCGTGATTCCAGGCCGGTGAGGATCGCGGCCATGTCGCCCTTTCGCTCGAGAGCCGGCCCCGCCACGGTACGAATCCCGACGCCGAGCTCCTCCCGGATGATCGTCGCGAGCGTCGTCTTGCCGAGCCCTGGTGGCCCTACGAGCAGGACGTGGTCGAGAGCGTCACCGCGCCCCTTGGCGGCCTCGAGCGCAATGTCGAGCTGCTCCTTGATTCGCTCCTGCCCGACGAAGTCGTCAAGTCGACGCGGGCGCAGCGACTGCTCGACCTCTTCGTCGCCTTCGCGGAGCACCGGAGCGAGAAACTGGCTCGTCACGCGGCGCTCTGCAGCGCTTCGCGGACGCGCTCCTCGGCAGGCAGGTCCGGATCGACGCGTGCGAGCGCCCGCTCGGCCTCGACAACCGAGTAGCCGAGCTCGACCAGAGCGTCGCGCGCGACAAGCTCACGCGGTGCCCCAGTCTCCACGCCCGACTCGATCGTGTCGGCGATCGAGTCCTTCAACTCGAGGACGATGCGCTCCGCCGTCTTCTTGCCGATCCCAGGAATCGCCTGGAAGCGGACTGTGTCGCCGAGAGCGATCGCGCGCTGCAAGTCCGCAGGCGGCGCGCTGGAGACCACGGCGAGGGCAACCTTTGGACCGATCCCACCGACACCCAACAGATGGACGAAAAGCGTGCGCTCGGCGGCATCGGCAAACCCGTACAGCTGAAGAGCGTCCTCGCGCACGTGCAGGTAGGTCTCGAGTGTCACTTCGGAGACACCGTCTGCACGCCGCAACGCGCTCGGGGTCGCTGCGACGAGGTATCCGACGCCTGCGACGTCGAGGACGAGCCCGTCGATAGTGCGACCTGCGGGGGCTCCGCGCAGACGAGAGATCATCTCGCCATCTCGAGCAGCGGCGGAGCGAGCGCGTGGCAGATCGCCACGGCGTACGCATCCGCCTCGTGGGACGAACCGGGCTCGGCATCGAGACCAAGGATCATCTTCACCATCCGCTGCATCTGTGCCTTCTCGGCCCGTCCGTACCCGCACACCGTCTGCTTGACCCGCGCCGGGGCATACTCAGCGCATTCGACTCCGGCGGACGCGGCCGCGACGAGAACGGCGCCGCGCGCCTGCCCGACGGAGAGCGCGATGCGGGCGTCGGCACCGACGTAGGACTCCTCGAGCGCGACGGCGTCCGGCTCGTGCTCCGCAATGAGCTCCTGAACGCCCACGAAGATCGTCTTGAGCCGCACGTCGAGCCGCTCCCGAGAGGACGTCCGCCAACAGCCGGACTCCACCGCCCGGAGGCGCCCGCCGCTTTCGTGGACGATCCCGTACCCGCACGCAGCCGTTCCTGGGTCGATTCCGAGGACCTTCACGTATGGAAGGTATTCGGGAGTCCGGACGTTCCTCCCGCAGAGCTCGTTAGCCGGTGCAGTTCTCCTTCGACCACGCATCGAGGCGTTGCGTGGCCTTGGTCAGCTCCGCCTGATCTAACGAGGCAAGCGCGACCTGGAGCTGCTGAAGTTGCTGCGGGGAAGGAGTCGCTCCGGCCGAGATGCCAATGTCCTCGATCTTGGCCGAGTACGCCGCGAGCGATTGCGCGAGCGTCTCGACGTCGGCCCTGATCTCATCGGGCACCTTGCTAGCGAGCTCCTCGAGATCGGCCTGGTCCCCGCTGTCGACGGCACCCGCAAATGCCTGCGCAATGGACGCTCCGACTCCGACGAGTGCGAGGCAGTCCTCGTCGGCGAGGATTCCCGAGAGATCGGTGGTGCCCGTGGTGTCCGTGGTCTCTCCGGTCGTCTCCTCGGTGGTCGTCTCGTCAGTCGAGGTCGTGGTTTCCTCGATCGTCGTCTCGTCCGTGGCGGCGGACTCGTCATTGCCGCCGCCGCATCCGGCCGCGACGAGCGCGAGAACGAGAACGAGAGCGGCGAGCCAACGCATAGCGCCGGAGATTAACACGTGATCACGTGAGGTGCTCGGTGAAGAAACCCACGATCGCGTTGTAGCAGCGGACGCGATTCGCGAGCTTCAAGACGTCGTGCCCCTCGTCCTCGAAGACGAGATAATCGACCTCGCGTCCGTGCCCGCGAAGCTCCTCTACGACGTCGCGCGACTCTTGCTCGACGACCCGCGGATCGTTCTGGCCCTGGATCACGAGGAGTGGGCACGAGATCTGGGCGATGTGCGTTCGGGGCGAGCGATCGACGAGGAAGTCGTAATCTCTTTCCGGATCACCGACCGCGAGAACGAAGTACGGCTTCCAGGTCTCGGGAATCCTGTCCATGAACGTGAAGAGGTCGTACGGGCCGAACATGTCGATGGCCGCCTGCCAGAGGCCCGGATGCCGGGCGGCGAGGGTGAGCGTCATGTAGCCGCCGTAGGAGCGACCGACGACGCCGGCGCGTGACACGTCGACGCGGCCATCGCTCGGCAGCACCTCGGTCATCGCGTGGACGTGATCGAGTCGGTCGAGCCCACCCCAGTCGTGATCGACGCGCTTCGAGTAGTCGAGGCCGTAGCCGGTCGATCCGCGGGCATTGGGCACGAAGACGGCGAAGCCCTCGAGCGTGAGGATCTGGATGAGCGGCATCGAGAACCAGGCGAAGTTCGGCCGCTCCTGGCTCTGCGGGCCGCCATGGACGTAGTAGACGAGTGGGCGCGGTCCCTCGAACCCAAGCTCGTCCGACGGAAGATAGAGACGCGCAGAGACGCGCAGGCCGTCGTGCGATTCGAAGGAGGCGTCCTCGCCGGCTGAGAGGAGCTGCGGAGCGAGCCCCAGTGCGCGCTCGTTCGTGCGTCTTTCGGGCTTCGACGCGCCGGTCGGATCGAGAACGAAGAGCTGAGTCGGCATCGTCGCGGTGCAAAAAGCAACGGCGAAGCGCTCGCTCTGTCTGTCGTAGTGAAGGCCGTGTAGGACACCGTCCGCCAGCTCGCCTTGGCCCATCAGCACCCGGCTCGCAGTAACAGTTCGGCGTGCTTCGTCGAGGCTTGCGTCGTACACCCAAGAGCAGCCGTCGATGTTGTAGATGGCGGCGAAGCGATCGCCCTCGAGGTGCTGGATCCGCTCGAGCTCGCCTATTCCGTCGTGGGCGAGGCCGGAGAACGTGATCGGCTCCACCACTCCGGGTTGCTCGAGATCGAGGTAGCCGAGCGAACCGGTGTCGTCGAAGAGTGTGGTCGCGAGCAGAATGCCCTTGCCGCTCGAGGTGCCGTGCGAGGAGCGGAAACCCGTGAGCTCGGACGCTCCCTCGGGGACTCTCTCCTCGATCGGCGTGCCGTAGAGCATCCTCCGCCCGCCGCGTCCGTCGGACTCGTAGAGGACGACGTCGCCCATCGTGTACCCGTCAGCGTGGATCACGCGCGAGTGATCGGGCGTCCACGCCGCCACGAAGGCGCCGTACGGGCTCTGGAGGAGAGACTCGACAGCTCCGGTGGCGAGGTCGACCCGCATCGCGGTGATGAGCGACTCCTCGCGCGACTCGACCGCGAAGAACGCCGTCTCCGTCTCGTCGTCGACGTCCGTGAGATGCGACCGGCTACCAAGGAACGTCTCCGCGGCGAGGGGCTCCGGAAAACCACCCTCGATGGGGACGAGGAATGGCACGTAGTTCTCGTCGCCGTCCGCGTCGATCATGAGGACGATTCGTTCCAGTCTCGGCAGGACGTGGAAGAGATGGCCGCCGACGAGCTCGGGATTCTGGAGCGCCATCTGTGGCGGGAGCAGTGGCTCCGGAACGCTGCCGCCGACATCCATCGCATAGAGGCTCAGGTGCCCCGACAGGTTCGAGACGAAGTACAGGCGGTCGCCGGCGAGCTGAGGCTCGACGAAGAGGCGCGCCGAGAGCAGCGCCTCGATCCGATTCGCCGTGAGTCCCACTGTCGAGTCCGCCGCCGCAGTCGCCACAGAAGTCCCGATCAACCTACTACAGCTTCGAGCATGGCCTCCGGGATGTCGAAGTTCGCGTAGACGTCCTGGACATCGTCTGTGTCCTCGAGTCCCTCCACGAGCCGGATGAGCTGCCGCGCCACGCCCTCGTCGCCGACGGCAACGGTCACCTTCGGAACCATGGCGAGCTCGACGGACTCGATCGCGAACCCGGCCGCTTCGACGGCACCCCGCACGGTAGACAGTCCCTCTGGCGCGCTCGTGACCACGAAGCTCGAGCCGTCGAGTGAGACGTCGTCCGCCCCGGCCTCGGCCACGACGAGGACGAGGGCGTCCTCGTCAACGCCATCAGCAGGCACGACCACAACCCCTTTGCGCTCGAACTGCCACGCTACGGCTCCAGTCGTTCCGAGGTTTCCGCCGTGCTTCGCGAAGAGATGTCTGACCTCGGAGGCCGTGCGATTGCGATTGTCAGTCAGGGCCTCCACGAGCACCGCAACACCATCCGGCCCGTACCCCTCGTAGATCACCGTCTCGAAGCTCGAGCCCTCGGAATCGGCGCCCGACCCTTTCGCGATCGCCCGCTCGATGTTGTCCTTCGGCATCGAGTACGAGCGCGCCTTCTCGATCGCGTTCTGCAAAGCCAGGTTGCCTGCGGGATCGGGACCGCCTTCCTTGGCGGCGACGATGATCGCGCGTGAGAGCTTCGAGAAGAGCTGTCCGCGCTTCGCGTCAGCAGCGCCTTTCTTGTGCTTGATCGACGACCACTTGCTATGCCCCGACACGCGCGGCCTCCTCGACCATGTCCAGGAACAGCCTGTGAACGCGTGTGTCCTCGGTCAGCTCGGGGTGGAACGACGAAAGCAGGAACCGGCCGTCCCGGACGAGCACGGGTTCGCCATCGAGCTCGGCGAGCACCTCGATGTCGGGGCCGAGCTCACGGATTCGCGGCGCGCGAATGAAGATCCCGTGTAGCGACGGCCCGCCGTCGGCGAGCTCGACCTCCGCCTCGAAGCTGCTTACCTGGCGACCGTAGGCATTTCGGTCGACCTCGAGATCAACGAGCCCAAGGTGCTCCCGATCGAGCACGATCATCCCGGCGCAGGTGCCGAAAACCGGCTCGCGAAATTGACGAATTGCATCGTCGAGGCCGTAGAGGCGTGCCATATGCATGATCGTCGTCGACTCGCCGCCCGGGATTACGAGCCCGTCCAGATCAGCGAGATTCTCAGGGAGACGCACCTCACTGACCTTTGCACCCAAGCGTCGAAGCACTGAGCCGTGTTCCCGAAACGCACCCTGGAGCGCGAGAACGCCGATGTTCAGCGGCCGCTCCACCGCGGGCGCTACCAGCCGCGGACTTCGAGCCGCTCGTCGTCGGGGAGAGAACTCGCCGAGATGCCAACCATCGGCTGCCCGAGCCCGGTCGAGACGTCGGCCAAGACTTTGGGGTCGTCGAAGTGCGTGGTCGACTCGACGATCGCGCGCGCTCGACGCGAGACGTCCTCGATCCAGCCGTCACGGTCGTCGACCAGGTCGCGGCCCGACTTGAAGATGCCGGAGCCGACAAAGACACCGTCCGCACCAAGCTGCATGCAGAGCGACGCGTCCGCTGGGGTCGCGATGCCGCCAGCGGTAAACGTGACGACGGGCAGCCGCCCGTTCTCCGCCACCCAGCGCACGAGCTCGTGCGGCGCTCGATGCTCCTTCGCGGCCGCGTACAGCTCGTCCTCGCGGAGCGTCTGCAACGTGCGGATGGCTCCGAACACGGCTCGCATGTGCGTCACGGCGTTCACGATGTCGCCGGTGCCTGCCTCGCCCTTCGTCCTGATCATCGCGGCGCCTTCCGAGATCCTGCGCAGCGCCTCCCCGAGGTTCGTCGCACCGCAGACGAATGGAACCGTGAATCCCCACTTGTCGACGTGGTGCTCGATGTCGGCGGGTGTGAGGACTTCCGACTCGTCGATGTAGTCGACCTCGAGTTCCTGCAGGATCTGCGCCTCGGCGAAATGGCCGATCCGGCACTTGGCCATAACCGGGATAGAGACCGTCGCCTGGATCTCCTTGATCCTCTGCGGATCGCTCATGCGAGCGACGCCACCCTCCACGCGGATATCCGCCGGCACGCGCTCGAGCGCCATCACCGCGCAGGCACCGGCCTCCTCGGCGATCTGTGCCTGCTCAGCATCGACGACGTCCATGATGACGCCGCCCTTGAGCATCTCGGCCAGACCGGTCTTGACTCTCAGGGTGCCGTACTCGGCCACGCGTCCAAGTCTAGCCGCGCGCGGCTATCCAGAGGCCTGTGGATAGCCGCAACAGAGATTGTCGAAATTGCGACTTTCCGGCTGTGGAAATCACCTGGAAAACTTCGAGTCCGTCCGAACGATGTGAAACAGATACCGGGTACCGGCGCGACTCCTCTCCCCGCAGGCGGATACGCCTGACCCCGAAGTTGCGCCGTTCTAGTAAAGGGGCCCGCCCACCCGGGCCCCTTGCTTTCCCGCAGATCAGGAATCCACGAGTGTGGACTCCTGATCGCGGAACATCCCTGAAGCGCGGGCCGCCGAGCGGCCCGCGATGCTTGCGTGTGCTCAACGTCGCGGTGCGACGGCGCCCTACTCCGCGGGGGAGTCGACGTCCGCGGATCGGCGGAAGACTCCGAGGAGGCCACGTCGGCCTTCCTCTTCGCGCGCCTGCCGCTTCGCTTCCTTCTTCTCCTGTCGCTGTTCGCCCATCTCGGTCTTCCTGACCTTTGCGTCGTCGTACGAGTCCTTGACGAGCTTCGAGCCACCACTCCACCCGAAGACGACGCAGACGAGGATGATCGCGAAGCCCGTGTTGAACGCCGTGGTGATGAGCTGCTGCCCGAGCGAGTACGCGGTCGCGGTCTCGGTGGTCGTGTAGCTCGCGAGAGCGAAGCTGTTGAACGCCTGGTTCACACCGACGCCACCGGGTGTGAACGAGAGCAGGTTCGCGAGCTGGTTCGATCCGAGGACACTCATCACCGAGCCGAACGAGACGGGAATGCCGTAGGCAGCGAGGAACACGATGATCACGCCGACCTTGGCGGCATAGCCGCCCATCTGCGGGAGGAGGACCCACTTCACGAACGCGCGCAGATCGCCGAGGATCGCCGCGCCTTGTTTCGCCTTCTCCCACATCACCTTGACCCAGCGCCAGAAGATGCGCAGGAGCAAGGCGACCAGGAAGATCGCGCCTCCGATGATCCCGAGCGTCAGCAGGGGGTGGTTCGAAATCGCGTCCCGCTCGTTCCCGAACTGAAAGTCGAATGAACCCGCGACGGCCGTGAAGAGATAGAGGTAGATCAGCGTGCCGATGATCAAGTAGAAGATCTTCTGCACCATGTATCCGGCCAGCACCCCGGGGAACGTCGCGCCGCGAACGACCGCGACGTACATGAGCAGCATCACGAACGTTCCCATGTTCGCCGGCACGTAGTTGTTGAGGGCGACTCCGACCGCGTACGCGGCGAGGACCTCCATGAACGTCACGCCGCCCGGGTACGCATAGCGCAGGATCCCGTACCAGCCGAGTGCGGTCAGTGTCGTCTGTGCACCTTGGAGGAGGCATCCGAGGATGACGTACCCGATAGAGATCTCGGTTACGGAGTCCCAGAGCTGCTCGAACCAGCCGACGACGTCGATCCCCGCGAGCTCCAAGACGCCGATGACGATCAGCGTCCCGACAACCCAAGCGGCGATGCGCCGGAGGCGTCGCCGTGGGCCATCGGGAACCGAAGGCGCAGAAGTCACAACGGCCTCGGACATGCGCGAATCAGCCTAACCGAGCAGGCGGAGCGCTACGTGAGAACGGTTGCCACGAGGGTCAGCGCGGCTGGGGACGATCCGGATGTACGGCTTCGGCGCGTCCCACTCCCCGAACAGCTCCTTGGCTTCGTCATTCGACACCGAGCCGGCGATGATCACGTCCTCACCCTGTTTCCAATTGACCGGTGTCAAGACGTTATGCGTGGCAGTGAGCTGCAAAGAGTCGATCACCCGGAGCGCCTCGTCGAAGTTACGGCCAGTCGTCAACGGGTAGACGAGGATCAGCTTGACCTTCTTGTCCGGTCCTACGACAAAGACGTTACGCACCGTCTGGTTGTCTGCGGCCGTCCGATCGGCCGACTCGCCGCCGGTCTCGGCCGGAAGCATCCCGTAGAGCTTCGAGACGTTGAAGTCGGCGTCCTCGATGATCGGGTAGTTCGGCGCCTGGCCCTGCGTCTCTTCGATGTCTCGGGCCCCAGCCCTCGTGGTCGCCGGTCGAGTCGACGGAGAGTCCGATGATCTTCACGTTGCGGCGATCGAACTCGGGCTTGATCTTCGCCATGTAGCCGAGCTCGGTCGTGCACACCGGAGTGAAGTCCTTGGGATGCGAGAAGAGCACCGCCCACGAGTCCCCGATCCAGTCGTGGAAGCTGATCGTGCCTTCCGTGCTCTCGGCCGTGAAGTCTGGTGCCGTGTCGTTGATGGGCCGTGTCGTTGATGGTCAGGGTCATGTCCAACCTCACTTTGGGCCGTAGCCCCGTCGTTCTGAGCGAGAGAGAGCGCCCCTGCGCTCGATTAACCCTGTCCTTGGACGCCGCAACGCGCGCCAGCCCTCCATTGTTCCACGTCTTCAGCGAAGAGTCGGCTCTCCCGGACTCTTCTCCCGGGGGCGACCGCTACTCGACGCGGAGCCCTTCGATCCCAGGTTCCGAGTCGGGGAGCTTCGGGTCGATGCGTTCGAGGGCCTCGACGAGCAGCGTCGCCACCGCCGCGGCCTTCACCCAATTACGGTCGGCGGGGACGACGTACCAGGGTGCGTGGTGAGTCGACGTCTCGGCGATCACCTCGTCGTATGCGTCGAGGTACTCGTCGAACCGCTCGCGCACCTTGAGGTCGTCGTGCCGGAACTTCCAGCGCTTCTCAGGATCGTCCACGCGCGTCTGGAGGCGCTCCCGCTGCTCGTCCTTCGAGACGTTGAGGAACACCTTCACGAGCGTCATGCCCTCGTCGACGAGCATCCGCTCGAAGGCCACGATGTGCGCGCGGCGACGACTCCACACCTCCTTCGGGGCCAGCCCGAGCATCCGGACGGCGACGACGTCCTCGTAGTGGGAGGCGATTGAAGATGCCGATCTCGCCACGGGCGGGGAGCTGGGCGTGAACACGCCAGAGATAGTCGTGGGCGAACTCCGTCGAGGTCGGCGATCGGAACGATACGACGCGGCACCCCTGGGGGTTGACGCCCTCGATGCCTCTGCCGGCGTCGACGAGCAGCAGGAGTACGAGGCCGTTTACGGCCCGCTCGACGCGGGCCTCTTTCTCGAGAGCGAGCAACAGGTGGACTTCGACGACCGTGACTTCCGCGCCGAGGCCCCCACCGGCGCGACCTACGTACTCCCCTCCGCCGAGCTGGATAAGCGCGCCTTCTGGTCGCAGTCCGCGAAGGACATGCAGCAGCGACTGGTCGACAGCCGGCCGCTCGAGCTTTTCCGCGACAGGGAGCTGAAGCTGACCGCACGACCCGGCGAGACGCGGGAGGAGTTCCTCGCCCGCAGCGACATCGCCGCGCAAGAGAAGGCCGACGTCGAGACGGCCAAGATCCGAGACCGGCTCGAGGCGAGGCGGGACAAGCTCGAGAGCACGCTGACCGTCGCCCGCGAACGCGTCGATGAGGTCGACGTCCAGACCAAAGCGAAGCAGGCGAACGATCTGATCGCAGGCGCGGGAGCCGTCCTCGGGGCGCTCCTCGGAGGCCGCCGGAACACGCGGTCGATCACGAACGCGGTCAGCCGTGTGGCGACGGGCGCAGGCTCCACCGCGACCGGCTCGGCGCGCCGCCGGACGGCCGAGGCCCGCGCGCAGAAGGTCGCGGACGAGCTCGCACGGCTCGAGCAACAGATCCTCGACGAGGTGACAGAGATCGACGCGCGCTGGAAGGCCGTCGGTGAGGGTGCCGAGTCGGTGTCGATCCGACTCGAGGCGACCGACGTGCGCGTCACCTCAGCGCGGCTCGTCTGGGTTCCGACGGCCTGATCGCCGAGAGATCGTCGGATCGACTAGCGGATGCCGGTATCGATGTCGAGGTTGACGACCCGAAAGCGACCGGCGAGGACGCGAACTGCGTGAGGCTCGATACCCGATCCGATGTGCGGGACGGTCGCTGTGCGGACGCTCCACCACCCAGGAGCCAAGGTGACGCGGTACCGGCCAACCCCGTCTGTCCGCGTTCTGACGCTGATTCCCCGTCGGGAGAACACGAGCGGCGTGTTCGCGGCCGGGGCCGAACAGGGAATACCTTCGATGCACACGGGAGTGATCGGAGACCGGGTGACGACTCCTCGAAGCCCGCCAGGTGCGGCCGCATGGGCAAACGTCGCGCCGAACGCCGCCGGCACGAGTACCGCGATCAGCAATGCGCGTTTCACGAGCATCTCGTCTCAGTGTGCTGTACGCCGCCAGCGTCCGGTTCCGTCACAGCGCATGTCCGGCACACGCGCCCCGAGTCGCCGGCGTCCAGGTCGTGCCGAGATGCCCCGGCGCCGAGAGGCTCAGTCTGGAATAGTCGCCTTTAGCCAGTCTATCGGTGCGAGATTCGATTGACGTTCGCTCTCGCGAAGCGTCAGTCAATACTCCGAGTCGGAGAGAGGAGAGGACGAACGTGAAGAAGTTCCTGCTCTTGTACAACGGCCCCGCGACTCCAGCCGAGGAGATGCCACCCGAACAGGTGCAGGCGGTGATGGGGGCCTGGCGCACGTGGATGGAGAACGTCGGTGCCGCGCTCACCGACATGGGCGCCCCGACTGCCAACGGCGTGTCCGTCGTCGCCGACGGCACGCTCGGCACGGCCACGCAGGTCAACGGCTACTCCTTCGTCGAAGCCGATGACCTCGAGGGCGCGAGGCGGCTCGTGGAGGGCCACCCGTTCCTCAGCGACGGGTCAAGCCGCTTCTCGGTCGAGATCCACGAAGTGATGCCGGTACCGATGTAGGGCGACCTCGCGCGGTGCGGGGCCGCGTGGACGTGGATCCGCCGGTCGGCCTCGAGCTCGGCGGGTCCCGCTCGACGGTTTGTTACGAAATGGGCCCGCCTGGACTCGAACCAGGGACTAACCGATTATGAGTCGGCTGCTCTAACCAGCTGAGCTACGGGCCCGCTCAGTCGAGGGTAACCGACGGTCCCGCCCGAGGGTGCTCGCTGCTGACAGAATGTCGGGCGGCGTGAAGACGTTCCAGTTCGAGTCACAGCTCCGCACCGCGGGCGGGTTGTCCGTCACGGACATCACCGAGGAGGTGCGCGAGGCCGTGCGCCAGAGCGAGATCCAGGACGGCATCTGCTCGGTCTACTCTCCGCACACGACTTGCTCGGTGCGCGTGAACGAGTGGGAACGCGGCTTTCTCGAGGACTTCGCCATCCTCCTCAAGCGACTCGTCCCGACTGAGCACTACTACGCTCACGACGACTGGGACCGCCGCACGGAGAACGTGTGCGAGGAGGACATGGAGATCGGCAACGGGCACGCGCACTGCATGTCCATGCTTCTCGGCCCGGCGGGCGAGTCGATTCCCGTGCGCGAAGGCGAGCTCGCGCTCGGCCAGTGGCAGCGGGTGCTCTTCCTCGAGCTCGACCGGGAGCGCGATCGGCGCTGGCTCGTCCAGGTCGTCGGCGTCTAGCCTGGCGGACGCGAGTCCTGCAGGATCGCGTAGACGTTCCCGTCCGGGCCCCGGACGTGGAACCAGCCGTAGCCGTCCATGCTCTGCAACCACTGTGTCGGGCCGAGCAACTCGACACCGGCGGAATCCAGCTCGGCCCGTGCTTGCTCGACGTCGTCCACGAGCAGCCCGACGACGGGACCCGTCGAGTAAGAAGCCGCGAACGAGTTGTCGGACGCGAAGACCTCGACGAAGTCGCGTTCGGCGCCGGGAAGCTGGAGCATCGCGAAGCCGGACTCCTGGTGGAACAGGGGAATCCCCAGCACGTCTCGGAAGAACGCCGTCGTCTCGTCGAACTTCTCGGTTCGAGTCCCGAGCCACGCCAGGCGCTTCACCTGCACCGCGGCACGTCCTATTCCGGCGTGACGTAGGCGGCAGTCAGGCCGCCGTCGACGACGAACGTCGCGCCGTTCACGAACGAGGACTCATCGCTCGCGAGGAACAGCGCTGCGTTCACGATCTCGCGCGGCTTTCCCAGGCGACCGGTCGGCCAGTGCACCTGGCGACGCGCGAACGCCGCGGGATCGTCACCGTAGATCGCAATCAGGAGCGGCGTCCCGACCGGCCCCGGGCACAGCGCATTGACGCGAACACCCTGCCGCGCGAACTGCACGCCGAGCTCCTTGCTCATCGCGAGGACGGCCCCCTTCGAAGCGGTGTACGAGATCTGCGACGTCGCGGCGCCGAGGATGGCGACGAACGAGGCGACGTTGATGACAGATCCCCCTGCCCGCTCCAGCAGGTACGGAATGCCGTGCTTGCAGCAGAGGAAGACGCCCTTCGTGTTCACGTCCTGTACGCGCTGCCACGCCTCGACGCTCGTGTCGATAACGGACGCGTCGTCGCCCGGCGAGATGCCCGCATTGTTGTAGAGGACGTCGATGCCTCCGTACCGCTCGGCGGTAGCCGCGCACATGTGACGGACGTCCTCCTCGGAGGCGACGTTTGCGCCCACTGCGAAAGCGTCACCCGAGCAGAGCGAGACCGTCTCTTGCGCAAGCTTCTCGTCGAGGTCGGCGACGCACACATTCGCTCCCTCGGCTGTGAAGACGACGGCCGCTTCGCGACCCATCCCGCCACCTGCGCCTGTGATGACGCACACCTTCCCGTCCAACCTGCCCATGACTCAGCCCTCAAACGCGAAGTACACGCTTACCCCCCGAGTGGACGGAAGGAGGAGAGCCTACTTCTAGCGCGCAGCTCGCTATTTGCGAGCCTCTTCGACGAGCGTCTCGAAAAGGGCAGAGTCCTCGCCTGCCTCGGGATGCCACTGAACACCGAGCGTGAAGCGTCCAGAGGGATCTTCGATGGCCTCGAGCGTGCCGTCGGCCGCCCACGCCGTCTCGACCAGTCCCTCGCCTGTCAGCGAGAGGGACTGTCGTCTGAGCGAGGATATTTCCGGTGTCGAGCTCGGCGTCCATGTAGTGGAACGTGAAGCCGATCTCGTCCTCGCCGTTGGGGAAGGCCCAAGACACCGGGCTGGGTCGTTTGTACGCCGGGAGCAGCGAAGGATGGCCGTTCACGACTCCGAGCCGAGGCACGGCGAGCGCTTCCGCTGGGATCTTCCACGGGAACCCGGCACAGAAGACGACGTCCGGCTTGAAGACCCGTAGGAGCGGCGAAATCCGATCCCTGCGCGCCGCAATGACAACGTCCATGTCCGGCGGTGTCGCGCTGAGAGCGCTCTCGAGCCCTCCGTATCGCTCGACGCCCTCGCGAGCCATGAGCAGCGCGACGGGCTCGTGACCGTGCGCTCGGAGCAGCGAGCTGAGCCCCTGCACGGCGGGCGCGATCTGCGCGATCAACACGACCCTCATGACGAGGGGGAACCTACCCGCGTTCGAAGTAGCGCATGCGCTCCCAGTCTGTGACGACCTTGTCAAACAGCGCCTGCTCCGTATGCGCGTAGTTCAAGTAGTGGTCGACCACCTGGTCGCCGACGCGCCACGTGCCATCGTCCCGAGCTCGAGCGCGAGGATCGCCTCGCGCAAGGTCGACGGAAAGCGCTCGGCATCCGACTCGTACGCGTTCCCTTCGAGTGCGGCCGACAGTGGAAACTCGCTCTCGATCCCGTGGATACCCGCCGCGATGATCGCAGCGAACGCGAGGCGACGATGCCACGACTTGGGCGGCACGGCGGTCAACCATCTGATCGTCCAAACGGAAGCGCTCGCCGGTTGGCGGGCCGGCCGGACGCTCGCAATTTGCGAGAAGTTCTTCTTGGCCACCCCTTGATCGGACACGTCCGCTGTCGTACATTCCTGCTGCGCCGAGCACGGGGCGCCGGTAGGACGAAGCCCCCCGAGGAGCACTACGCGGAAGCGGAAGGTTCGTCGGGAAGGTGGACGAAAGCGTTCCCGGCTCGGCGAACTCTTCGAGGCCGGGCCTTCGTGCCCGGCCCTTTTTCTTCTCTAAGCATCCCAGAGCACACACGGTTGATCGCAGTTTCACCCTGTGTGAAAAGAAAACTTCGCAATTTGCGAAGACTTCCCTCGCGACGGCCTTGACGCAGTTTGCCTGCCCACCTAGTGTCCCGATTGCACCGAGCACGGAGCGTCTGAGGTTGATGGCTCCCCGACAGGCACTCGCTTCGGCGGAGGTCAGTCGGGAAGCCGGACGAAGACGTCACCGGCTCGGTGCATTTCGTTGTAGGCGCGACCCGCTCGTCGGCGCGGCCTCGAATAGATCGTTGTCGATCGTTCGCCCAACATCGATCAGCCTCCGCGCGACTCGAGAAAGTAGGGCACGAGCGCGTCGGCCTCGGTCGAGACGGTGACGTGAATCGCTGCCGGCTCGCGAACCCACGCAATCAGGCCGCGCGCGGCGAGGTCGTCGAGCATGAACTGGAACGCTCGAGCTTGCGCCGTGGATTCGTAGCGCCGCCGGATGTCGAACGCGTATCCCGTGGTGTGAAGCGAGTAGTCGGACGTGGCTTCGGAGTTCTCCTCCCGCAGAAGCGCCTGGTAGGGGTCGTCACGCACGGTGCTCGTGACCACAAGTGGAGCCGTCGCACCGCCGTACTCGTGGACACGTTGGGCGAGATACATGAGCAGAGCCAGTGCCTCGGGGCGAAGCCCCCGGTAGAGCTGCTTTTCGAGACCGAGTCGCGGAGCAAGTTCGCCCATTGTCTCGTCCACTCCAAACCAATACCTGCGGGGATCGTGAGGCAACGGCAGCAGCGCGTGACTCTCCCACGCCTCCTCGAGGTCGTTCCTGTCTGCGAAGCGCTCCGTCAGGAGGCGCGGATGGAGGACTTCCTCGGCGCTTGCCTTGGACTTGTGCAGCTCGTCGAGATCGCGCAACCGGTCCGGGTCCTCGCGATAGAGCCGCATGATGTCCTTCGCGGCCAGCACCCGCCAGTAGTACGTCGGCGAATCGTCTCCCAGCCGCGAGAGAAGAATAAA
>JAOUHF010000116.1 GCA_029865325.1 Thermoleophilia bacterium
TGCGGCAGACGCAGCAGGACCGCGCTCGCCATAGCGAACGCCCTCCGGGCGAAACGCCGGCGCCGCGTGCCACCCGTCGTCGCGCAGCTCGTACGCCTCGCTCTCCTCGACGAAGAAGTCGGCGCGTGCAAAGAGCTCGTTCCAGCCACGCTCGTCTTCCTGTCGGAACCAGCCGTGATCACCCGGCTCGCCGAGAGGGACGGTGACGAGCAGGCTGCCGTCCGTGCGAAGCACCCGCTTCAGCTCGCGGAGCGCCTCGACGCGGGCGTCGCCGTCGCTCTCTGCGTCGAGTCCGTACACCGTGTTGTCGGCACCGATGTGCTCGAGCGTGGACACGAGCAGTACTTGGTCGAACGAGCGCTCGGGAAACGGGAGTGTGCGAACATCGGCCGCGACCGCCTCCATGCCCTCGACGTCGCGTGTCGCAAGGTCGACCCCGACGAGCTCCACGCCCGAACGCAGAAGAGCGCCGAGGTACGCAGTCTCGGCGAAGGCGTATCCCACTTCGAGCACGCGCCCCGACGCGCGCAGCCGAGAGAGCACCCACGGGATCTCGACGACTCGCTCATCCGTGCCCGCAGAGGCTTGGAGCCAGCAGATTCGCTCGCTACGCGCCCGCGCGCCGAGGCCGAGCGCCACGGCATCGTCGAGCTCGCGGACGCGCGCGGACTCCTCGCTCGTCGTGAGCTCCTGGATGAGGGTCGCTCGCGACAGTGTTCCCTCAGAGAGCTTCGCGAGCGCTCGCACGCGCGCCTCTTCATCGGGCGGTCGCCGCAGGATGTGACGGAACAAGGCGTCGACGAACTTCTCGTCCGAGACGTCGTGCGCAGTCAGCTCTGCTTCGAGCTTCGGATCCATCACCCGTACTCGTAGAAGCCGCGACCCGACTTGCGGCCGAGGCGCCCTGCGGCGACATACTGTCGAAGCAACGGGCACGGCGCGTACTTCGGATCTCCGAGACCTTCGTGCAGCACCCCCATGATCGACACACACGTGTCGAGCCCGATCAGGTCGGCCAGCGCGAGCGGCCCCATTGGGTGCGCAAACCCGAGCTTGGCGATGGTGTCGATCGCGTCCGGTTCGGCAACTCCCTCCATCAGGGCATATGCGGCCTCGTTGATGAACGGCATCAGGATCCGGTTCGACACGAACCCGGGGAAATCGCGTGCCTCGGCTGGCACCTTGCCGAGATCCTTCGCGAGCTCGACGATGGCTTGCGCAGTCTCGTCCGAGGTCTGAACAGCCCGGATCACCTCGACGAGCTCGAGGACGGGCACCGGGTTGAAGAAGTGCATCCCGATGACCTGCTCAGGCCGACCCGTGGCAGCGGCGAGGGAGGTGATGGGGATCGACGACGTGTTCGAGGCGAGGATTGCCTCCTGTGGCAAGAGCTCGTCGGCGCTGCGGAAGATCTTCGTCTTGACATCGACGTCCTCGACCGCGGCTTCGACCATGAGATCTGCGGGCACGAGACCGGCCGCGGGACTGACCCGCGCGAGCACTTCGGCCGGGTCCGCGCCGCCCTTTTGTGCGAGCTTCTCCAGGCTTCGCTCCATCGTTCCGAGCGCACGGTCGACGGCTCCGGGCACCGCGTCATGCAGCGAGACACGGCGCCCCGACGCCGCGATGACCTGGGCGATTCCGCCCCCCATCTGCCCGGCGCCCACGACGAGAACGTGGTCGAACCTCACGGAGGAAGTATCTCCACTACGACCCAGGAGCGCCGGGGAGCTCGGGCCGTGCACCGCGCCTCAGCCGCCGCAGCGCCCACAGGATCACCAGGCCGAGGATGACGAGGCCGATTCCGACCTTGATCACTCCCCCGCGCGGCTCTCCTCCCTCTGCGACGAGCTGGCCTGGTGCGACGACGCTGCACGCCGTTCCGAGCCAGGCGTCGTCCGGAGCCCGCGTGAGCAGGAGGCCGATCGGCTCGTCCCGTGCGACCAGCAGATCGCAGTCGGATCCGGATGGGCTGCGGACGACGATCGTGCCGTCGGCGTTGCCCTTGACCTGCTGGTCAACCTCGACAGTGAGGAGCCGCTGCGGCTCGCCCTTCGACTCGCCCGACCGTTCGGCGACGACGCGGCCGACGATCGCGGCGTCCGCATCGTCGAGACGCTTGCTCAGAGGTGCGTCGACGCAGACGCACGCGCCGGCATCCGCGATCGCCACAAACCCGACCGCGGCGGCAGCGATCAGAACGACGACCAACCGCAAGACACGCAAGTTACAACTTGTTACATGCCGCAACGAGCCCAAGATCTGGCTTGAGATCAGGCGCGTTGTCAGACCTCGAGGAGCAGGGCGTCGCCTTGCCCGCCGCCGGAGCAGATCGCCGCGAGGCCGAGCCCGCCGCCTTCTCGCCGCAGGTCGTGCACCATCGTCGCGACGATACGGCCTCCCGACGCGCCGATCGGATGCCCGAGCGCGACAGCGCCGCCGTTGACGTTCACGATCTCCTCGTCTGCGCCCAGCATGCGCGTCGAGTTCTTGGCCACGGACGAGAACGCCTCGTTGATCTCGACCCGCTTCACGTCTGCGATCGACACCCCTGCAGCCGCGAGGGCCCGCTCACCGGCGCGCGCGGGCGTCCGCGCGAGATACGCGAAATCATCGGCCACGTACCCCTGCGCGACAATCGTCGCGAGCGGCTCGATCCCCTTGCGCTCGGCGAACTGCTCGGAGCACACGATCACGCAGGAGGCACCGTCGTTCACGCCTGGTGCGTTGCCGGCCGTCGTCGTCCCTTCGGGATCGAAGACGGGCTGAAGCGAGGCAAGCTTCTCGAGCGTCGTATCCCGCCGGATGCCCTCGTCCGCGGCGAAGTCGCCGACAGCGACGATCTCGTCCTCGAAGCTCCCCGCGTCCTGGGCTGCCGCCGCTCGCCGATGTGAGCGGTATGCCCATTCGTCCTGCTCCTCGCGCGAGATTCCGAGCTCACGCGCCACCGTCGACGCCTGCACGACCATGTGCAGGCCGTCGAACGTCGAGGTGAGACCGTCGAACACCATGTGATCGACCACCTCGCCGTTTCCCAGCCGGTAGCCGAAGCGCGCTTTCGGGAGGAGGTACGGCGCGTTCGACATCGACTCCATGCCACCGGTGACAACGACATCGTGCCCACCCGCCCTGATCATCAGGTCGGCGATCTCGATCGCGCGAATCGACGACGCGCACACCTTGTTGATCGTGTCGGCCGGGACTTCCTTGGGAATTCCCGCGCCGACCGCCGCCTGGCGCGCAGGTGCCTGACCCGCGCCCGCCTGGAGCACCTGTCCCATGATCACGTACTCGACCTCTGCCGGCTCCAAGCCGGCCCGTTCGAGCCCCGCTTGAATCACGATCGCGCCGAGCTCGGTCGCGGGAACCGACGCAAGGCCGCCGCCGAGTCGCCCGAAGGGCGTGCGGACCGCTGAGACGATGACTGACCGCGTCATACAGCCAGCCTAGCCAGCGCAACTCCGGTCGCGGGGTCAGACCCGGGGTCAGACCCCTGCGCTGGCACACTCGGAGGCGTGCGCGTCCTCCTGATCGACAACTACGACTCCTTCACGTACAACCTCGTGCACCTCTTCGAGGACCTCGGCGCCGAGGTCCTCGTGCATCAAAGCGATGCGATCACGCCCGGGGACGCTGAGGCGTTGGCGGCCGACCGCCTCGTTGTTTCCCCCGGCCCTGGACGACCGTTCGGCGCGGGCCGCTCGATCGAACTGATCCTCGCCCTCGGGCCGACCACGCCCACGCTCGGGGTCTGCCTCGGGCACCAGGCGATCATCGAAGCGTTCGGCGGCGAGATCGGCCAAGCGAAGGCGCTCGTGCACGGCAAGGCGAGTCGCATCCAGCATGACGGCCGCGGCGTCTACGCAGGGCTCCCGGCTGAGATCGACGTCGGTCGCTACCACTCACTGGCGGCTCTTCGCGTGCCCGGGGAGCTCGACGTGACCGCGCGGACGGACGACGGCGAGGTGATGGGAGTGCGGCACCGGACCCTCCCGATCGAAGGCGTTCAGTTCCACCCAGAGAGCGTGCTCACATCCGACGGGCACCAGATGCTCGAGAATTTCCTCCACGCCGTACGGACGAGATCGTAAGATGACGGTACCGTGGCCGTCACGGTACCGCAGGCGCCTTTCATCGTGCTCGACGAGAACTACGTGATCGTCGGCGTAGGTCCTGCTGCAGAAGCTCAGTTCGGGCCGCTCGCCGGCCGGGTCGTGTGGGACGGCTTCCCCGGATCCGAGCCGCTGTTCCGGCCGCACTACGAGCGCGCGCGTAGGACGGGTGAGCCCGTGGAGTTCGTCCAGTTCTACGAAGGAACCGTCGCACACATCCGAGCGGTGCCGGCGGGCGACCGGCTCGAGCTGTACTGGGAGCGCCTGCTCAACCTCGACACGCTGACACTCGACGGATTGCACTCGTCGATCGTGGAGGCCATCGACCTGCTCGACGACCGCGAGGCCGACATGCTGAAGCGCGAGATGCGCGGGCACCTGCATGTCATCGAGGGTGGGACGTGAGCGATTCCGCGGCGACGAAGGCCGCTCGCTCGGCGGAGCCGCCCGACTTGTCGTACATCGTTCTCGATGACGATGACAAGGTCCTCTATGTCGGCGCTGACCTCATTGAGAGGTTCGGCGGATGGATCGGACATGTGCTCTGGGATCACCTTCCCCAAGCATCCGACGTGTATGGCCCCTGCTTGGAGGCGGCGCGGGCCGACGGGCGCGCGGTGGAGTCCACCGTCTTCTACTCGGGCCGTGCCGAACGACTGATCGCGATCCCTACTGCGGGCGGTCTCGCAGTGCACGTCGAAATGCTCGCGGAGCTGAGCGTCAGGACTCTCGGAACACTGACATCGAGTCTGCGCCGGGTCGAGTCTGCGCTAGCCGGTCGAGTGTCCGAGCGACTCGATCGACCAACTCACGAGTCTCTGAAAGCTCTTCCCTTAGGGCGGCAAGCTCGACGGCATGCGCCGTAGCCGCGTCCGGCGCGCGCACGAGGTCGCTCACCGTCGTCTCCGTGATCTCGGCAATACGACGAAGCCGCGGGAGCGACGGGCTCGTGACTCCCCGCTCCCACCGCGAGACGGTGATCGACTTCACTCCGAGCGCTTCGCCGAGCTGTTTCTGGGTCAGACCGACGCTGCGCCTCGCAGTGCGCATCCGCCCCCCCACTCCGCCGCTACTCCGATTGGCGCCCAAACCAGGGTTTCTTATCACAGAGGACGATCGGCTGAGGGAGTAATCGCTGAGCGCCGGTCAACGATCCTTTGAGACGAACGCGCTTCTCGCACGGCTCGCAGCGCGGGTAGCGCTCGGTGAGGAGGAGCGGCCTCTTCCTGCAACGCAGAATGGCCGGGAATTCGGCGGGGGCGCTTTACTCGGAGGGGCCGACCTTGACGAGCATCTTCCCGATGTTCTCGCCCCGCAACAGGCCGAGGAACGCCTGCGGCCCGCTCTCGATCCCCTCGACGACGGTCTCGCGGTAGCGAAGCTTGCCGTCGCGAACCCAACCCTGGGCCTTTTCGTAGAACTCGTCGAAGCGGTCGAAGTGGTCGCTCACGATGTAACCCTGGATCCGGAGCCGCTTCGTGACCACCATGAACATGTTCCGCGGCCCCGGCATCGGCTCGACATCGTTGTAGCGCGAGATCGATCCGCAAGCCACGACGCGCCCGCCGCGTCGAAGCGCGCCGATTGCGGCCTCGAGGTGGTCGCCGCCGACGTTGTCGAAGTATATGTCGATCCCGTCCGGTGCAAGCTCGGCGAGCGCCTCCCGGACGCGTCGCTCGTGGTAGTTGAACCCATCGTCGAAGCCGAGCTCGCGAAGCCAGTCGAGTTTCTCCGGCGACCCGGCGCTGCCGATGACACGACAGCCCGCGATCTTCGCCATCTGGCCGACGGTGCTCCCCACGGCCCCTGCGGCGCCCGAGACGAAGACCGTCTCGCCGTCTTTCGGCTCACCCAGCTCGAACAGGCCGTAGTACGCCGTCAGCCCCGGCATGCCGAAAACTCCCAGCGACGTCGAAACGGGCGCCACCGAGGGATCGATCCTGCGTAGACCGGAGCCGTCGGACAACGTCCACTCGCGCCACCCGAGGCCGTGAACCACCCAACTCCCTTCGAGGTGAGTCGCATTGCGCGAGACCACGACTTGACCGACCGCACCTCCTCTCATCGCCTCTCCCAGCGTGAACGGTGCGACAT
>JAOUHF010000117.1 GCA_029865325.1 Thermoleophilia bacterium
ACGGCAGCGAAGGTGCGGTGCGCTTCGGTCATGCGCACGGCGACGAGGGCGACCACGACCGCAACGGGAGCGAGCAGACCGGGGGCGCGAGCGAGGGCGACCACAGAGAGCGCGAGGGAGAACGCGCAGAGGAACCCCGCGACCCTGTCAGCGCTCGAGCGCGCGGCGGCTTCCATCAGACGGCCTCCGCTCGCCGAGCGAGAGCCACACGTCCCCGGGGTCGATTCGGGCGCGACCCCGGTCGGACCGATCGCCGACGTCGCCACTCGTCCCAACCGCAGGGAGCGAGCGGGGCGAGCGCTCCCACTTCACCGCCCCCGCCGGTCGGGCGAGGTTCTGCGCGAATCGCCCACCACACGACGGCGGCGAGGTAGATGATCGGGATCTTGAGAACGACGAGCATGAAGATGGCTTCCCACGCGGAGACGGACACGACCCCGGGCAGTCTAACCAGGCGATCCACCGTGTAGCCTCGGGCAGGTCCTTACACAAGCCTCACAACGAAATCGCTAGGGTGCTGGAGCTTTTCCAGCCGCTCTCCCGTCGACTGTGCCGCCCCTCAAGGAGACCCCGTGAGACGCACCGTTCGCCTCATCCTTGCTCTGTTCGCCCTCGCCGCCCTGATGGCACCCGCTGCAGTCGCCGCGGAGCGGATGTGGATCGGGTTTCATGACGACCCGAGCTTCCGCTGGGTCGACAACCGAACGACCCGCATCCAGGCGTCGGCAGACGCGAACGCATCGATCATGCGCTTGCTCGTCCAGTGGAACCTTGCGGCCAAGACGCGGCCTGCCAACGCAGCAGATCCTTTCGATCCGGCGTACATCTTCGACGACGTCGACGAAGCCGTGCGCAGCGCTCAGGACAACGGCGTGGAAGTGATCCTCACGCTCTCCGGGACGCCACGGTGGGCGAACGGCGGCAAGAACTCGAACGTGATGCCCAAGAAGGTCGCCGACTTCACGGCGTTCGCGCGGGCAATCTCGTCGCGATACTCCGGCCGCTTCGAGGGCTTCCCGTTCGTTCGCTTCTGGTCGGTCTGGAACGAGCCGAACCTCCAGCTGTTCCTCACGCCACAATTCAACAGCCGGGGCCGTTCGGTAGCTCCGGCCAACTACGCAAGGCTTTACGCCGCTGCCTACGCGGGGATCAAGAGCGGCAACCGACTGGCACAAGTGGCCATCGGAGAAACATCCGCGCGGGGAAGCGACAAGCCGACAGGACTCCGTCCGACGCATTCGCCTGGCAAGTTCGCCGAGCTCGTCGCCAAAGCAAACCCGAAACTGAAGTTCAACGCGTGGTCGCATCACCCGTATCCGTCCAACCCGAACTCCCCGCCATCGCAACTCGTGAAGTGGCCGAACGTGTCACTCGCGTCGCTTCCCAAGTTCGACGAGAGCCTGAAGAAGTGGTTCAAGCGCAAGTCAGTTCCGATCTGGATCACCGAGTACGGGCACCAGACGAAGCCGCCGGACTCGCTCGGCGTCTCGTACGCGAAGCAGGCTGCGTACATTCAGCAGTCGATCTCGATGGCGGCGGGCTTGCCGTTCGTCGAGATGTTCATCTGGTTCGTGTTCCAGGACGACCAGGGGCAGCCCTGGGAGTCGGGTGTCTACACCGCGGGTGGGTCGCCCAAGGGCACCTCTCCGGCGCGGTTCGCGGTCAGTGCGCGACCGCTCGACGCCCGGAACGGGGTCGTGCTGGTGCGGGGCGGAAGCGTCACGCCACTCGTCAACCTGTACGCCCGACGGTACTGCGCCACTAACACGACGGGGACGCCGATCGGAATGACCTGGCGCGTGTTCCGCGGGGCAAAGCTGATCGCGGTCGGCCAGCAGTCGTCTCCGCTTCGGATCGACTGCACGATCGACGCGAGGCTCCGCTTCAACGCCGTGAAGGGACAGACGTACATCGCGACGTTCGCCTTGAACGACTCGAGCGGTGTCTTCCTCAACCGCCGCCTGACGATCCGCGGCACATAGGGCGAAGCTCAGCTCGCGTGGGCGTGTAAGCGGCGCCTACGCGCTCCACTCGAGAACCTGCATCCCCTCCCACCACTGAGGGGATCCACGATCCTTGCCGCAGACGGTGAGGACGCGCCTCACACGCGGCTGCTCGGCGAGGTAGTCGTCCATGGCGCGAGCGACCTGCTCCCAGTCGGTGTCGTCGACGATGAGCAGCGCCCCTGGTGCAAGCCAGGGCTCGGCAATTCGCAGGCCTTCCATCTGGCCCTCGTAGGTGTGGAGCGCGTCGTAGTACCACACCCCTGCCCTCGCTTCCCCCAGTGCGCCGCCCGGAACGAGCTCGAACACATCGCCAACGATGAGCTCCGACTGGCCGACACCGAAATGTGCGAGGTTCTGCTCGACCCGATCGAGGCTCCCGTCGCGAAAGTCGAAGCTGTCGATGCCGACGAACCGGCGGCGGCCCTCGTTTCCCAGCATTGCCGCAACCAGGCTTGCTCCGTGGAAGACACCCACCTCGACGTAGATCTCGTCCGGCCCGAGACACGACGCGGCGAGGTTGAGGAGGGCGAGGTTGTTCTCCCGCGCCAAGTTCTCCACGTGCTCGACGACCGGCGCGAAGCGTCGGTCGATGGGGTGCTCGGAGTGCGGAAAGTCCTCGAAGAGGTTCGGCAGTTGGGTGAGGAAGCGCTCGGAGTCCACTAAAGGTGGCTCGTCACCCCGGCCAGGCCGGGGTCCTCCGACGGAGGCTCGTACCAGGAGAGGGCGTAGCGCCCATCATCGAGGTCGCGGGCCAGGGTCGAGAGCTTGAGCGGGCGGAAGGTGTCGCACATGACCGCGAGCTCCGTCGTCTCTGCCACGCCGAGCGACTTCTCGGCAAGCCCGGGCTGCGGCCCATGTGGCAGGCCCGACGGATGCAGCGTCACCGATCCGACGGAGATGCCCTTGCGCGACCCGAAGTTCCCGGAGACGTAATAGATCATCTCCTCGGACTGCAGGTTCGAGTGGTGATACGGGATCGGGATCGCCTCCGGGTCGAAGTCGAGCTTCCGTGGGCAGAACGAGCAGATCACGAAGTTCGGACCTTGGAATGTCTGGTGAGACGGCGGTGGCTGGTGGATCCGGCCGGTGATCGGCTCGAAGTCGTGGATCGAGAACGTCCACGGGTAGAGGAAGCCGTCCCAGCCGACGACGTCGAAGGGGTGGTAGTCGAGGACGTATTCCTGAAGCCCACCTCGTACGCGCACCTTGACGAGGTGATCCCCGCGGTCACGATGCGTGTTGAGCTCGGTCGGAGGATGGATGTCTCGGTGGTAGTACGGCGCCCCTTCCAAGATCTGGCCGTACTCGTTGCGGTAACGGCGCGGCACCTCGATGAGGCCCGGCGTCTCGAAGACAACGTAGCGCTGCGGGCCGTACGGGGCGAACCGGTACGTCGTTCCGCGTGGGATGACGACGTAGTCGCCGTCCTTGTAGGGGACATCGCCGAAGATCGTCTCCAACGTTCCCGATCCCTCGTGGACGAAGATGACCTCGTCTCCTTCACCGTTGCGGAAGAAGTAGTCCATCTGCGAGTCGGGCCGACAGAGGGAGATCTCGACGTCCTCGTTCCACATGAGCGTGCGACGGCCTGAGATCTCGTCGCCTTGGGCGGCGATGTCATAGGTGTTCATGAGCAGGTGCGCGTGCTTCTCCGGAACCCACTCCTCACGCTCGATGCGTGTGAACGCGCCAAGCTCCTTCACGCGGCAGGGCGAGACGAGGTGATAGAGGATCGACTCGTTCCCGGTGAATCCCTCGAGCCCCATCACCTCCTCGGTGAGGAGGGTTTCGTTCTCGCGGAAGACGATGTGACGCTTGCGCGGCACGTCGCCGCGGCGCTGGTAGAAGGGCATGGCCGTCCCTTTCGGAGTCGTTGGGACAGGTTCTATCGCACCGCGTCGGGAAGCGGCGGACGGGGAGCGCGTCGCGTGCCCCGTCCGCCTGAGAAATCGCTACGCGCCAGGCATGGAAGCGTTCGGATCGTTCTGCCAGATGCCGAAGTCGTTGCCTTCCGTGTCCTTGCAGATCGCGAACCAGCCCATGCCCGGCACCGGCATAGGATCTCCTGCTTCACCGCCGAGTTCGCGCACGCGCCCGGAGCCGATGCTGACGTCGTCGACGTCGAAGTACACGCGCGTCCCGCGCTTGTCACCGTCGGCGCCGTAGATCGCGCCGCCCGTCGCCTCAGACAGCTGAGTCATGTGGTATTCCGTCGGCGACCCGGGGAACTCCTGAAACTCCCATCCGAAAAGGCCGCCCCAGAACTCGCGCGCCTTCGCAGTGTCCCCGGCCGGGATCTCGAAATGGACCATCTGGCCTGCCATGCGTTCTCCTCTCGTCGTCGCAGCTGGTCGAGCTCGACCTCGACCTCTTCCATTCAATACGACGACGAACGCGCGGTGACGGTTTCGACATCCCTCGCAATCAGCCGATGAGCCCGTTCGCGTCAGCTCGTGTCCCGGACATGTGCACAGCGAGTAAGCGACACGGGCGTTTCGTGATGGAGCCAGCCGGGCTCGAACCGGCGACCTTCTGGCTGCCAGCCAGACGCTCTCCCAGCTGAGCTATGGCCCCTGAGTACGTTTCAGTCTAGCGTCAGCCTGCAGCGAGCTCGATCGACGGGACGTCGCTCCACAGCTCCTCGAGCCGGTAGAAGCCGCGCGTCTCGGGCGTGAAGAGATGGAGCACCACGTCGAGGTAGTCGGCGACGATCCAGCTCGCATCCGTCACCCCGGCCGTCGACCGCGGGAGCACGCTGTGGTCCTTTTTGAGCACTCCGGCGACTTCGTCGTAGATCGCCTTCGTCTGCCTCGAGTTTCGACCCGTTGCGATGACGAAGAAGTCGGTGAAGTCGCAGACGCCCCGCATGTCGAGGATGGTGACGTCGCTCGCCAGCTTCTCCTCGCAGAGCGCGGCGGTTCGGCGGGCTTGTTCGAGTGGCTTCAGCGCGGTCTCTTTCTTCCTTTCGGCTTGCATCCAAGTCTACTCGGCGCTCGCATAGAGGCCCAGTCGCACGATCGCGTCGGCGACTTGTACGGGCACGAGCCCGTCGATGCTCTCGCCTCGAGCGACCTTCTCGCGAATCTCCGAGGACGAGACCGGGATCGCCGGCATCTCGAAGCTGAGAATGCGCTCGTCGGGCGCTGCCAGGCGTCCGCGAGCCTCGCGGACGCTCTCGTCGGCGACACCCGGCCGCATCGCGACCGCGAGATGCACGAGCTCGAGTACACGTTCCGGGCGCTTCCAGCCCGCAAAGTCGGTGAACTCGTCGGCGCCGAGGATGAAGACGGCGTCGTCGATCCTGCGCTCCTCGAGCGAGTCCACGGTGCGGGAGTGTCTATCGAGCTCGACCCGCGCGCTCGGGATGTCCTCGAACGCGAGAAGTGTGAGCTCTAGCCGCGTCGCGGCCGGAGTGGTCGCCCGCTTGTGGCCAGGTTCTGCGACGACGAGCACGAGGAGCGCCTCGAGTGAGAGTTGCTCCATGGCGGCGCGCGCAAGCTCCACGTGGCCGACGTGCGGAGGATCGAAGACCCCGCCCAGAAGCCCTATTGCCACTCGAGGATCTCCTCGCCGACCTCGACTTCGGCACCTCGTTTCACACCGATCCGCCGCAGAGCCTCCTCGAGCTCCTCGGGCGAAGGCGGCGTGCCGACCACGCGATAGCCGCGATCCGTGCGATAGATGCGAAACCGCGGCCCGCGCCTCGCGCGGGGGCGGTACTCGAGGAACTCGGGCACGAGCTCCTCGATCGGAGGCTCGACGCCCTCGACCGGGCAGAGCTCGAACAGCGCTCGCTTCAGATCGTCGATGCCTTGGCCGGTCGCGCACGAGGTCGAGATCACTCGGACGATTCGATCGTCGCGCACGGTGAACTCAGCGGGCTCCGCGAGGAGGTCGGCCTTGTTCAGGACAACGACTTGCGAGCGTTCGTCGAGACCTGCGCCGTAGGCAGAAAGCTCTCGGTCGATTGCATCGAACCGCTCCTCCAGATTCGCCTCGGACGCATCCAACACGTGAAGGAGCAGCCGCGCGCGCTCGAGATGAGCGAGGAACTGGTGCCCGAGCCCTGCGCCTTCCGCGGCCCCCTCGATCAAACCTGGCACGTCAGCGACGGTGAGTTGTCTCGCGTCCGGGCCGTCGACGACCCCGAGAGTGGGCTCGATCGTCGTGAAGGGGTACTC
>JAOUHF010000028.1 GCA_029865325.1 Thermoleophilia bacterium
GTGCACCGGCCACCGCGACGAGCAAGAGCTCGAAGTAGTGCATCCAGACGATCGGTGTGAGAGCGAGCGCGGCGGCGATGGCCAGGACAAACGCCGTGCGGTCCGCTCCTCGACGGTCGACGATGAGGAACAGCGCGACGATCGTGAGCCCGAGCGCGAGCCAGACTCCACGCGCGAGCCAGAAGGGGGCGCCCGCGTGCAGCAGGGCGACGTACGTCGAATACGAGCCAAGCTCGACCTCTCCCTGGAGCCGCCGGAGGATGTCCGGATACTCGGTCATCCCATCGAAGCCGATGACCGCCCACGAACCCGCGAACACGACAACGCCGACCGCAGACGCGAGCAACGAACCTCGAAACCTGCGAGTGGTCATGAGCCAGATGAGCAGCGGCCAGAGGAAGAACTTGACCGCCAGCGTCACTCCGACGCAGATCGCCACAGGAACGTCGCGGTTCCGGAATCGCCATGCAAGCGCGGCCGCAAGTCCAAGGAAGACCGTGACGTTGCCGAGCTGCACGGCGCTGGCCACGGGCGCCCAGCAGAACGCGATGGCATAGCAGCGCCAGTCGCGCACTCCGACTGCGAGGAGTGTCGCAACCACCGCGACGATTCCGAGTAGGAGCACGGTCGCTTCCGCCGCCGTCACCGAAAGCAGCGACAGCGGGACGGCAAGGATTGCAGTCAGAGGCGGATAGACGTAGGCACGCCCGGAGCCGAGCGTCGCATCGTCGACCGGGGGATAGAGAGTCTCGCCGCGCAGCAGCGCTTCCGCGCCCGCGTAGTAGGGACGGAAGTCGGCGACCTGGTGCTCACCCGCGACGACGAGCACGAATGCATCGAGCAGCCCAAACACTGCCAACGCCGCCCCGGCGATCAGCAGGCCCGTGAGGAGCAGCCGGGCACGCGGATTCAACGCCAGCATTGACAGGTTTTGCTCGAGCGTCGTCACAGAGCAGGCTCGAGGTCCGACCGCAGACATCCGACAAGCTCGACCGAACGCGCGCGGCGTGAGGCTCGCAGCGCGAGCACGATCGTTGCAACGGCTACCGCGATGGTGGCAGTGGTCTCGAATGGCGTCGGATTCCCACTCCCCGGCGTGACGAACAACGCGATCGGCACGAACCAGACAAGCCCGAGACTTCGCTGAGCCAACGCCACGACCACGAGAAGCAGAGTGAGATAGTGGAGCCAGACGACCGGCGTGCATGCGAGCGACGCCGCGATCGCGACGATGAAGGCGCTGCGTTGATCACCGCGCCGGGCCGCAAGGACGATCCCGCCGAGCAGTGTCGCGGCGACGGCGATCCAGAGCACACGAGCAGCGCTCGACGGAACTCCGTACTCGAGCGCGAGCGCGTAGACGGTGTAGCCGCGATCGTCCATGACCCGGCTCAGCCGGCGAAGCAGCTCCGGATACGTGCCGAAGCCGTCGAAGCCCACGACCGCCCATGAGCCGAAGACGAGAACAACTGCGGACGACATGGCCCAGAGGACAGCTGCGAACCGTCGCGTCAAGGCCTGCCACACAGCGACGGGCCACAGCAACAGCTTCATCGCGAGTGCAAGCCCCAACGCGAGCCCCGAAGGTGCCGGACGATCGCGGTAGCGCCAGACGAGTGCCGCGGCGAGCGCCAGAAATATCGAGACGTTGGCAGTCTGAATCGCAGAGATCACCGGCGGCCAGAGCAAGACCATTCCGAAGCACCGCCAGTCACGGACACCGAGGACGAGCGGAATCGCAAGAGCCGCGGCAACGAGCAGCACCATCACGATGAGCCCCGCCGCCTCCATCGGCAAGAGCGTCAGCGGAGTCACGGCGATCGCCGTCAACGGCGGATAGACGTACGCGCGTCCGTCGAGAAGTGTTGGATCGTCGACGGGCGGATAGATGGTGTCACCCCTTAGCGCCGCCTCGGCCGCGACGAAGAACACTCGAAAGTCGAACGCCACACCGTCGACCCGCACCGCGTCGTAGAACATCACGCCGAGTGCGTAGAGCGGCAACGCGCCGAAGAACACAATCGACGCGAGCCAGACGACCCGCTGCCGTTCCGGCAGACGAGCGCGCCCGCCGGAAACGACGTCACCCGTGCCAACGCTCACTCTGCCGCCTCTGCGGCGGCGACCCTCGAGTGCGGGCGCGCAAGAAGAACGTAAAGAAAAGCGATGACGACGAATGCGGGCAGGAACGGCTCGAGCCCGTCTGCATCTCCGGCCCGCGGGCTCAGCCAGAGCACGACCGGAAGAAGCCACACAGCCGAGAAACGAGGACGCCGGAGCGCGAGCGGTACGACCAGCAGGACCAGATAGTGCTGCCAGACGATCGGAGACAGAGCGAGAGTGGCGACGATCGCGCAGGTGAACGCGCGTCGCTCGTCTCCCTGCCGACCCAGTTCGACACACGCCGCGATGAGGGCCCCACCCGCGATCAGCATCAGCACCTGGCCGATGGGAGGCTCGAACCCCAAAGCCGCAGCGATTCCTACGAGCGAATAGCTGTCCTCGGCATGGATCTCGGCGAGCCGTCGAAGCAGTGCCGGGTAGCCGCTGAAACCATCGAAGCCGACAACGGCCCACGCGGCCGCCGTAGCGGCCAACCCGACGGCAGCAGCCAAGCCCGCGGATCGGAGTCCGCGCGTGGCAGCAGCCCAGATGACTAGCGGCCAAAGGAAGAGTTTGGCTGCGACCGCGAGCCCCAGAACCGTCGCCAGCGGCCACAGCTCGCCCCGATATCGCCAGACCAGGGCGACTGCCAGCGCCAGAGTCGCGCTCAGATTCACGACCTCCAGAGCGTTCCAGGCCGGCGCCCAGAGTAGAAGCGCCGCGTGGCACCGCACGTCGCGCACGCCAGCGATTGCGACTGCGCCCATGAGAGCGGCGATTGATCCAACGAGTGCGACGATCACAGCTGCATCGACCGGAAGGACCGTGAACGGAACGAGCGCGATTGCGAGCAGCGGTGGGTACACATATGCCTTGACCCCGGTCAAGGCGGGATCGTCGGGCGTTACATACAGGGATCGACCCTCGAGCACCGACTCGGCGCCCGCGAAGTATTGGAAGCGAAAGTCGAAGCCAAGACCATCCGAGGGCGAGGCGGCGAACAGGCCGGCGACCAGCATCGCCGCGGCGCCAACTACCAAGCAGGCCGTGACGGTTCCCCGCCAGCCGAGCGGCGCACGGGTTGGTACGACGATCACGCCGGCTCCTCTGCGACGCTCGCCGCACGCGGGCGCGCGAGGATAACCCCGATCAGAATCGCCGCCGCAACGCCGGGCAGGAATGTCTCGAACCCCTCCGCGTACCCTGGCCGCGGGCTGATCCACAGCAACACCGGGAGCAACCAGATCAGCGAGAAGCGCGGCCGCGCAATCGCGAGTGGGACGAGGAGCACGACGAGGTAGTGCAGCCACACGATGGGGCTCAACGCGAGCGTCGCCGCGACGGCGCACGTGAACGACCGAGCCTCGTCGTCGCGCCTCGCGTACACGACGCAGAGCGCGAGCAGCCCGGCACCAACGAGCAGCGTCAGAACACGGCCGGCCGTCTCATCGAGACCGAGCGTGGAGGCCATCCCGACGATCGAGTAGCTCTTCGTGGACTGAATCTCGGAGAGGCGCCGCAGCAGATCCGGATACGTGCCGAAGCCGTCGAAGCCGATTGCGGCCCATGACCCGAGGGTCACGCCCAGGCCGATCGAGACCGCCAGCACGATCGTGCGAAGTCGCCGCGTCGCAAGCATCCACACGAACATCGGCCACAAGAGGAACTTGGCCGAGACCGCGAGCCCCAACCCGATGGCCGGCCGCCACACGTCGTCGCGGTACTTCCACGCGACGGCGAGCACAAAGGCGAGTGGGATCGAGAGGTTCGCGAGCAGTACGCCGCTGATCGCGGGCACCCAGAGCAGCGCGGCGGCGTAGCACCGGAGGTCGCGAACGCCGACAACGCGCAGTGTCGCCATGAGGAGCGCGAGCATCCCCATCGTCACGAGAGCCGCGGCCGCACCCACCGGAAGCGGCGTCAGCGGGAGAAGCGCGAACAGAAGCTGCGGCGGATAGACGTACCCCTTCTGATCCTCCAGGATCGGATCGTCGAGCTCCGGGTAGGGCGACACGCCGTCCAGCACTGCCTCGGCGGCCGGGAGATACGCGAAGCGCACGTCCCACGCCAGAAGCCCCTCGTGGGCGCTCAGGCCGACGAGGCCCACGATCAAGGTCACTGCCAGAAAGAGGAGGCCAGCCGTCAGCAGACCGGGTCGCGACGAAGCGCGGCGGTTCCCGGACCAGGATTCAGAGACGTCGGCGGCCGACCTCATCCGATCTGATGATCGCTCGGGCTCCGGAGGGCGCGTTGCAGCCGATGGTCTAGTCGGAACCCACCTATCGGCCGGTTGCTGAGATCCACTTGCAGGCTGAACCTGAGTGAGCCCAAGTGAGTCAGACGGGCGACTGGCAGACGTAGGGGTAGCTCCTTTGCCCCTCTGACCGGAGGAGGAACCTCCAAATGACCGACATCCTGATGCGTCCGCTCGTTCGGCTGCAGATCTTTGCAGCTGAGCTGCGGGAGCGCGAGGATGGCCAGACGACGACCGAGTACGCAATTCTGCTCGGCTTCCTCGCAATCGCCATCATCATCGCGCTCTTCTTCCTCAGGAACGTCCTTCGTGACCTGTTCTCGGATGCAGCGAGCAGCGTCTCGAACGCGCCTGGGCCGTAAGGATCAGGCGAGAGGCCGTCTGAGCATCTGACGGTCGCATAGCAATGTGCGCCGGCCCGGTTACCCCCTCGACCGGGCCGGCGCATACGTTTTCGATCGTAGGTATGTACCGATTCGACCCTAGGGCCAAGTCACCCTTTCTAAATGAGTCAAGTCACGGCACAATGCGAGAGACGTCAATCAGCCGAGCCGTCGACCAGGGGAGGGAGACACAGGCTCATGCCACGCCCGTTTCGTTCCGATAGGAGCCTTGGAGTCCTCGTGAAGAGACACGATCTCATTGGTGCGCGTCGCCACCCGAATCGCGAAAGCGGCCAGGCGACGACCGAGTTTGCGCTCATCTTGTTTCCGCTCCTGCTCCTCGTGGCCGGGATCATCCAGTTCGGCATCGGGCTCAACTACTGGCTCGACATGCAGCGCATCGCCAACCAAGGTGCTCGCTGGGCCGCTGTCAACAACTGGCCCCCGGATTGCCCACGCGGGTCGAGCTCGTGCAGCTCACCCAACACGCTCCAGGAAACCTTGGAGCGGCAAGTTCTCACGGCCGGGCTCGAGTCGGCCATAAACATCGAGGTCTGCTATCCAGCGACGACGAAGAATGCGGGCGACCCGGTGAAGGTGCACCTCGAAGCTCCGTTCACGTTCTTGCCCATCCTGGGGATCGGCACGATCACCCTCGGTGCGGACGCGACGATGCGCCTCGAGTCGTCACAGGAGCCGGCCCTGGGCGGCCTCATCACGAATGAGGTGTTGCCGACATGCTGAGTTCGAGAACCGCTCGTTCGGCACGCGAAAACGGCCAGGTGGTCGTTTTCTTCGCCCTTCTCATCCCGGTTCTCTTCGCGATTGGGGCCGTCGTCGTCGACGTCGGGAACTGGTATGTGCACAAACGTCATCTTCAGACGCAGGTCGATGCAGCAGCCCTCGCCACGGCGACCAAGTTCACCGGCTGCAATCCCATGTTCGATCCGGCCGCCGCCAACAAAGCCATAAAGGGGGCGGCACTCGAGTATGCAGGTGACTCGCTTCGAACACCGTCGACGATCGATCCATCGTTTACGTCAACGGTCCGGAACCCTCAATTGGCGGAGCCTGGCGATGTTCGGATCGTGCTGAACAGCGCAACCTACTGGGATCCTGCAAACCTCAAGAATCCGATTGGCGGCTACGGCCTGGACGACACAGAAGATCGGGATGGGAATCCGGCGACCCCTGGTGACCACTGCTCAACCAAGGCGGCCGACGCAAAGGCCACAGATGAGGACGTCAGGAACCTGTGGGGCCTGATCCCGTTCAGCCCAAGTCCGAAGGCCCACGCAAGGGTGGAGATTCTTCAGATCCTCGAGCAGAGCGGGATGTTGCCCTTCGCGGTGCCCGAGATCGACCCGGCGGCGGTCTTCGCGATCTTCGTCAACGAGAACACAGGTGCAGTGATCGGCACCCAGCAGCTGTGCAACCTCTCTGTTTGCACCGGCAATGGATCAGCGCCGGACAGCAAGTTCTCGTACTGGAGGTCGTCCGTCGGGCAACAGACTATGGACATCCCGAGCGAGAACACGAGCGTCGTCATCCTCATCAGCAAGAACAGCACGTCGCCGTCGATGTCCGGCACGCTCGCCACGATCTGTGGACAGTCTCCGGCACTCATCCGGTGCCACGCAGGGTCCGGCGCGTCGAGCGGAGTCAACTTCATCCACGGCTGGTCGGACAATCCCGGCTCGCCGAGCAACGCCCAGATTCGAGACGTCAGCATCTTTGGTGTGACGTGCTCGGATCCCTCGGCGCCGTACTTCCTCAGCAGCGCCGACTGTGAGGTCGGCGCGATCGCAAAGGTAGATTTCGGCTTCCCTGGGGACCCGAGGCCGAATCGGCCGGTTGGGATCCAGGCGAGAGTCGACCTTCATGCATCGGCCAACTGTGGCGGCAACGCCGATCCGTTGGTGTGGCAGAGCACGCTCGGCACTGAGAGCACCTGGGTGGGCGGCAGCAAGACCATCAACGCAGGCTCGGGACGAAACCCCTTGTCGGTCGCATGGCGAACGCGCCCGAATGCCGGCCCTGGCTCCTCGGGCTGCTTCCCGCTCGTCGCGGCTCCATACGCTGCCGACACCGCGTCGGGCCCGCTTGAGTACGTGGCGATCTCGGGCACGGACACAGGTCCGTACCCGCCTGTCATCGATCCGAACTCGCGCAACACAGGCCCAAATCACAACGTGATCGTGACTATCGGCCTCAACAAGCCGCTGAAGATCTCGCCCCCCCTTGACCCTCCGTTTCTCCTCCGCTTCGCAAGCAAGTCAGGCAGCCTGAATCAGGCGCTCGATTGCGATGCGGGGATCATTTTCGCGGTCGAGATCGCGGACGGATGTCGGACGACGTACCGCGTGAACTACTGGGACTGGGACAAGAACCCAGCCACTCCTTACACGTGGGAAGATCTCACCTGCTCCGTGTATCCGAGCCCGAGTGACCTTCCGCCCCCCACGTTCGAACCCCCGGTTGGAACCAACGCGCCGAACTGCGTAGCAGCGAAGACCGGCGACGTCGTTGCGATGAGAAAAGGGCTGTACGACCGGTTCCAGGATCCGTCCTGTACTCCGAACAACTGGCCGACCACGCCTGCCGAGGTCACTCCCTTCTTCTTGACATACGACTTCGCGAACGACCCCCGCTACGTCACCTTGGTCATCACCGACTTCACGGCATTCACCGGGAGCGGTGCCGAGAACATCCCGGTCAAGTACTTCGCGGGTTTTTACGCAACGGGCTGGGATATTGGCCCCGCCGGCGGTGGCAACCAAACGGGCTGCTCCGACAATGACCCCCACCCCCTTGGGCTGTCGAATCTCAAGGATAACGGGGACGTTTGGGGCCACTTCGTTCAAATCGTCATCCCGACATCGAACGGCCAACCGAGCGAGGAGCTCTGCAACTTCGACCAGCTCGGAAACTGCATCGCCGTCCTGGTCGAGTGATCTCCTGTACCGACGCCGAACCATTCATGTAATCCCTCGAACGTGCCGAAATAGGAGCAGTAAGGAGAGGAAGCCATGTCCAACACAATGACCAGCAAAGTCTCAGGCAGGATGTCGTCCCGCGGGTGGGCAATCGCCCTCGGGATCGGCGCGATCGTGCTCGCCGCGATCCTGCTCGTCGTCTACCTCGACCGCTACCGCGCTCGCGTCGGCGGCGAGAACGCGCCGACGCCAGTTCTCGTGGCGAAGCAGTACATTCCGGCCGGAACGCCAGGAAATCTCGTCGCGAGTGGAGCCATGTACGTCCCGACGACGCTCCCGCGCAAGGAAGTCCAGGTCGGGGCTATCTCCGATCCGCAGTACCTGGCCGGGCGAGCAGCCTCGGTGGAGATCTTCCCTGGGCACCAGTTCGTCGCGACCGACTTCGCCACGAGCGACACGGCGTCGGTCGACTCGCAAATCACCGGCGCGCAGCGCGCGCTCTCGGTCTCGATCGACAACGTCCACGGCAGCCTCTCACAGCTTCAGGCCGGGGACTCGATCGACCTCTATATCGCGCTAGGGAGCGGCCAAGGAGGGCAGTCGCTGGTGAAGCTCTTTAAGCCCAACGTGAAGGTGCTGATGGTCCCGAGCCAGGTAGGCCCCAGCGGCGGCTCGAACCTCATTCTCCGGGTCGAGACCGCACAAGCAGCCGACTTCGCCTACATGGCCGACAACACGCAGATGTACTTCGTGATCCGACCTGTCGTGGGCGCGAAGACAACGAAGCCGGCCACCGCGACTGCCGCGTCGGTGCTGAGGTAGAACGGAACACCTGATGCCGAGCCGCCCGGTCAAAGCACTCCTCGCCGTCGAGCCTGGCGTCGACGTCGAGAGCGTTCAGGACTCGCTGCCTGGCGGCGAGGACTTCAACGTCGTCGCCGTCGTCACCGGCGCCGAGGACGCTTTGAACTGGCTGCGAAACGGCGTTGCCGACCTGCTCTTGGTCGCTTGCGCCGGCTATTCGGACCGCGCCCTGCTGCTCCTGGACGCCGTGGCCCGCCAGAACCCTGACTTGAACGTCATGGTTCTGGGCCACGGATCCCCCAACGGCTTCCTCAGGCGCGCGTTCGAGGCCGGCGCAGACGACATCGTCATGCTCCCGGCGACTCCCGATCAGGTGAGCTTCGAGGTTCACAAGCTGCTCGCACGAAAGCAGGGTGCCGATTCTCCGATTCAGAGCGAGAACTCCCGTCTCGTCTGCGTCCTCGGGCCCAAGGGCGGCACGGGCAAGACGCTCACGTCCACGAATCTCGCCGTCTGCCTCGCGCAGCGCGGCGAGCGGGTGGCACTCATCGACCTCGATCTCCAGTTCGGCGACGTGGCGCTGTGCCTCGGCCTGCCGCCGGAGAAGACCGTGTACGACCTCGCCCAGTCCCCTGGCGCACTCGACTTCGTCAAGCTGCAGGATTTCCTTGCCGTCCACTCGTCCGGGGTCCACACGCTTATCGCCCCGCGACGGCCCGACCAGGCGAGCGCGGTCGGCGCCGAGCTCCTGCGCGAGATCTACTCGATCCTGCGCGCGAACTACGACTGGGTCGTCGTCGACACTCCGCCGGGCTTCACGGCCGAGGTGATCACCTCGATCGACAACTCGACCGAGATCGTCATGGTCGGCATGCTCGACTCGCTCTCCCTGAAGAACACGAAGCTCGGGCTCGAGACGCTCGAGCTCATGAAGTACGACCCCGACAAGATCTTCCTCCTTCTGAACCGCGCCCACTCGCGCGTCGGGATCAGCCAGTCGGACGTCGAGGCTGTTCTCGGGCGCACGCCCGACATCTTCATCCCGTCCGACCGTGAGATCCCACGAACGGTCAACGAAGGAATCCCGATCGTCGTCGCCCGGCCCCAGTCGGAGCCGGCCGAAGCTTTCGGGCACCTGACCGATCTGCTCGCCGGCGATGCCGCGGGCGTCGAGGTACCCGTCCCCGCGCTGGCAGGCGCCGACGCCGGCTCCAAGCGCCGGCTCTTCGGAAGAAAGGCCTAACTCATGGAACTCCACGAGCGAATTACGAGTCAGCGAGCCCCGGCACGAGAGCAGGAGCCGTTCGCCGAGCTCAAGAACCGCGTCCACATGAGCGTCATCTCGGAGCTCGGGCCGCAGCTCTTCAACATCGCCGTCGATCCGAACGAGCTCCGTGACCGTGTCACGGCCGACATCCGCCGTCTCCTCAACGACGAGGCCGGGATCGCTCGCGAAGACCGCGAGCGGCTGACGGCAGAGATTCTCGACGACATTCTCGGCTACGGGCCTCTCGAGCGCTTGCTTGCCGACGACTCGATCACCGAGGTCATGTGCAACGGGCCTGATGACGTGTGGATCGAGCGCGGCGGCAAGCTCTACGAGACGACCGTCCGCTTCACGGACGAGTCCCACCTGCGGCGCATCATCAACAAGATCGTGTCGCAGATCGGCCGGCGCATCGACGAGTCCTCGCCGATGGTCGACGCTCGCCTGCCCGACGGCAGCCGCGTGAACGCGATCATCCCGCCACTGTCGCTCTCCGGCCCGCTCATGACGATCCGGAAGTTCAGCCGCCGGCGCTTGTCGATGGAGGACATGATCAACATCGGCTCACTGTCGGAGGAGTCGGTCGACTTCCTCGGCCGCTGCATCGAGGCTCAGCTCAACATGCTGATCTCGGGTGGTACCGGCTCGGGCAAGACGACGCTCCTGAACGCGCTGTCGGCATCGATCCCGAACAACGAGCGGATCGTGACCATCGAGGACGCGGCCGAGCTCCAGCTCCATCAGCGCCATGTGCTCCGGCTCGAGGCCCGCCCCCCGAACATCGAGGGTGAAGGTCACATCCCGATTCGCGATCTCGTCCGGAACTCCCTGCGCATGCGGCCAGACCGGATCATCGTCGGCGAGTGCCGCGGGGCCGAGGCGCTCGACATGCTCCAGGCGATGAACACGGGCCATGACGGCTCGCTGTCGACGGTTCACTCGAACTCGCCGCGAGACGGTCTCCACCGCATCGAGACCATGGTGATGATGGCCGGCTATGACCTGCCGCTGCGGGCCATCCGCCAGCACATCTCGGCAGCTCTCGACCTCCTCGTGCACATCGATCGCATGGAGGACGGCTCACGCCGCGTGGTGCAGATCACCGAGGTTCTCCGCATGGAGTCGGACGTGATCCAGCTCCAGGACATCTTCGAGTTCGAAATCGAGTCGGTCGCGCCTGACAGGACGATCACGGGCGGGCTCAAGGCCACCGGCCTTCGCCCTGTCTTCCTCGACAAGTTCCGCAAACGCGGCATCGAGCTCCCACAGAGCATGTTCGGCGAGCGCATCGCATCGCTCGAAGAACGAAGAGGCGCCACCGCGTGAGGCTCGTCACGCGGATTGCGATCACGAGCGCGGCTCTCGCCGCGCTCGTTGCTCCCACCTTCGCGCTCGGCCAGAGCGGGGCGCCAACGCTTGCGGAGGCACGCGACTCCGAGTTTCCGGATCGCGTCTACCTGTACCGAACACCTGAGCCCAGGGCGCTGACCACCTCCAACCTGGAGGTGGCCGAGAACGGTGGGCCTGTGGCCGGCCTCGCCGTCGACAGCGGCGCCAAGTCGAGCGGCGCAGTGCTCCTCATCGATGCGTCCAACAGCATGAAGGGTACGCCGATTCAGAATGCGATGGCGGCAGCGCGAGCGTTCCTCGCCGAGCGGCGGGAAGAGCTCCCGGTCGCGATCGTGCTCTTCGGCCGAGACGACACCGTGCTCACCGACTTCACGACCGACGAGGGCGAGCTTTCGGCCGCGATCGCTGAGACGCCCCGCACCACCGAGGGCACGCTCATCTACGACTCCATCTTGCGCGCCCGCGACCTCGTGAAGGAACAAGGGCTCGAGCGCGCGACCATCGTCCTCCTCTCCGACGGCGCCGACATTGGAAGTAGCGCCACACGCGCTGAGGCGCTGCAAGCCGCTGCGGACGCCAACATTCGGATCCTCTCGGTCGGGTTGAGCTCGAAGCAGTACGACCCCGGGACGCTCAAGAACCTCGCGAATGAGACCGGCGGGACGTACGTCGAGACGGCAACGCCGGCCGAGCTCAAGCCGATCTTCCAGGGGATCGGGCAGCAGCTCTCGAACGAGTACGTCCTCACGTACCGCTCGCTGCTCGGGCCTAGCGTGGCGGCGACGTTGTCTGTGGTTGCGCCCGGGTACGGCGCAGCTACCGCGACGTACACGACTCCGGCTCTCGACTTCACCGCGCGCGGTACCTTCGAACGGAGTTGGATCGACGATGTGATCACCTCACCGTGGCTCCTGGTGTTCGTGATCGTCGCCGTGCTTGCGCTCCTCGCCTTTGCGCTCCTCACCGCGGCCGACGTTCGCAAGCGGTCGGTACGACGCCGCATGGCGCAATACGTGACCGTGCCCACCGAGGACGAGTCGCGTCTGCGACGCGCCGAGGTCGCGACGATGCTCGCAGACACCGCGCACAAGACCGTCGGTGGACAGAAGTGGTGGCAACGCTTCGAGTCGGACGTCGAGCTCGGCGCGTTCCGTCTCTCGGCGCTCGCGATTGCGGGCTGGACGATCGTCGGCGGGATCCTCGCGTCGCTCGTCGCCGCCATCGTCCTGCAGTCCCTGTGGGCGTTGCTCATCGGCCTGGCCGCACCGTTGGTCACGCGGTTCGTCGTTTCGCGCCGCGTCACCAAGAAGCGCAAGGACTACTCGGAGCAACTTCCCGACAATCTCGACGTGCTGGCCGGCGCGATGCGCACGGGCCACTCGACGATGGGAGCCTTGAGCGTCATGGTCGACAGCGCCGACGAGCCGTCGAGCTCGGAGTTTCGCCGTGTCCTCCAGGATGAACAGCTCGGCGTACCGCTCGATGACGCCCTCATGGTCACGGCCCGGCGGATGCAGAGCAGCGACACGGAGCAGATCGCGCTGGTGATGCGACTTCAGCGCGAGGCGGGCGGCAACACGGCCGAAGTGCTCGACCGTGTCGCCGAGGTGATCCGCGGTCGCATGGAGCTCAGACGGCTCGTGGAGGTGCTCACGGCACAGGCTCGCATCTCGCGGTGGATCCTGACCGGCCTGCCGATCTTCGTGTTCTTGTCGCTGATCTTCACCGGTGGCGACTTCCTCGACCCGATGATCAACTCGTTGGTCGGGCGAATCGCCCTGGTCTTCTCGGCCATCATGATCATGATCGGATCGTTCTGGATCAAGCAACTCGCGAAACTGGACGTGTGACGTGGGCATTGGGCTGATTGCAGTCGCGGGTGTCCTGCTCCTCGGAGCCGGGATCATGATCCTGGTCGGCAACCTCGGCAAGTCGCGAGGTGCTACAGGGACGATCGACCAGATCCAGACGTATGGATACGTCGCCGAAACTGCCGGTGGGTCCGAGGTCGATGCGCGGGCGAAGCGCCCTCTCGACTCGATCGCCGGTCGGCTTGGAGACTTCGCTGCCCGGCGCACAAGTCGCTTCGGGGAAGAGAAGATCCGCGAGAAGCTCGTTTCCGCCGGGATGTACGGAACGACGCCGCGCAAGATTCTGGGCTACCAGGTCATGTGCGCAATCGCGTTCTCTCTGCTCACGCTGTGGCTCGTGCCCGCAATGGGCGGGTCGATCATCTTCGCGGTCGTTGCTGCCGTAGGTGTTGCAGCCGCGGCCTGGTACGCGCCCGTCTATTACGTCGAGCTCAAGCGACGAAGCCGTATGGAGAAGATCGACAAGCAGCTCCCGGACATGATCGACCTGCTCGTCGTCACCATCGAGGCCGGCCTCGGGATCCTCGCCTCCATGCGCGTCGCCTCCGAGACCATGTCCGATCCCCTCGGGCAGGAGCTCCGCCTCACGCTGCAGGAGCAGCGAATGGGCCTTTCCGTGAACCAGGCGATCGAGAGCCTCGGCCGGCGGGCCGACGCACCGAATATGCGCATCTTCGTGCGTGCGCTCACACAGGGTGAGCGGCTCGGTGTCTCGATCGGCGCGACGATGCGGAACCTCTCGCTCGAGATGCGCAAGCGCCGCAGGGCGATGGCCGAGGAGCGCGCTCAGAAGATGCCCATCAAGATGCTCTTTCCGCTGATCTTCTGCATCTTCCCCGCACTCTTCGTGGTGATCCTCACGCCGATGATCATCAGCATCATCGAAGCCCTGGGCTAACGACATGGCGACACTGACGCTCCGCCGGGAAGACGGTCGGATCGTCTGCGAGCGCGTCGTCGTGGCCGATCGAGCGCACCGGCGCATGCGCGGGCTCCTCGGACGGAAGTACCTTCGGCAAGGCGAAGGTATGGTGCTGCGGCCCGGCTGGAGCATTCATACCGCGTTCATGCGCTTCCCGATCGACGCGGTGTTCCTCGACGCCGACCAGGTCGTGATCAAGATCGAGCCAGAGGTCGGGGCGTGGCGCACGGTCTCATGTCGTGGCGCCCGGGAGGTCGTCGAGCTTTCTGCCGGCGAGTGCCACCGGCGCGGGCTCGAAGTTGGTGACCGCGTAGCATGGGCTTCCCGCAGCGCAATGGAGGCGCGAGCCGACGGCGGAGCGGCGCCATGGGACGGCGACGGGTCGGAGCCACGCGCCCGGGTGTTGGTCGCGAGTCGCGACCCCCGCTTCGTACGACTCGCGCGCTTCCTGCTCGGGGGGCGCGATCTCGAGGTCGAGGAGCTCACGTCTCCGGAGCGACTCCCGGACGCGATTCTCGAACCGACGCTGGATCTGGCTGTTCTCGACGGTGGAGACGCCATCGCAGAGGCCCTCAGGATCGCCAATGCCGCTCGCGCGAGGCGACCGGAAGTGCCGATCGTCATCGCCGCTGACACGGGAGGAAAGAGCCCTGCCGGAGTCCGCGTCTTCGATCGCTGGAACGAGACCGAAGAACTTCTCCTCGACGTCGAGCGGCTTCTCGCCGAGCGAGCCGTTGGCGCAACACCGATCGTAGGAGGGTGACATGGCGAGCATGAGTCGTAATGTGTGTGCGGGGGAGGAGGCGCGACTTCGAGCGTGAACCAGTCGGAGTCCGACGAGCGCATATGACGTCCGAGGCAGGCAAGCATTTCGAGTCAGGAGCACCGCTCCCGCTTTCGCGATCGCTTCCGCAGCCGGGACGCCCTCCGTATCGCGAGCCCGAGGAGCGC
Source organism: Thermoleophilia bacterium (assembly GCA_029865325.1). Taxonomy (GTDB): domain Bacteria; phylum Actinomycetota; class Thermoleophilia; order Gaiellales; family Gaiellaceae; genus GMQP-bins7. Next base: position 14,842 of record JAOUHF010000028.1, read on the forward strand.
CTCGACCGCCTGCACTCGTACTTCCTCGAGGGCTGTGGAGACGAGATCCGGCCGGTGCTCGAAGGCGTCCTCACAGACGCGCGCCGGGTGCGAAACGGGTACGGCGACGAGGACGTCGGCGACGGGCTCGCCTCAGTCTGGTACGCAGCCGCTGCGATCATCGAGCTGGGCGCAGCGCTCGAGCTCGACGAGGCGGACGTGCGAGGCGCGGCAGCAGCGGTCGCTGAGGCATGCGCACTCCCCCTCTCCGCCGCTCGCTATGTCTTGTTCAGCGCGGCTGTCGCGAACTCGAGGCTTCTCGAGCTTCCGCCCCTCGTCGCCGTCGAAATCCAGCTCGGGCTTCTGCTCGGCTTCGACGTGCTCGGTGACGTGTCGCTGTGGACGCAGAACCAAAACGGGATCGAGTGCATCGCGATCCTCGGCACCGACGGAGGCCCGAGCCGGCGCGTCCGCGCCGAGGCGAAGGCAACCCTTCGCCGGCGCTCCCGGCTCTCGTTGCTGGGCGGGTCCCAACTGCGGTCGATCCCGGTGCTTCGTTTTGGCGAGGCGTACGCCGCGATCGTGGGGCGGCTCGGATCCGTCGAACCGGACGTCGCCGACGCCTACCTCACCGAGGCCGCTGCTGCTTTGAGCCCTGTCATCGAGCGGGAGCGCCTGCTGGAGCACTCCGCCTCCCGCGAGCGGACGCTCGTGGCCTCAGCTGAGCGCCGACTCATGCGCCTGGGATTCGACCTGCACGACGGGCCGATTCAGGACGTCCTGGCTCTCGCGGCCGACGTCCGTCTCCTGCAGCAGCAGGTGTACCCGTTCGTGCTCGCCGACTACCAGCATCAGGCTTACGGGCGCTTCGACGATCTCTCCTCTCGCCTCGTCGAGCTCGACCGGCAGCTTCGCGAGATCGCACACTCTCTCGAGACGAAGAGCGTCATCAGCCGACCGCTCGGGGAGATCCTGCATCGCGAGGTCGACAGCTTCGCTGAGCGCTCTGGCATTCGTGCCGAGCTCGAGATTCGCGGCGACCCGGACTCACTCTCGTCGGCGCAGCGCATCACGGTCTTCAGGGCGATTCAGGAGGCGCTGGCGAACGTCCGCGAGCATGCCGGAGCGACGAACGTGTCAGTTCGGGTCCGTGCGCGCCGGAGCGCGATCGAGCTCCAGATCGTGGACGATGGGATCGGCTTCGAGGTGGAGCGCGCGTTGGCTAAGGCCGCGCAGCGTGGCCGACTCGGTCTCGTGGGGATCGGCGAGCGCGTGCGCATGGTAGGCGGCACGTTCGAGCTCGAGAGCGCTCCCGGCGGCCCCACGACGTTGAAGCTCACGCTCCCGCGCTGGGAGCCGCTGACGCCCCAATAGCGGCGCCCCCAAGGGGGGTCAGACCCGGGGTCAGACCCCGGACATGTCGGATTTGGGCCCGCCCCGGTCGATCACTGGACTGAACGGCCACTCGCGGGATTCGTTCCGTACGGCGATCCTTTACGAGTGCCGCGTCGGCCACGAGACGAGTCTCCGGATGCCATCCATCACGTCGTCGCCAAGGGAAACGCAGGTGAACGACTCGTGCGCGACGATGGCGACCGCCGAAACCTGATCGGCTATCTCGAGCGGTCCATCACTCGGTTTCGCTGGTCGTGTCTCGCGTATTGCCTCCTGGACACACACATCCATCTCGTCGTCCGAACTCCAACGCCAAACCTCGGCTGTGGAATGCAGTCGTTCGAGGCCCCTTACGCCCAGGCTTTCAACCACCGGTATGAAAGACAGGGCCACCTTTTCCGGGGACGCTACTACTCGACTCGTCTAGAGACCGCCGACCATCTCGTCTCGGCGATCATCTATGTGTCACTGAATCCCGTGCGTGCAGGCATGGTCGAGCAGCCTGAGCTCTGGCGCTGGAGCAGCTATGCCGCCACAGCCGGCTTCGTACCCGCACCGTCGTATCTGGACGTGGCCGCAACGCTCGAACTCATCGACACTGACACCGCAGCCGCCCGACGTCGGCTCGTAGCTGGGATTCGGGACGCCAGAGACCGCGACCTGCTGAGCTTTCGTCCTTGAGACGTCTGTTGTCCGCGCCGATGCAAACCGCCGGGGTCAGACCCCGGGTCTGACCCCGGCTTGAGGGCTGAGAACGACGAAGGAGGTCTTTCGACCTCCTTCGTCTCTTCCCCCTACCGCCGCAACCGGTGCCGCCGACCGCTGCGGATCTTGGTCATGGTCAGTTCATTCAGGATGAGGAACCCTGCGCCTTCGCGAGCTTGGAGACGCACTTGCCGAACGCGTTCTTCTTGTTCTTGTTCGTCCCGTGCAGCTCGTTGAAATTCATGACACCCATCGAAGCGCGCTCGGCCTTGCACGTCTTGGCCGCGTTGAGCGTGTTCTCCTGCCGGTCCTCGCCCTGCTCCTTCGCAAGACCGGAGACGCACTTCCCGAACGCGTTGCGCTTGTTCTTGTTCGTCCCGTACTTGTCGTTGAAACCGGTGACGCCCAGCGACACGCGCTCCGACTTGCACTTCTTGGCCGCGTTGTTCTGATCGCCAGCCGACGCCCGGGCCTGACGTGAGATGCACTTGCCCATAGCACTCTGAGCGTTGCCGTTCGGCGCGTACGTGGACTGGAAGCCCACCGCACCCATCGTCTTCAACTGCTCCGCACAGAGCTGCGCTGGGTTCGGCGTCGACCCGCCACTAGGACCTTGACCGGCCGGCGGGGCCGCAAGGGCCGCCGGCACGGCGAGGCAGAAGAGGGCGGCAATGATGAAGAATTTCGTCATGGAACATCTCCGTTCCGTGGGGAATTTCAATCCGGCATGACAGAAGACGCGCTGCAAGCAGTTTTCTTGCGCCGGAAAGTGTTAAGAGTTTGTGAGGTGGGTTGCGCGCTCCCGTCGCTTGGACGACCGTTCAGCACATGGCCGTCACCGAATCCGGTCACCGGGCTTCGAGCGAGGTCGACGAGCTCTATCGCAAACACGGCGGTGAGATCTATCGCTACGCGCTCGCCGTCCTCGGCAACCACGCGGACGCCGAAGACGTCACGCAGACCACGTTCCTGAATGCGTACCGCTCGCTCGAGCAGGGCGTGCGCCCGCGCAAGCCGGCGAACTGGCTGCTGACGATCGCGAGCAACTCGATCAAGCAGCGCTTCCGGCAGGAGCAGACGCGACCACGACAGGTCGAGCTCGATGAGCGGACGACGGAGGCCAGCCGCGACGAGGACGACGGGCCGAGCGTCGGCGAGCTGCTGGTCGCGCTCTCCAAGATCCCTCCGCAGCAGCGGCAAGCGATCGTCCTCCGTGAGTTCGAGGGTCGCTCGTACGCGGAGATAGCGGAGATCCTCGGCGTCACGACGACGGCTCTCGAGACCCTTCTCTTCAGAGCCCGACGTTCCCTGGCGGACGAGCTCGAGCATCAGCTCACCTGTACGGAAGCGCAACTCGGGCTATCGCGCGCTGCAGACGGTCGGCTTGGCCGAAAAGAGCGACGCCGTCTACGCGACCACGTCGGCGAGTGTCCCGACTGCGCACGCTTCACCAGCATTCAACAGCGAAACCGGCGCGCACTCAAAGGCCTCATGCTCGTCCCGATTCCGCTGTCGCTCTCGTTCTTCAAGGGGATCGAGGGAACAGCAACGGCCGCGACGATGCCTGTAGCCACCGGCGCAGCTGTTGCCGGCTCGGCTGTGACCACCACGGGCGCTACGGGAGGCGGGATCTTCGCCGGAGGTATCGCAGTGAAAGCCGCGGCAGTCGTTGCCGCAGCGACGATGACGGGCGGCGTTGCAGTCGTCGGCTCGTCGGAGATCGGCTCGAAGCCTGCGACCAAGCCGGGGGCACGCCTCGGACAGGTTGCTCCGCGCGGAGTGCTCGTTCCGGGAAACGGTGTCGCGCGTGGGAAGGCCGCCGCCCCGGGACAAGCAAAGCGGGTCGAGGCGAAAGCTCACGCTCGTGCAACCGCAGCGCGCACGCGCCAGTCCTCCAGGCGCAGCGCCGAGGCGAAGGCGAGCGCACGCGGTCAAACGAAGCGCACCACGGTGCCGCTCCGCACCGCACGCCCCGACAAGACGCCGCCGACGAAAGCACGGGCGAATACAGGGAGCAAGGCAGAGAAGACTGGAACTTCGGCGCCGGCAAAGGCGAGCTCTTCATCGTCGAAAACCGACCAGCCCAACGGCCGCGCGAGCGGGCATAGAGCTCCGTAGCGAACATCTCCGGCCTCCCCCGTTCGGGGGAGAGATGTCCCGTAGGAACGGTCGATGCCGTTCCAAGGCATGCGATTTCTCGTCCTACTCGCCGTCGCGCTCACGGCTGTTCAGACCTCTGCTGCCGCCCCCGTCGAGGCGCCAACGAAGCTCGAGCGCCGAGCCATGCTCGAGGCAGAGATCGTGCACGAGTTGAATCAGATTCGCGCCAGCAAGGGCGTTCGAGCGCTGCGAGCCGCACCGAGTCTCCGGTCGGCAGCGAGGGCGCATTCGAAGGCCATGCTCGAGCTCGGATTCTTCGGACACGACTCCGCAGACGGAACCGCTTTCAGCGATCGAATCCGACGGTACTACTCCAATCGAGGCTGGGAGAAGTGGTCGGTCGGCGAGGCGCTCCTTGCCAGCGAAGGGCAAGAGATCAAGGCGAAAGCGATCGTGAAGGCGTGGCTCGACTCTCGCCCACATCGCGAAGTGATCCTCTCGTCAGCGTGGCGTGACGCGGGTATCGGCGCCGTCTACACGCCGACGGCTCCCGCCGAGTACGGTGGGTCCGAAGCCATGGTGGTGACAGCGGACTTCGGGCTCCGAGGCGGGAAAGCCCCGCGGTCGTGAGTCGATCAGAGGTTTACGCGGCCAGCGGATGGAATGGCGTCGACTCGGGATCGATCTCCGAGACGAATCCGCGATCCCAGTTCACGAAGACGTATCCGCGCTCGTCGATCTTGTCGACGACCCCACGATCTCCGGCGCACAGACCCGAGTCATCGCCCGCGTCCTTCACCAATTCGATCCTCGCGCCGATAGCGACGCCGGCACGGATCCGCGCCGCAAGAAGTCTGGCACCGTTCGCATCCATTGTCGGCTTATCGGTTTCGAGACGCAGAAGCTTTACCCTCCTACGAAGGCTTTCCTGCGCAGGAGACCTCGCCGGCCCGGCGAAGTCGCGCTTCGCCGGCGGACTGCTCCGAACTCGACGGCTTAGGATCGGTCCGCCGGTCTCCCAAACCGGCCCGGGGCGCGCACGGTGACTCATCCCGACAGAAAGGACCCTCCCGCCGATCGCAGATCGTCCGAGACGACCGACGGTTTCGGAGGACTTGTCCGGAGAGTCCTCACGCCGGGCCCCACCTCGGAGGAGCGCCTCGAGGAGCTTCTCGCGGAGCGGCGGCGGGAGCTCGATGAGCATGCGGCACGCTTCGACGCGTCGATCGCCGACCTCGAGCGCCGCGAAGAGCTTCTCCGAGACTCGCGCGCCTCGGTCGAGCGCATGCTCAGATTGCGCACATCCGACCTCGAGGCGAGAGAGACCGAGCTCACGGACTTCCTGCGCGACTTCACCGAGCGCGAAAGCCGCCTCGCCGACCAAGAGACCGACCTCGCACGTCGTCGCAGCGAGCTCGGCGCAGTGGAGCTCCGGCGCGCCGCCGTCGAGCGACGCGAGCGTGCCGTCACGGCGCGCGAGGAGCGTCTTGGTGAGCTCGAATCCCAGATTGAGGCCAATCCGCCAACCCCGAGCTCTGACCAACCCGTCGTTGCGCAATCGGTGCAGCTTGCGTTCGTACCGGGCTTCGACTACCGGCTGGTCGAGATCGACCGATCGAACCTCGCCCCCGGCGATGCGCTCGAGCTCGAGGGCGCGGAGTACATCGTCGCGCGTACGGGGCCGTCACCGCTGCCCGAGGACCGGCGGCGATGTGCCTATCTCGTGCGCGGGACGCCGGGCGATTCTTCGCCTGGAAGCTCGTAGACTCGCGCCCGCGTTGCGCCACGAGCCAGAAGCGCCCAGGCTCGAGCACGAAGACCGACGGCGTCACCCCACGAATACCGCCTTACAACACGTCGGCGGCGACGGCGGCGGCGATCGGCGCTGGAACGCCGCTGTGTGTCGACGCACTCTCCATAGGTGACATGGCTTATCGAACGCAGGCCTTACTGCATAGCGCGATCGCGCCGCGTTACAGCGAAAGCTGCTTGTACCAGTCGAGTATCGCGTCGCCCCAGAAGAGAGCGACGACTCCGCCAAGCGCGAGAAACGGCCCAAGTGGGATCGCCTGCTTACGCGCCTCCTTACCGTGCCGGACGAGAAGCAGCGCTGCCGGCAGGAACGCGGCGAAGAACCCCACGAACATCGCCGGGATCACGGCAACACCAAGCCCCGCACCCAGGAGAGCCGAGAGCTTCACGTCCCCCATTCCGAGGCCTTTCGGGTAGGCGAGCACGATGACAAACAACACCAACCCCGCGCCGAGGGCACTCAGAACCCACTCGAAGCTCGGATCGTCGATCGTTCGAAGAGCGAGGATTGCCCCCCCTGCCGGGAGGACGATCTTGTCCGGAATCAGTCGATGCTCGAGGTCGGTTCGCGTGACGATGACCAGAACCCAGCAGAAGAGCACCGCGATCAGCGCCTCGAGCGTGAAGCCGTAGACAAGCCCGCACGCACCTGCGAGAAGCGCGGTGCCGAGGGTGACGAGGAAGAGACGAGATGACCGCGACACGCTCTTGAGAAACGGCTCGTGAAGCGGTGCGTTCGTCGCGAGACGATCGGCCAGTGGGCCGACGGCCAGGCCGGCAAGCAGTCCGACGAGGCCCGCCGCAACGTCCACGGGGCTCGATTCCCGAAGAAACGGCCGCTTCCTCCCCACTTCGAGCCGCTTACACCCTCTTCCGGGGGATGACCATCCCTCGATCTGGGGGCGATCCACGCCCGAACGCCGACTACTGTCGGAAGTACTGCGGCAGCTCTCTCTGGGAGCAGGAACGGCAACGAACGAGTGACAATCCGATCAAGGCGGCATCTCAGTAGCACCTTCGCGTGGGCGTTTTTCCTCGCTGCGCTCGTGCTCGTCTCGAGCCTCCTGACAGCCGTGCTGCACGAGAGCCCGGACGTCGTCGTGGCGTCCCTCGTGGTCTTCGCATTCGTCGCCGCCGCGTGCGGGGTGTGGCTTAACCTGCGGCTGCGAACAGCGACTGCGGAGGCGCTGCGAGACCCACTCACCGGTCTACCCAACCGCGTCCTCCTGGACGACCGGATCGAACAGGCGCTACGCCGTTGTCGCCGCACCGGCGAGCGCTTCACGCTCATCGTCATCGATCTCGATGGGTTCAAGGACGTCAACGACGTCCGGGGTCACCGCGCGGGTGACTCTGTCCTGCGCACGCTGGCTCGCAGGTTCGAGACGGTCGTACGTGCGAGCGACACCGTCGCCAGGGTCGGGGGCGACGAATTCGTCGTCCTGTCGACGGAAACCGGGACCGACGGTACGGCCACGGTGCTCGTCCGACGACTCCGTCACGCGCTTCGCCGACCGTTCCGTGTCGACGGGACCGCGATCGAGATCGACGGCAGCATCGGCTGGGCGGTATTCCCTGTCGACGGAACAACTTCCGACGAGCTGCTCTCACGCGCCGACGGGAAGATGTACGCGACGAAGCGCGACGTGGCCGCCGACTCGGTCTTCATGCGGCGAGGCGTCGATGCCGGCGTCGTGCGCGATGTCGAGACGGCGCTCGCCCACAAGGAGCTCCTGGTCGTCTATCAGCCGATCCTCGACCTCGCGACAGGAACGACGCGCTCCGCCGAGGCCCTGATCCGGCGCGTGCTCCCGGAAGGGGCACTTGTTCCGCCCGCTGAGTTCGTCCCCCACGTCGAACGCACGCCGCTCGCGCGTGAGCTCACGTTTCTCGTCGTCGCGGACGCGTTGAGCTCGGCCGAGCTCTGGTCGGAGGCGGGACACGATCTCGGCGTGTCGATCAACATCCCGTACCGCCTGCTCGACGATCCGCTGTTCGCTGAAGGCCTTGCTGACATGCTTCGTTCGGTAGACGTTGTCTCGACTCCGGTGACGCTCGAGGTCGTCCCTGCTGGGCCAGGCGCCGGTGCAGAGCTCGACGACGAAGTTCTCGGGCGTTTCCGGACGCTGGGCGTTCGCCTCTCACTCGACGACGGCGGATGCGCGGCCTCGTTCGCCGCGTTGAGGGCGCTTCCGCTCGACGAGTTGAAAATCGACGCCGAACTCGTTGGCGGCCTCGAAGAGAGCGCCACCGACGGAGCGCTCGTGCGCGGGTTGATCGACATCGGCCACGCGCTCGACCTCACGGTCGTCGCCGAGGGCGTGGAGACAGCGGCGGCGTGGCACACGCTTACGAACTGGGGTTGCGACTACGCACAGGGCTTCTACGTTGCAAGCCCACGGCCTGCGAGCGAGCTCGTCGAGTGGCTCGACGGGCGCTGGCCCGCCGTGGCGTAGTCAGCCCCTCGCAGCCTGCAACGCGAACACGACCCCCACAACGACGAGGACTACTCCAAGCGCGAGACGCAGGGAGCGCTCCTCGATCCGACCGGTTGCACGGGCGCCCAGCCAGCCCCCTGGGAGTGCGCCCGCGAGTCCAGCCACAAGGACGTCCCAATCCACGCCCTCGACCGTCGCGTACGTCGCGAATCCGGCGACGCCGAGGAAGAAGCCGATGATGAGGTTCGTCCCGGCGGCGCGCCGCACGTCGAGCCCGACCGATCGCACGAGCGCCGGCATGCGCAGCGTCCCGAGAATCAGGCCGACGGCGCCGCCGAGAGCGCCGATCAGGAACGCGAAAACTCCCCCACGCCCCGCGCGGAGGTGGTCGCGTGGTCGCGGAGCGATCGGGCGCAGCGCGAGGTCGATCCCACTCCAAACGAGTACCGTCGCGATCAGCCCATAGAGCAGCGCTTCGGAGACGTCGTCAGCGAGCATCGCTCCTACCACCGCGCCGAGAACGGACGGTGGAGCCATCCACGACACGACTCGCCAGTCGACACGACCGTCGCGTGCGTGCTTCAGTCCGCCGGCTCCAGCTGCGGCGGCGGAGATCGCGATGTTGGTACCCGCAGCCGCGAGTGGGCTGCCTGTCGCGAGGATCACGAACGGCAACCGCAGCGTCCCGAGTACGAGACCGAGCATCGAGCCGACATAGCCCGCGACGAACGACGCCGCGAACGCTAGGCCGAGCTCCCAGGCCTCCAGAGCGGCTCCTCGTGACCGGCGGCCGCGTTCGCGGCGCGAGCGAGAATGAACAGAAGGTCGGACAGGCGGTTCAGGTACACGAGCGCGAGCGGGTTGAGCGTATGGAGACGGGAGGCACCAAGCGCGTCACGCTCGGCGCGACGGCAGATCGTGCGGGCCACGTGGAGCCTCGCAGCGACCTCGCTTCCGCCTGGAAGCACGAAGCTCTTGAGCTCGGGGAGGTCAGCGTTGAAGCGGTCACACTCACCCTCGAGCGCTTCGACCTGCTCCTGCGTGACGCGAAGGCGAGCGTCGTGCTCCATCGGAACCGAGAGGTCCGCGCCGAGATCGAAGAGCTCGTTCTGGATGCGCCCGAGCACCGCGAGCATGTCGTCCGGGCAATCTCCGGCGAGAGTGAGACCGACGGCCGAGTTCAGCTCGTCGACGGCTCCGTACGCAGCAATCCGCGCGTCGAGCTTCGAGATACGGGAGCCGTCACCGAGCGATGTTTCGCCCGCGTCGCCTCCGCGAGTGTAGATCTTCGTCAGCCTGACGGGCTCGTCGCGATCGCGGGACACGCGAGTAGATTAGGCGCCACGGACGCGTGCCCGGAAGATCAGTCTCGCGGGATCGGTACAGCGCCCGAGCTACTCGTGAGAGACTGCTACTGGCTTAGGCGCGTTGAACGGGCTCCACGCGCACCTGCCGCCCGAGGATCGACCGTGCAATCACCAGGCGCTGGATCTCGCTGGTTCCCTCGTAGATCTCGGTGATCTTCGCATCGCGGTAGAAACGCTCGACCGGGAACTCCTTCGTGTACCCAACGCCCCCGAGGATCTGGATAGCCTCGGCCGTCTGGCGGCGCGCCATCTCTGACGCGAAGAGCTTCGCCTTCGCGCCCTCTGCGGTGTGCGGTCGCCCGTCCTCCTTGAGCCAGGCAGCGCGGTAGGTGAGCAGACGGGCGGCGTCGATCTCGGTCGCCATGTCCGCGAGCTTCCACTGGATGGCTTGGAAGTCCCCGATCCGCCGACCGAATTGCTCTCGCTCAGTGGCGTACGAACGTGCGACGTCGTACGCCGCCTGCGCGATCCCGAGCGCCTGAGCGGCGATCCCGATCCTGCCACCGTCGAGCGTCGCCATCGCAACTCGGAAACCGCGATCCTCGTCATGGAGCAGGCGGTCTCGACCGACGTGCGCGCGCTCGAGGGCGAGATCCGACGTGGTCGACGAGTTCAGGCCGAGCTTCTCCTCCTCACGCGTTACGCGCACATGTTCGGCATCGAGGATGAAGCAGGAGATCCCGCGCGCCCCGGCCGTCGCGGGATCGGTTCGCGCAAAGAGAACGAAAGTTCCTGCGCGCGAGCCGTTCGTGATCCACTGTTTCGAGCCGGTGATCGCCCAACCGTCAGCCTCGGGTTCGGCCACGGTGCGAAGCGAGCCTGCGTCGGAGCCGGACCCGGACTCGGTGAGGGCGAACGCGCCGAGCTGCTCCCCGCGAGCGAGCGGTGGAACGAATCGGGACTTCTGCTCCTCGGTGCCGAACGACAGGATCGGAAGCGTGGTAGCACTGGTGTGTACCGCAACCGTCACGCCGACTCCCGCATCGGCGCGCGAGAGCTCCTCGAGGACGAGGACATAGGAGAGGAAGTCGGCCCCGCCGCCCCCATATTCCTCCGGGACGCACACGCCCATGAGGCCAAGGTCGGCGAGCTTCGGGTAGAGCTCGTCTGGGAAGCGGTGCTCGCGGTCCCAGGACGTCGCGTTCGGGACGATCTCCGCCTCGGCGAGCTCGCGTGTCAGTTCCTGGATCGCGCGCTGATCGGCGGTCAGCTCGAAGTTCATCGATTCGGACTATAGGTCGTGAGGTCGTATGCGCCTGTACGCGCGAGACGCACGCCGTCGGGTCGCTGTGCGGAGGCCGCCTGGCGTGGCGAGATGCCTGAGTCGGCCCGGCAAGAGTTCCGCGCAGAGTGCGGCAGACGCAGCAGGACCGCGCTCGCCATAGCGAACGCCCTCCGGGCGAAACGCCGGCGCCGCGTGCCACCCGTCGTCGCGCAGCTCGTACGCCTCGCTCTCCTCGACGAAGAAGTCGGCGCGCGCAAAGAGC
>JAOUHF010000029.1 GCA_029865325.1 Thermoleophilia bacterium
CGAGGGATCGATCCTGCGTAGACCGGAGCCGTCGGACAACGTCCACTCGCGCCACCCGAGGCCGTGAACCACCCAACTCCCTTCGAGGTGAGTCGCATTGCGCGAGACCACGACTTGACCGACCGCGCCTCCTCTCATCGCCTCTCCCAGCGTGAACGGTGCGACATACGAGCGGACATCGTTCATGCGCGGCCGCATATACGGGTCGACGGAGAAATAGGCGTTGCGGATGAGCAGCTGACCGTCCCCTGGATCCGGGATCGGGGTCTCGGCGACCTCGAACAGATCCGCGCCGGGAGCCCCCTTTGGGCGTGCGACGAGCCTGATCTCGCGGGAGACACCTTCCATTCGACGATGATTATGGCCATGGAGTCGTTGAAGGGACACCTCTTGATCGCGGGCCCGTCGCTCATCGACCCCAATTTCTGGCGCACCGTGATCCTCGTGGGCGAGCACTCCGACGATGGCGCGCTCGGAGTCATCCTCAATCGTGCGTCCGAGGCGACCGTAAACGACGCAGTTCCGGAGCTCGCGGTGCTCGTCGACGACATCGCCTCGATGCACGTCGGTGGTCCGGTTCAACCCTCCGCAATCGTCGTGCTCGCCGACTTCGTCGAGCCCGAACGCGCAGCCTCCCTCGTCCTCGAATCGGTGGGATTTCTCCCGGCGGAGGTCGATCCGGACGCGCTCGGAGAGCTCCGCAGAGCGCGTGTCTACGCCGGGTACGCGGGCTGGGGTCCGGGACAGCTCGACAGCGAGCTCGAGGAGGGCTCCTGGATCGTGGAGCCGGCGCTTCTGCAGGACGTCTTCACCGAGAATCCGGACGCGCTCTGGAGCGACGTGTTGAAGCGAAAGGGAGGCCCTTTCGGGGTGCTCGCGCTCATGCCTCCCGACCCCTCTCTGAATTAGCAGGAGGCGCGTCGCGGCGCCAGCGGAAAACTACGGAAAGTCTCTGCGGGGCAGCGCTGATGCGAGGCGCTGGAGGCGCGACGAGGCTTTCGGGCGATGTCCGATCTGTCGCGGCGAGAGCTCCTGAAGCGCGCTGTCGTGGTGGGTACCGGCGCCGGTCTCGCCGAACTCTTCCTGCCGGCGCAATTCCTCTCGAGCGCATCGGCGCAAAGCGAACCTCAGGCCGTAGCCATTGCGAACCCGCTCGCGCAGATGCCCGACCGAAGCTGGGAGCGCATCTACCGCGACCAGTTCGCCGAAGAAGACTCGTTCGTCTTCACGTGCGCCCCGAACGACACGCACAACTGCCTGCTTCGCGCCCACGTCAAGAACGGCGTCATCGTGCGGATCTCGCCGACCTACGGGTACGGGAAGGCCACCGACCTCGCCGGCAACCAAGCCTCGCATCGGTGGGATCCGCGCATCTGCCAGAAGGGGCTGATCCTCGGACGCCGGATCTACGGAGACCGACGGGTGAAGGCGCCGATGATTCGAAAGGGTTTCAAGGAGTGGGCGGACGCGGGCTTCCCTCGTCACGACGACGGGACGCCGAGGGCGGACATGGAGAAGCGCGGCTACGACGAGTGGCTGCAGATCCCATGGGACGAGGCGCTCGCGATCGCCGCAAAAACCCTCCAGAACGTGGCCGAGACCTATAAGGGTGAGGACGGCGCGGGGAAGCTTCTCGAGCAGGGCTACGAGCCCGCGATGGTCGAGGCGATGCACGGCGCGGGCGTGCAGGCGATCAAGATGCGTGGCGGTATGCCGCTGCTCGGCGCGGGTCGGGTGTTCGGCTTCTACCGGTTCGCCAACATGCTCGCGCTCCTCGACGGCAAGCTCCGTCCGGAGGCTCCGCCGGAGGAGATCGTCGGCAGCCGCGCGTTCGACAACTACGCGTGGCACACGGACCTGCCACCCGGCCACCCGATGGTCAGCGGGAGCCAGACCGTGGACTTCGACCTCTTCGCGGCCGAGCACTCGAAATTGCTCGTGCTCATCGGCATGAACTGGATCTGCACGAAGATGCCCGACGCCCACTGGATCGGGGACGCCCGCCTGAAGGGGACGCGGGTGGTCGTGATCTCCGCCGACTACATGCCGACCGCGAACAAGGCTGACGAGATCGTCATCCTCCGCCCCGGAACCGATACCGCATTCCTCCTGGGCGTCGCACGCGAGCTGATCACGAAGAAGCTGTACGACCGCGACGCCGTCATCCAGCGCACCGACCTCCCGCTCCTCGTTCGCCTCGACACGGGCGAGCGCCTGAGCGCGCGAGACGTGTTCGAGGGCTACCGGCAGGCTCCGCTCGAGAATTACGTCGCTCTGAAAACAGAAGAAGAACTGGCGGCGCCGCCATCGCCGCCGTTCACCGCCGATAAGCAGGTCGTTCCGACCGAGCTTCGAGAGGAATGGGGCGACTTCGTCTACTGGGATCGCGCGACCAACGGGCCTGCTGCGGTGAATCGCGACGAGATCGGCGCGAAGTTCGCCGGAGACCCGGCCTTGCTCGGCGCGTTCGACGTCACGCTCGTGGACGGGACGAACGTGAAGGCGCGGACGGCATTCAGCCTGCTCAAGGAGTACCTCGACGAGAACTTCGACGTTCAGACGACCTCCGAGGTCTGCAACGTCGACCCGGCCGCTGTCCGCAGCCTCGCCAGGCAACTCGCCGCCAACAAGGGGAACGCACTTCTCGCAGCCGGAATGGGCCCGAATCACTACTTCAACGCCGACCTCTTCGGCCGCGTTCACTTCCTGGTCGCAGCTCTCACGGACAACATCGGCCACTTCTCCGGCAACGTCGGGAGCTACGCGGGCAACTACCGCGGCTCTCTCTTCCAGGCGATGGGCCAGTGGATCGCCGAGAACCCCTTCGACCAGGAGGCCGACCTGACGAAGCCGGCGCGCGTGAAACGCTACTTCAAGTCCGAGTCGGCGCACTACTGGAATTACGGCGATCGGCCGCTCGTGTCACCGAGCGAGATCATCACCGGGAAGTCGCACATGCCGACGCCCACCAAGCTGATCTGGTTCGGCAACTCGAACTCGCTCCTGGGCAATGCCAAGTGGTCATTCGACGTCGTCAAGAACACACTGCCGAAGCAGGATGCGGTCTTCTGCAACGAGTGGCACTGGACAAGCTCCTGCGAATACTCCGACCTCGTATTCCCGGCCGACTCGTGGGCAGAGTTCAAGCTCCCGGACATGACGGCGAGCTGCACGAACCCGTTCCTGCTCGCCTTCCCGAAGACTCCGCTCGCGCGCATCCATAACACGCGTTCCGACTACGAGATCCTTGCAGGCGTAGCTGCCGCGCTCGCCGACCTCGTCGACGAGCCACGCATGAAGACGTACTGGAAGGGCATCCTTGACGGCGACCCGACGCCCTACCTCCAGCGCGTCCTCTCAGGCTCGAACGCAACGCGCGGGATTCTCTACGAGGATCTGCACGCGAGCTCCGCCAAGGGCGTCCCACTCCTCATGAACGCGCGCACCTACCCCCGTCACGCCGGCTGGGAGCAACGCCAGGAGGACAAGCCCTGGTACACGCCAACCGGGAGGCTCGAGTTCTACCGCCCCGAGCCGGAATGGCAGGCGGCAGGTGAGTCCCTTCCCATATGGCGCGAGCCCGTCGACGCCACGTTCTACGAGCCGAACGCGATCCTGGCGAACAGCAAGCACCCGTCGATCAACCCGCGCGCGCCCGAGGACTACGGCGTGCCCGAGTCGCAGATGGACGTGGAGACGCGCCAGTACCGAAACGTCGTTCGGACGTGGCAGGAGCTCAAGCTCTCGAAGCACCCGCTGACGGAGAAGGACCCCGCGTACCGCTTCGTGTTCCAGACGCCGAAGTACCGCTGGGGCGCCCACTCGACGGCAGTCGACTCGGACTGGATCGCGATGCTCTTCGGACCCTTCGGCGACCCGTACCGGCGGGACTCGCGAACTCCTTGGACGGGCGAGGCATATGCGGAGATCAACCCCCGCGACGCGAAGGAGCTCGGCCTGAAGGACGGCGACTACATCTGGCTCGACGCCGACCCCGAGGACCGTCCCTACCGCGGCGCCGACTCGTCGGACGAGTTCTACGACGTCGCGCGGGCGATGATGCGCGTCCGGATCTACTCGGGGATGCCGCGCCGAGTCATCCGCACGTGGTTCAACATGTATGCGGCGACGCCGGGCACCGTGCAGGCGCAGAAGGACGTCCCCGGAGGACCCGCCCAGAACCAGGACACCGGTTACGTGGCGCTCTTCCGGCACGGAAGCCATCAGTCGGGCACTCGCGCGTACCTGCGGCCCACGCAGATGACCGACTCGATGAACCGGAAGGCGTACTTCGGGCAGACGATCGGCAAGGGCTTCGAGGCGGACGTCCACTCGCCGTCGGGAGCGCCGAAGGAGGGCTACGTCAAGGTCGAGAAGGCCGAGGACGGCGGCGACGAGGGCGTCGGCGAGTGGCGGCCCGTGACGCTCGGCCTCCGGCCCGACGATCCCTCCGAGGCAATGCAGGCTTACCTCGCGGGCGAGTTCGTCACGCGCAAGCGGAAAGGAAGCTGATCCATGGCAAAGGTGTCCAACTGGCAGCTCGGTCGGGACATGGAGTACCCGTACGCCGCGGATCGCCCGAAGAAGCAGTTCACGATGATCATGGACACGAACAAGTGCATCGCCTGCCAGAGCTGCACGATCGCCTGCAAGAGCACGTGGACCTGGGGCAAGGGCCAGGAGTTCATGCTCTGGAACAACATCGAGACGAAGCCCTACGGTTTCTATCCAACGGGCTGGGACGTCAACATCCTCGAGCTCCTCGGCGAGCAGGAGTGGAACGGCGACGTCTACTCGGGTGAGACGATCTTCGAGGCTGCCCCCGAGGGTGAGCGCGTCCTCGGCTGGGCGCCCGCTGAGGAGGACTGGTCGCATCCGAACATCGGCGAGGACGAGCCGACCGGGAACGCCGCGGACACGACGTACATCCCGGACAACCCGCACTCGATGATGTGGATGTACTACCTGCAGCGGATCTGCAACCACTGCACATACCCGGCCTGCGTCGCCGCCTGCCCGCGCGAGGCGATCTACAAGCGGCCGGAGGACGGAGTCGTCCTCGTCGATCAGACCCGCTGCCGGGGGTACCAGGAGTGCCTCACGGCGTGCCCCTACAAGAAGACGATGTTCAACCTCGAGACGCGTGTCTCGGAGAAGTGCATCGGCTGCTACCCGAAGCTCGAGCAGGGGCTCCAGACGCAGTGCACGACGTCGTGCATCGGACGGCTACGCCTGACCAACTACCTGTCGGCGCCGGACGAGATCGATCCGCGCAAGCCGGCGGACTTCCTCGTCCACATTCGCAAGATCGCCCTGCCGATCTACCCTCAGCTCGGGCTCGAGCCGAACGTCTACTACATCCCGCCGGTGCACGTCCCGACGAAGTACCTCACCCAGATGTTCGGGCCGGGCGTGGAGAAGGCGGTCGAGATGTACCGCAACGCGAAGGACGATCCGGAGCTCCTCGGCTTGCTCATGCTCTTCGGCGCGACCGAGCGGATCATGCACACCTGGGACGTGACGGGAGGAGTCGCGCGCGCGTACGACGAGGACGGTGAGGAGATCGTCGCAGTCCCTCTGCGCGAGCCCACGTTCGTTCGACCCTTCGAGTTCGCCACCGAGGTCGCGGGCGAGCCGACGACCGGCTATCTCCACAACACGTGAGGAGCTGATGACCGAGACGCAGATCACTCGCAAGGACGCACTTCTCTACGGCGGTGCGGCAGCAGGTGGCCTGGTTGTGGGCGGCGCTGCCATCGCCGCGGTCGCCGTGGCGGTCGACAACAAGAAGCCTCCCGTCGAAGGCGCTCCGATCGTCGCCCCGTACGTCGAGGGCGACCTTCCGACCTCGGATCCTGCTGCGCGCGCGTGGAAGGGCGCCGACCGGACGTACGTCGCGCTAGCTCCACAGCAGATCGCGCAGCCCTTCCTCGAAAAAGCAGGAATCACTTCGCTCGACGCGCGCGCTCTTCACAACGGCGCGCAGGTTGCGCTGCTTCTCGAGTGGGACGATGACTCGGTCGACGACCTCGACGGCATCCGCCGCTACCACGATGCCGTTGCAGTTCAGCTTCCGACGAGGAGCGGCGCGCCGCCCGCGTTGACGATGGGGGCACCCGGCAGCCCTGTTCACATCCTCCAGTGGCGCGCAACCTGGCAGCGGGACATCGATTCGGGAGGGAACACCGGCGTCGACCAGATCTATCCCGCAGTCGTGCACGACGTGATGCCGGATGACGTGCTCCCGCCGAAGACGGCGCAGCTCTACTGGGTCGGGCGCGAGGCGGGCAATCCCCTTTCGCAGAACGTGCGCTCGTCGCCCGTCGAGGAAGTCGTCGCCGAGGGATTCGGTTCGGTCACACATCTCCCGAACCAAGCCGCCGTCGGTCACGGAGTGAATGACGACGGACGCTGGCGCGTCGTCATCGCGATCCCGTCGGCGCGCGACGGCGTCGGCGAGCCGCTCGCGCCGGGGTCATCGTGGCCGGTCGCATTCGCCGTCTGGCTCGGCTCCGAGGAGAACCGCGGCGGCCGCAAGCACATCGCGAACTGGCAGACGCTCCAGCTGGAGGGAAAGTGACGGTTGTCGCTTCCCCCGAGGTGCGGCTCGCTGCGCTCTGGCGTCTCCTCTCCCTCGGGTTCACGTCACCGACGACCGAAACGGTCGCCGAGGTCGAGGCGCTCGCGGAAGGAGTGCTCGAGACCGAGAGCTCGCGCGAGCTCGAGGACGTTCTCTCGGCCGTGCGCGCCTGCACGGTCGTAGAGCTTGCCACCAACTACAACGAGCTGTTCGGAGGCACCGTGCGGGTGGCGCCGTACGAGGGCAGCTACGAGCTCGACCCGATACGCCAGGGCCGGCAGATGGCCGACGTCGCCGCTTTCTACCGCGCATTCGGCGCCGAGCCGAGCGGGCCTGCCGGTGAGCGTCCCGATCACGTGGGATGCGAGCTCGAGTTCCTCTCGTTCCTCGAGCTGCGACGACTCACGGCAGTCGAGGCAAGCGAGGACGTCGAGCTGCTGGACGAGATCACCGCGTCGTTTCTGACCGATCACGCCGGCCGCTGGCTCCCCACCTTCTTCGCCGCTGTGCGCGAGGCAGCGACGCGGGCAGCGCTGTACCGAGCGCTCGCCTCTCTCGGTGAGCGCACGATCGGTGACGAGATCGCACGCCGTTCGCTCGAGCCGACAGCGCTTCCGCGGCGGCACTCACAGCACTCGGTTGAGGCGGACTCGTTCGAGTGCGGCGCGTCGGATGCCGCCCCGAGCCGAGTCCCGCGCTGACGGCGACCCGGTTCTATGATCTGTCCTTCCGCTACGACTGGAGGCAGGGATGACGACCATGGCTGCGCTCGACTCCGAGCGCCTCGAAGCACTCGCGGCTGCGTTCTCCGGAAGTCTTCTCCAGGCCGAAGACAACGGCTATGACGAAGCGCGCCAGATCCACAACGGCCTGATCGACAAGCGACCCGCGCTGATCGCGCGCTGCCAGGGCACAGCCGACGTCGTCGAGGCGATCGCGCTCGCCCGTGAGGCGGGCCTCGAGGTCTCCGTGCGCGGTGGCGGCCACAACGTCGCCGGTCGGGCCGTGACGGATGGCGGGCTCATGATCGATCTCGCCGAGATGAAGGGAATGCACGTCGACCCGAGCGCGCGCACGATTCGTGCGCAAGCCGGAGTCACGTGGGCCGAGTTCAATCGTGAGACCGCGCTGCACGGGCTTGCCGTGACCGGCGGCCAGGTCTCGACCACCGGGATTGCCGGCTACACGCTCGGCGGAGGTCTCGGGTGGCTCATGGGCGTCTATGGGCTTGCCTCCGACAACCTCCTCGCCGTCGAGCTCGTGACGGCGAAGGGCGACGTCCTGAATGTCACCGCCGACTCGAACCCGGACCTCTGCTGGGCGCTGCGCGGAGGAGGTGGCAATTTCGGGGTGGCAACGTCGTTCGTGTTCCAGCTTCACCCGCTGACCCAGATCGTCGGAGGCCTGATCGCCCACCCGATCGACGCCGCCGGCGATGTCCTGCGCTTCTACCGAGACTTCACCAGTTCGACCTCGGACGAGCTCACCGTTCACTGCGTGCTGGCACACGCACCCGACGGATCCGGCATGAAGATCGCAGCGCTCGCTCTGTGCCATGCAGGGACGCCCGAAGAGGCTGAAGCGGAGATCGCGCCGATTCGCGCCTTCGGCTCGCCGGTGATGGAGATGCTCGGGCCGATGCCGTATCCGGCGATCAACGCCATGCTCGACGATGGCTTCCCGAGAGGCGCGCTCAGCTACTGGAAGTCGAGCTTCCTCTCGGAGTTGAGCGACTCCCTCATCGACGAGGCCGTGACACGCTTTGCTTCAACCCCCTCGACGATGAACGCGATCTTGATCGAGCAGTATCACGGCGCGGTCACGCGGGTCGACCCCACGGCCACCGCAGTTCCGCACCGCACCGCCGGGTACAACCTGATCATGCCGAGCACCTGGCTCGACCCGGCCGACACCGACGCGAACATCGCGTGGACGCGTGAGACGTACGATGCGTTCCGCCCGTCGTTCGCCGAGGGACGGTGGCTGAACTACCTGGGCGACGACGAGAAGGTCGACGCGGTGCGGGCGGCCTACGGCCCGAATTACGACCGCCTCGCCCAGATCAAGCGGGAGTACGACCCGGAGAACGTCTTCCACCTGAACCAGAACATCGAGCCCGCGTAACGCGGCGTCGACAAGCCGGGGTCAGACCCCCGACATGTCTCAATGCGTCACGTCTGGGGTCTGACCCCGGGTCTGACCCCCGCGTTCAATACGGCGCGTCGAGTGCGGCGCACAGGAAGCGAACGAGCGGCGACGTCGCCCGGCACATTCGGGCGAACTCATCCACGAACCCGGGTGCACACACGTCCTTCTCGGAGAGCGTCGCGACGCAAATGAAGTCCTTGCGCCTCAGGTCCTCGATGAGCGGGTGATCAAGGTCGTACCCCGCAGGAGCGCGCTTGAGACTGTCCCCGGCGAGTTCGAAGCCTCCCCCGACACGCTTCCCGACGCGCCAGGCCTTCGCATCGTCGGCGATCGCCTCGCGGATCCTCGCGAGCGTGGGCGCATCTGGGTGCCAGATTCCGGAACCGACGAAGACCGCCTCCGGCTCGAGGTGGAGGTAGAAGCCAGGCGCGTGCGCGTCCTTCCCGAGCTCGTGTCGAAACTGCATCCCGGTGTACGTCTTGTACGGCGATTTGTCCTTTGAAAAGCGCGTGTCGCGGTGGATGCGAAAGAGCGAGCCGCCCGACGGCTGCGGGTCTGCGACGAAGTGACGGCTGATCCGCTCGAGCCGCGGAGCGACGTCCACAACGAAGTCGAGCGCTGGGCCTCGTACTTCAGCCTCGTAACGATCTCTGTTCGCCCCGAACCACTCGCGCGTGTTGTTCGCCTGCAAGTCCCGCAGGAACCGAAACAGCGCCGGAGTGAACGACCGCTCTGCTGAGCCGCCTTCCATCGCGACCCACTGTAACCCGACGATAGTCTCGACCACGTGATTGTCTCCAAGGTGTCCCGCGCCGCGATCTTGCGCGCGGCCGAGAGCCGCCGGCTCCAGCGCCTCGTTCAGGGGCACGGAATGCGCGTCGGCGCGGCCCGCTTCGTCGCCGGCGAGACGCTCGACGAGTGCGTGGTCGTGATGCGGCGCCTGAACGAAACCGGACTACACGCGAACACAACGCTCCTGGGGGAGGTCATTCTGGATCCCTCGGGCGCGGCAACTGTGACCGCCGCGTACGAGCGGATCATCGATCGCGTCGTCGCTGAGGGGTTGAAGGCGAACGTCGCCCTCAAGCTGACACATCTCGGCCTCTCGTTCGACGCAGAGACTACCTACGCGAACGTCGAGCGCCTCGTCGGACGTGCCGCCGGCTTGGGGTCGTTCATCCGTATCGACATGGAACAGTCGGAGCACCTCGACGCCACGCTGAACATCTACGAGCGGTTGCGCGCAGCCGGTCACGACAACGTGGGAACCGCGCTCCAAAGCTATCTCTACCGGACGCCCGACGACGTCGAGCGACTCCTTCCGCTGCGTCCGAACCTCCGCATCGTCAAGGGTGCGTACCTCGAACCCGCGGAGATCGCGTACCCCGAGAAGAAAGACGTCGACCGTGCCTATATCGAGATCGTCGAGAAGGGCATGCACAGCGGCGCATACATCGCCGTGGCAACGCACGACGAAGCGATGATCGAGCGGGTGAAGGCGTTCGCCGACCGCGAGGGGATCGAGCGCGACCGATTCGAGTTTCAAATGCTCTACGGCGTACGGCCCGCGCTCCAACGCTCGATCGCGGCCGAGGGCTACAAGGTGCTCGTCGCTACTCCCTTTGGACCCGACTGGTACCCCTACCTCATGCGTAGGCTCGCCGAGCGCCCGGCGAACCTCGGATTCCTCGTGCGGAGCCTCGTCCGGGGGTGACGGCGCTTCCCAAGAGCGCAGAGGTCGTCGTCGTCGGGGGCGGCGCGATAGGCACCAGCATCGCATTCCACCTCGCCGAGACAGGCGTCGACGTATGTCTGCTCGAGCGCGACGCGCTGTCCTCGGGATCAACCAGCCGGGCGGCCGGAGGGGTGCGAACGCAGTTCTCGGATCCGCTCAACGTCCAGATCGGCCTTCACGGCGTGGAAGCGTTCTCGCGCTTCGCCGAGCGCCCCGGCGGGGAGATCGACTTCCGTCAAGTCGGGTACCTGTTCCTCCTGGACACGCCTGATGCCGTTGAGACGTTCGAACACAACGTCGCGGTCCAGAACGCCCTGGGAGTCCCGAGCCGGCTCGTCGATGTCGACGAGGCAGCTCGGCTCTCGCCTCTTGCCGGCCTCGACGGCGTGCTCGCGGCGACGTTCTGCCCACTCGACGGGCATGCCAGCCCCGAAGCTGTCGCGCAGGGGTACGCAGCCGGCGCTCGACAACATGGGGCAACCGTGCTGACCGGGTCGCCCGCGACGGCCGTTGACGTCGCGAACGGGAAGGTGCGAGGCGTCGTCACCGACCACGGCACGATCGAGACGGAAACCGTGGTCTGTGCGGCGGGCGTCTGGTCTCCGGCACTGGCGCGAACGGCAGGAGTCGAGCTCCCGGTCGAGCCCGTGCTTCGAGAGGTCGTGACGACGGCGCCGGTCGCCGGGTTGCCCGAGTCCATACCGATGACCGTGGACTTCTCGACAGGCTTCTATTTCCACCGCGAGGGTCCAGGCCTGCTCATCGGCATGGCCGACCGGAATCAGCCCGCCGGCTTCGACAAGCCCACCGACCCGGGCTGGCTCGAGCGTGTGACGGAAGTTGCCGCTCGACGTGCGCCGGACTTCCTCGAGATGGGGATCGCGCGCGGATGGAAGGGCTACTACGAGGTGACGCCCGATCACAACGGCCTCGTCGGCGAAGCGGAGCACCCGAGCCGGTTCCTCTACGCCACTGGGTTCTCGGGACACGGATTCATGCAGGCCCCCGCGATCGGCGAGATCATTCGAGATCTCGTCCTCGGTACGAAGCCGTTCGTCGGCGTCGAGCCGCTCTCGGTTGAGAGGTTCGCTCGCGCGGCTCCACGCCCAGAGCACAACGTGATCTGAAGGAGTGGGCTCAGCCCCGTACTTACACTCTTGGGATGCCGGACGCCGACACGCTCGTCTTCATTCCGGCGTGGAACGAAGAGAAGAACCTCCCTGCCGTTCTCGACGAGCTGCAGGCGCGCCTTCCGCAAGCCCACGTCCTCGTCGTCGACGATGGCTCCACCGATGGAACGGCCGCAGCCGCCGAGGTACATGGAGCCGAGGTCCTCTCCTTCGGCGAGAACCGCGGCCTGCAGGATGGGATCGCGGCCGGCTACGCGTTCGCGGACGAGCACGGCTACGAGTTCGTCGGGCGAGTCGATGCGGACGGGCAGCACCCGGTCGAGGAGCTCGCCCGGCTGCTCGAGATAGTGCGAGAGGGCCAGGCCGACGTCGCCGTCGGATCACGGTTCGCGACCGGAGACGGTTACGAGGCCTACCGTTACGAGCCCTCGAAGAGCAGGCGGCTCGGGACCTCGGTTCTCCGCCGCGCGATGG
Source organism: Thermoleophilia bacterium (assembly GCA_029865325.1). Classification (GTDB taxonomy): domain Bacteria; phylum Actinomycetota; class Thermoleophilia; order Gaiellales; family Gaiellaceae; genus GMQP-bins7. Next base: position 12,068 of record JAOUHF010000029.1, read on the forward strand.
GTGCCGCCCTCGGGCGACCATTCCACGACGCGACGAGTGGAATGTACGCCGCGAACCGACTCGCCATGCCCGCCCTCGGCAAGCCGTACACGAGTGGCGCTCCGGAGGTCGAGTCGCTTCTGCGCCTGCGCGAGGAAGGGCTCCACGTCGTCGAGATACCCGTCCACATGCGCGAACGAGCCAGCGGCGAGTCGAAGCTCCGCGGCGGTAAGGCCGTCCGCCTCGTGCTCACAGTCGGAAGCACGTTGCTGGTTTACGGGCTCTGGCGCCGGCATCGGAGACGCTGACCGATGCGTCTCATCGCTGTGCTCGGATACTCGGACCTCCACACCAACGCCCTCCATCCCGTCTGTGCGGCGAGACTTTCGCGCGCGCAGAGCGAGGTGCGACCTGACGACGCGGTTCTCCTCTCGGGGTGGTCGAGGCGGAGAACGTCTCCACCCGAGGCCGAACTCATGGCGCGTGCATGGACCTCGCCCTCGACGCGAGTGATCCTCGATCGAAGTGCTCGATCCACCATCGGCAACGCAGTGGGAGTCGCCCGCGCGGCACGACGAGTGGGAGCACACGAGGTCGTCCTCGTGACCTCGGGTTGGCACGGACGCCGGGCCTCAACGCTCACACGTGCTGCTCTGTTCCGCTCGCGGACGAAAGTGACGCTCGCTACGACCGACGAGCCGGCGACGCGCGCGGAACGCCTGCGCGAGCTCGCCTGCTGGACGCTCCTGCCGCTTCTAGCCGTTGTCGCCGTGCGGGCGAGATAGCCTTCCGACATGAAGAAACCACTCATTGCTAGTGCCGTCTCCGCACTCGCGCTCGTCGCTGCAGGCTGTGGCGGAAGTGACGAATCGACGTCCGCCTCGCCATCCGCCTCGCCGACCGACGAGTGGGCCGACGGTTTCTGCACGGCGATCACGACGTGGACGGACTCGATCCAGAGCGTCACCGAGCGATTCACCGACCTGTCGTCCTTCTCGCAGGAGGGGCTCGAAGAAGCGGCGAACGACGTCAAGGGCGCGACCGACGATCTCGTCGACGACCTGCAGGGACTCGGCGCTCCCGACACGGAGTCCGGCCAGGCTGTCAAGGACTCGATCGACGAGCTCACAAGCACGTTCGAGAGCGAAGTTGCGACGATCGAAGACACTGCCCAGGGTGTGTCCGGGCTGACCGCCATCCCAGGTGCCGTCACTTCGATCACGGCGTCCATCACGGCCATGAGCACTGCGTTCTCGTCCACCTTCCAGACGCTCGAGGATGCGGACGTGGAAGGGGAGCTCCAGACAGCCCTGGACGACTCGCCCGCCTGCGCGGGCATCTCGAGCTAGCGACGACGAGGTTCGAGGGAGGCCAGACCCGAGGGTCTGGCCTCCCCTCCTTTCAGACTCCCATGGCCTCCATGTTCCTGGTCACGACCTCCATCGTCTGCTCGAGCTCCAGGGTCGGGCTGAACTCGACGACCCGCGAGCCGGCATAGAGCGTCGGCGTGTGTCCGGGCGGCGCGTAATACGCGTCCCCGGCCTCGTACATCTCCTCGGTCCCGTCCGCGTACGTGAACGTGACCTTTCCCTCGAGGACGTAGCCCATATGCGGGCACTGGCAGCGGTCATCCGGCAGACCCACGAAAAACGGCGCGAGATCCGCATCGGCCGTATACGTCTCGAACCCGACCGTGTAGGGCCCGAAGTTCTCGAAGTGCCCTTCGTAGCCTTCAACCTCCACGTGGTCCGACGCAGTCGTCTTTGACGCCTTCGACATCTGAGCTCCTCTCGTTGTGAATGTCCAATGGGTGCCGCGTATCCCTCACGCTTGGGCGCCCACCGGCTCCTCCGTGAGCTGGCGCATCAGACCGGCGACGTTCGACAGGCACCAGTAGCCGGCGAACTTGCCATCCGCGATGCGGAATACCTCCGCCGACTCCGAAGCGATGTGACGGCCGGTCGACGGGATCCCTTTGTACTCGCCGTCATGTGTGCCAGTCATCGTCGAGCGACAGAAGACCCTGTCGCCCTCGGCAACCAGCTCGTCGATCGAGACATGCAGGTCGGGGAACGCTTCGAAGTACCGAAAGCACCCGCCTCGCACGCCTTCGACCACGCGCTCGTCGGCAAAGAAGTTGCCGACCGCATCGAGATCGCGCCCGTTGAGCACCTGCTCGTAGTACTGCCGGACGCGCTCCTTGTTCTGCTCGGACATGAGTCCCTCCACTCGTCGATTGCTCCGCCAGCATCATTGGTCCGAGGTTCGCTCGGTAGGGGCGAATCCCCTATTCCCTGCACAGCCTCGGAATCCGCTCACGCGGAATCCGCGACGCGCGAACATCCCTGAAGGCGGCCGCTTCGCGGCCGCACGGGCCGGTTTCCCATCAGCCGTCCAGATGGCGCACGGCAAATGCAACAGCCTCGGCACGCGTCCTCACGCCGAGCTTCGAGTAGATCCGGCTCAGATGATGCTCCGCAGTCTTCGGGCTGATGAACAGGCGCTCGGCGATCTCGCGATTCGCGAGTCCCTCTCCGAGAAGGTGGAGAACCTCGAGCTCACGGCGGGTCAGGAGACCGGTCGCGCGAGGTCCCGAGCGACTCTTGGCTCCCAGGGAACGCATCAGCGCGGCGGCCTCATCGGCGTCGCGGAGAGCGCCCAGCGCCTCGAGTTCGGCGTGCGCGTGACGGGCCGTATCAACAGCGACCTCAGGCGAGACCGTCGCCAGCGATCGAGCGAGGTCGAGTCGCGCGCGCGCCGCGTCGAGCCGCTGGCCGAGCGCGGCGAATCCGTTCACCGCCGCCTGCAGCAGCTCGGATGCATCCTCATCGCCTTCCGCAAGGGCAATGCGCCCGTGCGCCGCAGCTGCAAGCGCCGTCACACGCTCGCGGCCGGGCGTCGCTGCGATCGCGTCCAGCGCCGACGCAGCCGCCTGAGCTCCGTTCAGCCTCTGCTCTGCGACTCTCGCGTCGGCGAGCTGGCTCAGAAGGGGAGCAGACAGCAGATTCGTCCAGCCGAGCTCGTCAAGCCGTCGGACGATCAGCGCGGACGCAGCGCTCGCGTCGTTTCGAGCGAGGCGAAGCGATACGCGCGCTTGCAGTGCCTCCGGCTCGGCTTCGAGCCCAGCCAGCAGCTGCTCCGCTTCGTCGAAACGGCCTTGAAGTATGCGAATCTCCGCCAGTCGAGCTGCCGGGGGGATACAGCGCGAGCGCTGACCCGCCTCCGTCAGCTCGCGAACGGCGGCCTCGAGCTCCGCCTCGGCGGCGTCGATCCTGCCGTTGGCCGCGTACACATCGGCGCAGCAGGTCCGGCAAAAAGCGAGCAGAGTCACGTGGTCATACCGTCGAACGAACTCTTCGAGGACCTGGCTCCACTGCTGAGGCCGCTCGGCATCTCCAGCTCGCTCGCACGCAAGCATGAGCGTGCAACAGATGTCGGCGAACGTCTCGAGACTTGCAGGTTCGCCGCTCGTCGCGGCGGCCATCGCCTCGTCGAGCCGAGCCAACCCCTCGTCGACGTGGCCCAGCGAGACCTCGGCGAAGCCGAGCTGGGCCAGGGCGCGAAGCTCGAGATCCGGATCATCAGCCGCCAGCGCGACTTCGAGCGCTGACGCTGCAGCTCGCGCCGCCTCTGCGGGGTTGCGCGCCCCTTCGGAACGGGCGAGATCGAGCCACCCGCGCTCCGCGCCGGGCGCAACGTCCCGCAGGAGGCGCTCCGCCCGCGCCAGCCAGCCCCGTGCTGCCGCAGCGTTGCCGAACGCGATCTCATACTCGCGCGAGAGCCAGAGCGCAACGCGAGCAGCCCGAGCCAGCTCTCCCTCCTGCCGGAAGCCGGCGTAGGCGCGCTCTCGCTGAACGACCGCGTCTCGCTCCTCGCGGAGCCACCAGAGTGCGCGCCCGAGCCCGTCGAGTGCCTCGGGCGTCTCGCCGACATCGAGTGCCATCTCGAACGCCGAGCGAGCACCCTCCCAATCGCCGTTCGCGAGCGCCTCGTAGCCCGCAGCGAGCGACGTCTCAGCCGATGCCGTGGTCACGCACGACATCGTCGCACGGGTTGACGTAGATCGCCATGTACGTGCACGGGCAACAAATAGGGGATCCGCCCCTACCGCGCGCTTGACACGCCCGTCAGCCTCCAAGGGTCAAATCGCCCGGACCTTAAGGAGGATCCGTGAACCTCGGTAACACGACCCCGTTTCAGCGAATGATCGGCGGCGTAGCCATGATCGTCGCTCCCATCGTCTTCGTCATCGCATAGCTTCTGCATGGCCACTTCGAGAGCGACGCCGCCAGACAGCTCGACGTCATCGCCCACAACACGGGCCGGTGGTACGCGTCCCACATCTTCGTATTGGTTGGCCTCATGCTCGCGCTGCCGGCGTTCGCCGGCCTCGCGCGCTTCGTGCAGGAACACCGTCCAACGCTTGTCAATCTGGGGCGAGTCCTGCTCGTACCAGGGACAATCGCGCTCGCAGCGCTCGTCGCCATGGAGCTCGTCGCCTGGCAGATGGCCCAGCCGGGGATCGACCGTGCAGCGATGGTCTTGCTCTGGGAGAACACCGCCGAGAACGCCGGCATCGCGCCGCTGATCCTCGCGGCGCTGCTCTTCCCGGTCGCTTGGCTTCTCGTAGGCGCGGGCCTCTTCCTTGCTCGACTGGTGCCCAGGTGGAGCGCCGCGCTCGTCGGACTCGCTCAGCTCGTCGGGTTCATAGGAGAGCTTTCCGGCGCGCCCAAGTGGCTCGCAGTCGCGGCGCAGGTCGCGTTCGCGATTGGGTTGATCCCGCTCGGCATCCGTGCCCTACGGCAGCAGGACGCCGGCTGGGCGGCGTCGGAGCTCGGCGGTGACATGCCTGCGACGCCGGCGTAGCAGCCTTTGGCGATCGAGCGAGAGTTAGGGGTCAGGCCGGGGGGTCTGACCCCCTCGTTCTACGAAACCCGAGTGGTGGCCGCAAGCTCGAGGTACTGGTGAACGCGCTGGATGACCACCGATCCCTCCCCGACTGCCGACGCGACGCGCTTCACCGATCCTGCGCGCACGTCACCGATCGCGAACACTCCTGGCACCGTCGTCTCGAAGTCGGAGCCCGTTAGCACGAACCCGCGCACGTCACGCTCGATCTCGGCCGGGAGCCACTCGGTTCGCGGCTGCGCCCCGATGAGGATGAAGAGTGCGTCGGCCGCCTCGGTCGCCGGGCCGCTCTCGGTGAGGAGAGTGATCCGCTCGAGGCGCCCGTCGCCCTCCGCGCCGACGACCTCGGTCGACACCCGCACTTCGATGTTTGCCCTGCCGGCGATCTCCTCGAGCAGGTACTGGGACATGCTCGCGGCGAGAGACGCACCGCGAACAAGAAGCGTGACCTTCGCCGCGTAGCGACTGAGATGCAGCGCGGCCTGCCCCGCAGAGTTTGCGCCGCCGACCACGAAGACGCTCGCCCCCGTGAACTGCCGCGCCTCCGACGGCGACGAGCCGTAGAAGACCCCCGCACCTTCGAGTGCTCCGAGCGCCGGAATCTCGAGGCGCCGGTACGAGACACCCATGGCCAGGATGACACTGCGAGCGTCGATGTCGGCGCCCCCCGAGATCGAGACCACGTGCCCCCCAGGCCCTTCGCCGAGCCGCGTGACCTGGCGCGTGAGAAGGAACGTCGTCCCGAAGACCCACGCCTGCTGATACGCGCGCTGGGCCAGCTCGGCGCCACTCAGGCCACGCGAAAAGCCGAGATAGTTGCGAATTCGCGTGCTAGACCCTGCCTGACCGCCGATGGACTCGCTCTCGACGACCAGAGCGCGAAGACCCTCCGACGACGCATACACCGCCGCTGCGAGCCCGGCGGGGCCTGCCCCGACGATAACGAGGTCGTATGCCTCGCTGTCGGCAAGCTCGGTTGTCATACGCGTGCCGTGCTGCGCTATGTCCTCCGGCTTCGGGTCGACAAGCGCTGATCCGTCCGGAAGCAACATGACCGGGACATCAGTCCCCTCGTTTCCGCAGCCGAGCAGGAACGCTGCGCCCTCCTCCGAGTCGCACGCGTGGAAGGCATGAGGCACACCGTTTCGCGCAAGAAGATTTCGGAGCTCGTAGCCGCGCGGAGACCACGGGTCGGCGACGACAGTAATCTCGCGGCGCCCGGGCGCGTTCGCACGCCGCCACTCCTGGAGGAACTCCGACACGAGGCGATGGAAGAGCTCGTCGGGGGTGCTCCACGGCTTGAGTGCGTAGTAGTCGATGTACCCGAGCGCCATCGCCGTTCTGATCGCTTCCGCAGTCTCTGCATCCGCCCAGCCGCCCCAGGGGATAAGCAGCGCCCGCTTCGCGTGCGGGTGCAAGGCATGCACACGCTCGAGCAGCAGCTCTCCTTTCAGCTCCTGGGTACCGCGGGCCGCGAGCACGATCGCGACTGCTGCATCCCGTTCTCGCATGGCCTCGAGCTGCTTGAGCGCCGCCACTGTGGAGGGGCCGCACACGACGCGGTAATCGCGGGCATAGCGCTGGAGCTCGCCCGTGATGCGCTCGAGCGCCTCGGCGTCCTCGTCGACGGCCAGGATGAGCGGGAGCTCACTCACGACGGTGTCCGCTCGGGCTCGACGACGAAGGCGGCGAGGCGCCGTTCGCCTTCGAGCCCCTTCAGTACGTGCGTCCCGCGATCCTGGAAGGCGAGCCCCGACGCACCGGCGAGGGCTCGGGTCATGTCGGACACGAGGATCTCGCCAGGCCCGGCGGCCGCCATGATCCGCTGCGCCTCGTGGACGGCAACACCGCGGATGTCCTCGTCCACAACCTCCACCTCGCCCACGTGAACCCCGGCGCGGATCTTGAGACTATCTCTGTTCGCCGTCCTCCGGATCGCCGCGGCGCAGCGCAACGCCTGTCCCGGCCCGTCGAAGGTCGCAAGCATCCCGTCCCCCGTCGTCTTGACCTCCCGCCCGCCGTGGCGCTCGAGCTCGGCCCGAGCGCCGACGAAGTGCCTGGAGAGCAGCTCACGCCACGTCACGTCACCAAGCCGCGCGGCGAGAACCGTCGAGTCGACGAGGTCGGTGAAGAGCAGCGTGGCCAGCACCCGGCTTCGGCTCCCCATGAGGAAGCTGGCGAAGAAGGGGCGATTGCCGGCCCAAGTCAGCGACACGCACGGCTCTTCCCCGACCGTGAAACCGTCGTGCCCGGGCGAGATGTCGATCACGTCCTCCGGCCCGTACTCGAGCTCGGTTCCGTCAGCCATCCGGATACCGAGCCTGCCCGAGAGGATCACCCCCGCGTGACGAACCTGGCACCAGTCGCCGCCGACGCTCGGGCGGACATGCTCCGACCAGCGCCAGCCGGGCTCGGTCACCTCGTAGCCGAGCGTGAACTCGCCGAGCTCGACCAGTCGTGCCGTGAGCTTGGGCAGCCGGACGACCTGGTCGGGTCTCCGGAAGCTCTTATGGGCGGCGTCCCCCATGGGTCAGCGAGCGCTGACGGTGTCCCCAACGTCTGCGATCGCACGCATTGCCTGCGCGAGCGCAATCGGAATGGTCGCGATGAACACCGCCACGGGCAGTCCGATGAGCAGCACACCGATCGTCTGCCAGAAGCCCTCGACCTCGAAGGCCCACACAATCGCACCGATCGCAGCGAGGATCATCCCGAAAACACCGACCAGCGTCGCGATGAACGCCCAGCTGCGAAGTGTTCCGTAGTGAGTCATTCTCCACCTTCCGTTCGTAGTGACTGGTGCCGAGCGAGATTATCCCGCTCGAGCACGTATGGCACGCACGGTGTCGATCGTGTCGGCCTCGGCGGGTGACTTGTCCTCGCGGTAGCCCTTGACGCGCGCAAACCGCAGCGCCACTCCACCCGGGTAGCGTGGGCTCGTCTGCACCCCGTCGAACGCGATCTCGACAACGAGCTCCGGACGCACGTGGACGGTATGGCCATCGCGCCGGGTCTCGAGAGCAAGCAGTCGTTCCGTCTGCCAGGCGAGCATCTCGTCGGTCATCCCCTTGAACGTCTTGCCGAGCATCACGAACCCGCGGCTCCCGGGATCACGGGCGCCGAGATGGAGGTTCGAGAGCTTTCCGTGGCGGCGCCCGTGCCCCCACTCGGCGGCGAGGACGACGAGGTCGAGCGTGTGCGCAGGCTTGACCTTGAGCCACCCCGCTCCACGACGACCGGCTTCGTACGGCGCATCGAGGTCCTTCACCATGACGCCCTCGTGACCTCGTGCGAGAGCGTCTTCGAGGAACGCCTGTGCGGCCACCACATCGTCCGTCTCGAACCTCGGCACAACGAGCGCGGGCGAAAGCCGGTCATCGAGCACGGAGAGCCGCTCCCGCGCCGGGCGATCGATCAGGTCCTCGCCGTCAGCGTGCAGGCAATCGAAGTAGAACGCCGACAAAGGAGTGGTCGGCGGCAGGTCGTCGACAACTCTCTTGGTGCCGAAACGGCTCATCGTCACCTGGAACGGCTGCGGGCGTCCGTCCGCGCGAAGTGCAATCGCCTCCCCGTCGAGTACGAGGGACTCGGCACGTAGGGCGGCGATCGCCTCGACGATCTCGGGAACCCGATCGCTGACGTCGGCGAGGTTCCTCGTGAAGACGCGCACCTCGGCACCCACGCAGTGGACCTGGATCCTTGCGCCGTCGAGCTTCCATTCCACCCCCGCACGCCCAACGCGCTCCAACGCCTCGGCGACGTTCTCAGCCGTCTTCGCAAGCATCGGCTTGACGGGCTGTAGCGGCGCCAGCCGGAACTGCGCCAAGCCGGCCGGCCCCAGCGTCAGCGCGGCCATTGCGATGGTTGGGAGATCACCCGAAAGCATCGCCGCGCGTCGAACCTCGGCAGCCGGAATGCCGCCAGCCTCGGCGACTGCGTCGATCATCACGCCTTCGAGCGCTCCCTGGCGAAGCTTTCCGCCGAGCAAGCCGGACAGGAACCGCTGTTCGAGCTCGGTGGAGATCCCGAACAGGCGCCAGAGCTCTTCCCGCCGCGCAGCGTGCGAACCGCGCCCGGAGATGGCCTGAAGTCGAGACAGGGCCGCATCGACGTCGAGCAACTCGAGCGTCGCAGGCGCTTCGGCAGGAGGAGGGAGCTCGCGCAAAGCCGCCCACCCCACTCCGATGGCTCCCTGCGGAAGCTCGCCCGAGAGGTACGCGACGACAATTGAGGCCTCCGCTGCGCTTGCCTGAGCGAGGCAGCTAGCGAGCCGGGCCACCTTCGGCAGCCGAGCCCCGGTCGCCGCGACGTCGTGGGATGCCTGCGCGAGCTCGTAGAACAGCATCGCGCGAGAGTTTGGCAGCCGCGACGCGCCCTACGGTCGCGTGTACTCGACGAGCTCCTCTCGGCCGATTCCGCCGGAAACGCCGAGGACGACGACCGGGCCGACTCCCTCGGCGTAGAACTTGTACTCGAGGATCTCCGGGTGGAGCGGCGTGAGATCCTTCGTCATGAGCACGCCCTGGTACGAGCCCTGCGGTGCTTCGACCTGTTCGTCGAGACTCAGCACAGCGGCTCCGTCTTCTGCCTCGCCCGCAAGGTACTCCTGCCGGTACGTCATACCGACCTCGGGGGAACCTGGCACAACGATTCCGGGCTGCGCCCCGTCCACGCCGGCCTCCCACGAGCCTTCGGTCGAGACGACCTTGCCGTTCTCGAACTCCTTCGTCTCCTCGCCGAAGTACCAGAGGTTTCCGTCCGCGTCCTGCGCGTACCAGTCGTACGTGTCCTCGATCGGCTCGCCGCCTTCGGTGACGAGATCGTGGACGACCCGCGTCTGGATGCCCATGACCTCTCTCGTCTCATCGGTGACCGTGACGACGACGCGCTGCTCGTTGCCTTCGGCGTCGGTCTCGCGGTAGACCCAGGTTGTGCCCGGCGTCATCGGCCAGTAGCGATTGTCGATCTCGGTGGTGAAGTCCGCCGGGTCGAGCTGAACGGTCTCGCCTCCCTGCGGAAGCGCGGCCGATTGATCGGATCCACAACCGGTCGCGATCAGCGCGATCGTCGCACCGGTCGAGAGCAACATCGGGATTCGCATCGAGATCTCCTTTGCTCGCATTCCTCGCCGAGCGTATGAGGGTCAGATGAGATCCCGATGAGCCGTGAGCTCGAGCGGGATGACCAGCGAGATCTCGGCGCCGCCGTCCGTACGATTGGTCGCGCTCGCGGTTCCGCCGTGAGCGCGCGCGATGGCCTTCACGATGGCGAGCCCGAGTCCGACTCCGCCTCCCCCCGTACGCGCTGCGTCCGCTCGACTGAACCGCTCGAACGCATGCGGGAGGAAGTCGTCCGGAAAGCCCTCACCCTCGTCGCTTACGGAGAGCACCAGCGCGTCGCTTGAAGTTTGCGCCGAGAGGCGCACCGTACCTTCGCCGTGGCGAAGAGCGTTGTCGACGAGGTTCCCGAGTGCCTGCTCGAGACGCATGCGGTCTCCGGAGATGGCCTGCTCTTTCGGCGCCGACACCTCGAGCGCCCGCCCAGCAGCGCTCGCGCGCGAATCGCTCCGGCCCGCTACTGCATCGAGCAGTCCGCGCACGTCGTGCCGCTCGACGCTGAGAAGAAGCCTCCCGTCATCGGCACGCGCGAGCACGAGGAGATCCTCAGCAAGCCGAACGAGGCGCTCGACTTCCTCGCGCGCTGAGCCGAGCGCTTCCTCGAGCTCCTCGGGCGAGCGGGGTCGGCGCATCGCGAGCTCGAGCTCCGTTCGAAGCGTCGCGAGAGGAGTGCGCAGCTCGTGGCTCGCATCGGCGACGAAGCGCCGCTCTCTCGCGAGTCCGGCATCGAGCCGCCCGAGCATCTCGTTGAGCGTTTCACCGAGCCTGTAGACCTCGTCCCGCGCGCGAGGGAGCGGGAGCCGCTGCCCAGGGTTCTCCGCAGAGATCTCGGCGGCTCGCCCGCGCATGTTCTCGACCGGGCGTAGCGCCGCTCGCGCAACGAAATAGCCGACTCCGGAGGAGAGCAACACGGCGAGCGGCAGCACGAGCAGAAGCTGAGTCAAGAGACCGTCCAGCGCGCCATCGCGATCCTCGAGCGATTCACCGACGACGACGACGTGGTCGTCGATCGGAGTCGCACGCAGTCGAAACTCTTCGATCGCGTCGACCGTTGCCAGCTCCGTCTCGATCGCGAGCACGCCCTCACGCGCCGCCACGAGCTGGGTGGGCGAAAGAAGGAGGGCACTTTCGACGGTCGCACTCGCGGCAACCAGCGAGCCGTCCGACCCGATGACTTGCGCAACGTCGTCCTCACCTGCGATCAGTGCAGGATCGACGTCGGGAAGGTCCCCGGTTTCCCTGAGCACGGTGGCGAGCGCAGTGGTCCGGCTTTCGAGGTTGTCGGCGATCCGCTCGTCGAGAGTCGCTCCGAGCCGGAAGTAGAGAAAAGCCCCGACGGCAGTGAAGACGAGGGCCATCACGAGGCCGAAGACGAGAGCCAGGCGCAGCCGGATGGGGAGTCGGTTCAGCTCGACCCCTCTCTGCGAAGTCGGTAGCCGGCCCCGCGAACGGTCTCGAGCGAGTCGCGCCCGAACGGCCGATCGATCTTGTCACGGAGATACCGGACATACACGTCGACGACGTTCGAGCGGTTCTCATATCCGTAGTCCCAGGCGTGCTCGAGAAGCTGATAGCGGGAGAGAACCTGGCCCGGACGGCGCATAAACGTCTCGAGCAGCGCGAACTCCTTGGCGGAGAGCTTGATCTCCGACGGCCCACGCCACACCTGCCGGGTGGCCGGATCGAGGCGAAGATCGCCGACCTCCAGCACCACCGGGCGCTCGCTGCTTCCCCGCCGAACGAGGGCGCGAAGGCGAGCGAGCAGCTCGGCGAACGAGAACGGTTTCGGAAGGTAGTCATCCGCGCCCGCGTCGAGTCCGGCGACGCGATCTTCGATCGCATCTCGCGCAGTAAGCATCAGGACGGGAGCCCAGACCCCACTCTCGCGAACGCGCCTGCACACCTCGAGTCCGTCGACGCCGGGCAGCATGAGATCGAGCACGATCGCGTCGTACTCCACAGCGCCGGCCATCCAGAGGGCGTCGTCTCCCGTGCGAGCGAGGTCCACCGCGTGCCCTTCCTCCGTGAGCCCGCGTCGCAGGAGGCTCGCCATCTTCAGCTCGTCTTCGACGACCAGGATGCGCATGACCTGGTCATTGTCCCAACGAAGATGAGAGTTCGATGAGACCGCGACTCACGCTCATCTCATCCGTCCCTCGTACCGTGCTGGACATAGGCAACCACAGGAGGAGATCAGTGAGACGAGTGGCGATGATCGTCGCCGTCGGGATCACCATCGCCGGAGTCTCGGCAGGCGTGGCGCTCGCAACCGGCGGCTTCGACGACGCGGAGAAGCCCATCACGGGCGCGGCGCTCACGCACGCGTCGGCGGCAGCGCTTGCCTCCACTGGAGGAGGCAGAGTGACTGAGACCGAGGTCGGCGATGAAGACGGCTACTACGAGGTCGAGGTGACGCTCGCTGATGGAAGCCAGGTCGACGTCCACCTCGACGAGTCCTTCACGGTGATCTCGACGCGCGCTGACGCCGACAAGGCCGGCGATCGGGACGGCACGAACGACAGTTGATTCGTGGGGTCAGACCCCAGACCCCTGGGGTCTGACCCCGACGATCTTTCAACCGCTCAGCGCTGGCACTTCTCGCCGTAGACCTCGAGCATCCGCTCGAGGCGCTCCTGGAGCTGCTGCTGCAGACCCTCGAGCTTCCGCAACACGTGCTTCGCCCGCGCTTCCTGCTCGCGCGTGAGCTCCCCACTCGCGATCTTCTGCCGTATGCGCTCCTGCACGGCCTGAATGTGGCCGATCTTCGCCCGCAGGTCCTGTGCAGCCTGCTCGAGCCGTTCGCAGAACGCCCGGTGATCACGAGGCGTGCGCTGGGTCTGACGGTCATCCGCGAGCGCTGCTCCGGTTACTGTCAGCGACCCGAGCACGACCGCGACGATCGCGGCCGCCTTACGAAGCTTCGCCATTCTCCGACTCCCTTCCGTTCGACTTCGGGGGATTTCCCTCCATCTGGGTATGGGAGCTGCGGGTGAGCGTCTTCTGTGCCCGCGGTAAACGTTTGGTAACGGATTGTTAGAGCGCTGCGAGCAGCTCGAGATCGTCGGCGTCGAGATGCCATGAGGCCGCCGCCGCGTTGGCTCTCGCCTGCTCGGGCTTCGTGGCGCCTGCGATGACCGAACCAATGCCGGGCGTCGAGGCCAGTGCGGAGATCGCGAGGTCGAGGAGACCGTACCCCCGCTCGTCTGCGAAGCGCCGCAGCGCCTCGACACACGCGAGCCGCGTGTCGTCGATCTCGCGACCGTACAGCCGCGTACCCTCCGGAGCGGGCTCTCCCCGCTGGTACTTGCCCGTCAGCAATCCGCTCGCGAGCGGGAAGTACGGGATGTACGCGATCCCGAGCTCGCGGCAGAGCGGCAGGACGTCCTCGTCGTCGCCGCGCTCGAGCAGGCTGTAGTGGTTCTGCAGAACCGTGAAGCGCGCCGTGCCCTGCTCGCGAGCAACGCGATCGGCGTCCGCGAGTTGCTCGGCCGAGAAGTTCGAGCACCCGATGGCGCGCACCTTGCCCGACAAGACGAGCTCGTCGAGCGCACCGAGCGTGTCGGCGATCGGTGTCGCAGGATCGGGCTTGTGGAGGTAGTAGAGATCGACGTAGTCCGTGCGCAGCCGGTCGAGCGAGCCGTCGATCGCGCTCCGGATGCTGGAGGCGTCGCGGTGTCCACGACCCTGTGCCCAGCCAAACTTGGTCGCGAGCACCACCTGGTCGCGACGACCTTCGAGGATCTCCCCCAGAAAGCGCTCGCTCCCACCGTCGTTTCCATACACCTCGGCCGTGTCGAAGAACGTGACTCCGGCGTCGAGCGCGGCATCGACGACGAGGCGGGTCGCGGCCAGGTCGATCCGCCCGCCGAAGTTGTTGCAGCCGAGTCCGACGCGCGAGACCTTGAGGCCGCTGCTCCCAACCTCCACG
>JAOUHF010000030.1 GCA_029865325.1 Thermoleophilia bacterium
AGTCGAAATCCGCGCCGCTCAAGCTCGCGGAGAAGCGCCTCCTGTGTCGACCAGCCGCCCGCGATCAGGCGTGTGCCCAGCTCATGTGCACGAAGCTCCGCCCAGTCGAGGAGGTCGGCTGTCGGGCGGCCGCAGACGCGGATCCAGACCCGCTCGTCGCCGAAGCTCTCGACGAAAGCGTACGAGTCACGGCTCAGCCTCGCGTCCCTTTCGATCTGCACTCCGGGGAAGCTCCAATCGCGCAGCACAGTGGAGGCGTCAACCGCCTCTGGCCAGTCCCTGCTCATGAGCCGCGCCACCTCGCGCGCGTCTTCCTCGCGCGGCGCGCGCAGGGTCTCGCTCATACGGGCACGAGTGCGTCGAGTGCGTCGGCCAGGTTCGCCACTCCGGCGAGTGTTCGCGCCGGACGCGCGTCGTCGGGCTCTCCGAGCCTGTTGATCCAGATCGACGGGATCCCGAGCTCGGCCGCCGGGGCAATGTCGTGGTAGACGCTCTGGGCGACGTGAACGTACCGACCCGGATCCGCACCCGTCTGTTCGTAGAACACCTGCCAATGCCTATGGGCCGGCTTGTACGAGCCGATCTCGCCGGCCACGATCGCGGTCTCGATCGGCACGCCGAGAGCGTCGATCGAGGCGTCGATGAGGTCGCGGTCGGTATTCGAGAGGATCCCCAGTCGCCACCCGCGGGATCTCGCTTCCGTGAGTCCGGGACGCACATCCTCGAAGACCGACCAGAAGGGAAGCGAGTGCGCGAGTGCGCTCGCCTCACCCTCCGGAATTGTGAGGCCTGTCTCGGTCGCGAGGCGCTCGAGCGTGACCGTCAGGACTTCGCGGTACGACGCTCCCGGGTTCCCGGCTTGGATCTTCGGCTCCAGGTCGTGGTAGCGACCAAGGAGCTCACTCGCACGCGCCGCACCGAAAAGCCTCTCGAGCTCCGCGCGAATCCCGCCGTTCCAGTCGACGAGCGTGCCGTAGCAATCGAAGGTGGCCCATCGCTCCACCCCGCAAGCCTAACGGGGCGTCTGCGGGACGCTACGCGCCCCCGTCCCAGCGGCGAAACACAACGCAGGCGTTGTGGCCGCCGAACCCGAAGGAGTTGGAGACGCCGACCTCGATCTCCTGCGCTCGAGCGTCGTTTGGGATGTAGTCGAGGTCGCAGGTGGGATCGGCCACGTGGAAGTTGATGGTCGGTGGGAGCACGCCGCGCTGCACGGCGAAGATGGTGAAGATCGCCTCGACCGCTCCTGCGGCGCCGAGACAGTGTCCGGTCGCACCCTTCGTCGACGACACCGGCGTCCCGAATGCCTTCTCCTCGCCGAGGGCGAGCTTGAGGACGCGGGTCTCAGCGGAGTCCCCGAGCGGCGTCGAGGTTCCGTGTGCGTTGACGTAGCCGACCTCGGCGGGTGAGATACCGGCGTCCGCGAAGGCCATCTTCATGGCGCGTGCCGGATTCGTGCCGGTGGGATCGGGCTCCGTGACATGCGTCGCATCGGAGGAGACGCCGTAGCCGAGCAGCTCCGCGTAGATCTTCGCACCGCGAGCGCGTGCATGGTCGAGCTCCTCGAGAACTACCACCCCTGCCGCCTCGCCCATGACGAAGCCGTCACGCCCCAAATCGAACGGACGCGAGCCCGCCTTCGGGTCGTCATTGCGCTGTGAGAGCGCCCGCATCGCGCTGAACCCGGCGATTCCCACGTGAGTGACGGGCGCCTCCGTCCCGCCGCAGAGCATGACCTCGGCGCGACCGAGGCGAATCGCGTCGAGCCCGTCGCCGATCGCCATGTTCGAGGCGGCACAAGCGGTGCACTCGGCAGCGAGCGGCCCCTGGGTCCCGAGCTCCATCGACACCCACGCTGCGGCCATGTTGGGGATGATCTGGACGATGGAAAGCGGGCTGGTCCTATCGGGACCTCGGTCGATCAGCCTCCGGACGCACTCCTCGAAGGCCGTGAGCCCGCCGATTCCCGTGGCGATCGCGGCGCCGACACGATCGGGCTCGCGCGCGATGTCAATTCCGCTGTCCACCTCCGCCATTCGTGCGGCCGAAAGCGCGAACTGGGAGAACTTGTCCATCCGCCTGGCCTGTTTGCGGTCGATCCAGGTCGTGGGGTCGTAATCCTTCAACTCGCACGCGAAACGCACCGCGTACTCGCTCGGGTCGAAACGGGTGATCGGGCCGGCGCCGGACTCCCCGGCGATCAGGCTGGTCCACGTCGACTCGGGATCGTTCCCCAGCGGCGTGACCATTCCCACCCCGGTGATGACGACCCTGCGACGTCCGGTCTGCGAGCTGTCTGTCATTCGTTACATCCCGAGTCCGCCGTCCACCAGGAGCACCGCGCCCGTGATGAACGACGCTTCGTCGGAGCACAAGAACCGTACCGCCCCGGCGACGTCTTCCGGATCGCCCAACCTTCCGAGGGGGGTGTTCTGAAGCATCGCGTCGGTCGCACCCTCGGGGAGTACATCGGTCAGCTGCGTCTTCACATAGCCCGGAACGACGACGTTCGCGCGGACGTTCCTGCTTCCCAGTTCGCGGGCGAGCGACTTCGTGAACCCGATGATCCCGGCCTTCGACGCCGCGTAGTTCGTCTGTCCCCAGTTCCCACGGAGGCCGACGATCGAGGAGATGTTCACGACCGCGCCCGAGCGCTTCTTCATCATTCCGCGCGCCGCAGCTCGGCAGGTGTAGAAGCACGACGCGAGATTGGTGTTGATCACGGTGTCCCAGTCGTCGTCCGACATGCGCACCAGAAGTCCGTCGCGAGTCACGCCGGCGTTGTTGACGAGGATGTCGAGATCGCCCGCCTCCTCCACGAGCGCACGCGCCGATTCCGAATCGGAGACGTCAGCTTGAACGGCACGAGCTCCGATCTCCGCGGCGAGCGTTGCGGCCTCGTCGGCCCCAGTGCGGTACGAGAGGACAACGGAGGCGCCGGCGGCGGCGAGATCGCTGGCGATCGCGCGGCCGATCCCGCGCGAGGCGCCCGTCACGAGCGCGTTCTTCCCGTCGAGAGAGCAGAACGCGGGTCGACTCACCGCGCGAGCGCTTCCTGCGCACGCTCCAGGCTGTCGAGCGTGTTCACGGACATCGTCTTCACGCTTCGGTCGATGCGCTTCACGAGGCCGGAGAGCACAGTGCCCGGACCGACCTCGACGAACGTCGTCGCACCTGTGCGCACGAGCTCGGTCGCGGCCTGTGTGAACCGAACCGGGCCTGTCAGCTGGTCGACGAGGAGAGCCGCGATCCGCTGCGCGGGCTCCACCTTTGCGGTGACGGTCGACATGAACGGCGCCAGGGGCTCCGTGAACCGCACGAGCTCGAGTGCGGGCCGAAGGCGATCCGCCGCACGCGCGACGAGCGGGCTATGGAAAGCACCTGAGACCTTGAGCTTCACCGCTCGTCGGGCGCCGAGGCTCTCGGCCTCGGCGCAACACTCCTCGACGGCCGCGTGCTCGCCCGAGACGACGATCTGTCCCGGACAGTTGTAGTTCGCCGGCCATACGCCGACGATCCTCCGGCAGAGCTTTTCGACCTCCTCGTCGGCGAGCCCCAGAATCGCAGCCATCGCGCCAGGCCGCTCCCGAGCGGCCTCGGCCATCGCGAGACCGCGCTCTCGCACTAACCCGATAGCCGCTCCGGTCTCCAGGGAGCCTGCGGCTGCCAGGGCAGCGAACTCGCCGACCGAGTGGCCGACGACCACGTCCGGCTCGAGACCGCGCTCGCGCATTGCGGCGAGAATCGCCAGACTCGTCGCGACGAGCGCAGGCTGCTGCACGTCGGTCTCGACCATCTGGTCGAGCGGCGTCTCGAAGCACAGCTTCTCCAGATCCAACCCAGACGCCTCCGACCCGACGCGATACACCTCGCGAGCGGCGGAAAAGGCCTCCGCGATCTCTCGGCCCATGCCCATCTCGAGAGACCCCTGGCCGGGGAAACAAAACGCAATCTTGTTCATGAGGGCCTCCCGGTCGTCCATTCCAGCAGCGCCGAGCCCCACGTGAGCCCTGCACCCATACCTGTCATCAGAATCAAGGCTCCGTCGTGCAGCCGTCCGTCCGTCCGCGCGTCCGCGAGGGCCAGCGGGATCGAACCGGACGATGTGTTGCCGTAGCGATCGACGTTCACGATGGTCTTCTCCGGTGGAATCCCGAGCTTACCGACGGCGTAGTCGATGATCCGCTTGTTGGCCTGGTGCGGGATATACACATCGATATCTTCCACGCTCTTACCGCATTCGGGTAGGAGCTGCTGCGCCGAATAGACCATGATCCGCGTCGCGAACTTGAACACCTCGCGTCCGTTCATCTTGAGCAGCCCCTCGGGGTTGTCGAACTTCCTCGATCCCGACCCCGGATACCAGAGATTCTCGCCACCTCCGCCGTCCGCGCCGAGCTCGAATCCGAGGAAGCCGCCCCGTTCGACGGGCTCCATCACGACGGCTCCGGCACCATCGCCGAAGAGGACGAGCGTCGAGCGGTCCTCCCAGTCGAGGATCTTGGAGAGAACGTCGCCGCCGACGACGAGCGCGCGCCGAGAGAGCCCCGACGCCAGCATTCCGTACGCCTGGGCAATCGCGTAGACGAACCCGGTGCAACCGGCGAGGAGGTCGTACGCGGCGGCCTTGGGCATCCCAAGCGCGTCCGCGAGCAGCGCTGCAGACGTCGGGAACATCATGTCCGGTGTCACGGTTGCGCAGATCAGAAGATCGATCTCGGCGGGATCGGCGCCTGCATCGGCGAGAGCCGCGACCGCTGCCGGCATCGCGATGTCCGTCAGCGCCTCGTCGTCCGCTGCGATCCGTCGCTCGCGGATTCCGGTTCGCTCGCGGATCCACTCGTCCGAGGTCTCGACGATCTGCGCGAGCTCGGCGTTCGTCATCACGCGCTCGGGAACGTGCGTTCCTAGGCCGGTGATGCCGATCCGAACGCCAGGGGTCGCCACTCCGAGCACGCGCTATCGCTCCACAGCGAAGGTGAGCGTAGCGCGTGCGGCAAGCTCGTCCCCGACATGCGCCGTAGCCTTCCCCCGCCCGATCGGCCCTCGCACCGTGTCGATCTCGCACACAAGCGTCAGGGTGTCTCCGGGCGAGACGATCCTCTTGAACCGACAGTCGTCGATCCCTGCGAAGAAGGCGATCTTCCCGCGGTTCTCCTCCTGAATCAGAACCGCGACTGCTCCCGACTGCGCCATCGCCTCGACGATGAGCACCCCGGGCATCACCGCCCTGTCGGGAAAGTGCCCCGGAAACCACCAATCGCCCGCGCGCACCTCTCTGCGCGCAACGACCCTGCGGCCCGGCTCCAGCTCGGTCACCTCGTCGATGAGGAGGAACGGCTCACGGTGGGGCAGGATTGCCTCGATGACGTCGCGGCCGAAGGGAACCGGGGGGAACGGCGCCTGCACGGCGCGAGTCTACTGGCCGGATCCCGAAGTACTCGGCGCCACGATTCGGACGACCGGACCGCTCGCATTGCCTGCGGCGTCCCAGGCGACGGCGCGAACGCGACGCGCTCGGCCGGCCCAGGGGATGCGAGCGATTCCGGCCCTCTTCGCCTCGTAGCGCAGGGCGCGACCGTCGATGCGCAGTGTGAGCACCGCGGGCTCGCTCACTTCGATCCGGAGCCTCTTGGTCGGCATGATCCGCAGGCGCGGAGCCACTGTGTCGGAAACGAAGCGAGCGCCGTACGAGATCGCCGCTATCTCGTCCTCGGCCTCGACGATCGTCTCGTAGCCGCCGTCTCTAAGGGACCCCGAGGACCGCACGCCGTCCCAGACGAAGCGTTGTGTGCCGGGGAGGAAGCTCCCGCTCAACGGACTCGCCACCCACCGACCGTCGCGCTGGATTCGAATCCTGACATCCGCGGGTGCCGCAAGCGAGAACGTCACGACGAGGCGGTCTTTCCTCCCGTCGCCGTTCGGGGAGAAGGCCGCGGGACTTGCCGTGACCACGCCGAGCGTGCGGCTCACCGTGAGCGGGACGAAGCGTTGTACGGTCGCGCCGGTTGCCGTCCGCGCGGTGATGACGATCCCGTAGCGACCGTCTGAAAGCACGGTGCCGTCGATCGGCATCGTGTGCTGGCCCGCGCGCGTCCAGACGCGATCGACGAGCGTCGCCACTACGCCACCGACTGAGTCGACAATCTCGACGGTGACGTTTGCGGACACATTCAGGCGATAGGTGAGAAGGGTCGAGTCGGCCTGCGCATCCTCGTTGGGGCTGATCGCCTCAGGATCAACCGAGGCCGACTCGATCGCGAGCGGCGGCGTCGCTCCGCCCGCCCGGAGAACGCCGGTCGCCGGTCGCGCATCGCCGGCGCCGATCGTCCAGGCGAAAGTGCCGGCCGCGACTCCTGCGGAGTCCCAGGTCCAGTCGACGCCGGGACCGGTTCCTGAGCCACGCGCCACCTCCACGCCTGCCGTGGTCGCCACCGCGACGGTCCACGGCTGTGCAGAAGAGAGCCTGGCGTGAAAGCGAATGGCAGTACCGCTCGCGTCGGTCCGTGGCTCGAAGATCTTGGGAAGACCGATCGCTCGAGCCGAGGCCGCGAGTGCCCCGAGCTTTGCATGAAGCGCATCTCCCGGGCACTCGGTGAAGCCTGTGTCGCGGTGGCCCGAGATCGCGCTCAGGACGACCGGAATACCGCTCGCATAGCGCTCGCTGCCGCCGGAGATGGCCGTCAGAAAGCCCGTCGGGTCTACGTGAGCGAGATCGAGCCGCCAGGCGACAAGACGGGCGATCGCATCCTGTGCCGCCTTGGACGGCTGCGTGCTCCCGTAGGTCCCGATCAGGGCGATGCCCACCGAGCCGGTGTTGAAGCCAAGCGCGTGCGCGCCGACGACGTTGCGATCGATACCGCCGAACCTTCCCTCGTAGACGGTGCCGAAGCGATCGACGAGAAAGTTGTAGCCGATGTCGTTCCAGCCGTTGCCCTGCACGTGGTAGAGCTGGATAGCCTTGACGATCGCCGGTGCCTCGGATCTCGTGTAGCCATTGCTCCCGGCCGTGTGGTGGATGATCGAGAACCGGACATCCGCCGCGTAGGTTGGAGGCCCGCGCCTGATCGATTCGTCCGCTCCCCATGAAAGGCGCGGCACGATCGCCGGCGATACGGCCGCAACAGGCAGTCGGTACGGGATCCTTGTCTCGGGGCTCCAGACGAGATGCGCGCGAATCCGGGAGACGCGCCCGATAGCTCGAGCCTCGATCGCGTTCGAGGGACCGACCCACAGCGGATTCCCCGCCGTCCAACCTGGAGCGGTCGCCTCACGGGAGTTCGCGTCAGGACCGTCCTCGCTTTCGGGTGCTCCGGGATGCCACTGGCTCCACTTGCCGGTGCTCGAGCGCGTGCGAAGAAACACGCGGCCTGGGCCACGCCATTGCACGCCGGCCAGCGTGAAGCGGGCGACCTCCGAGTCCGGCGCGAACGTATTCGGGCCGGTGGCACGAAGAGCCACAGTGCTCACGTGGGCGCCGTTCGCGGCCAACGCCTCCGGCGCGAACGTGACGGCAACAAGAGCGGCGGCAAGGAATGCAAGGCGGCGCATGTGAGCCAGGGTGGCCCTCCAGCGGTTCGCGGGCAAGGGCGAAGAACCTCCGTTGATAGAATCCTTACACCGGTGCTGAGCCGCTATTTGCGGGGATTTCTTCTTCTCGCGCTCACCCTTGTCGCACTCGCCGCGCCAGTAGGCGCCGGAGGGCAAGACTCGGAGAGGCGGGTTCTCGCCGTTCATCTCGACAACGACATCAACCCGGTGACGCAGGAATACGTCGAGAACGCCGTCGACCGCGCGGAGAGCGAGGAGTTCGCAGCCGTCGTCCTCGTTCTCGATACACCAGGTGGCCTCGCCTCATCGATGCGCGGGATCGTGAAGCGCTTTCTCGCCTCGAGGGTTCCGGTCATCGTCTATGTGGCGCCACCGGGATCGAGCGCCGACTCGGCAGGAGCCGTTATCGCGATGTCGGCGGATATCGCAGCAATGGCGCCACAGACCAACATCGGCTCGTCGACTCCGATCTCGCTCGGCGGAGAGGACATCTCGAAGGACTTGCGCCGAAAGATCGTCAACGATGCCGCAGCCTACGTCGGTGAGCTTGCCCGCGAGCACGACCGCAACGTCGTGGCGGCCCGAAAGATGGTCACCGAGGCCGCCAACTACGGCGCGCGCGACGCAGAGGCGATTGGCCTGGTCGAGCTGATCGCACCCACGCTGCCGGCGCTGCTGAGCCAGGTCGACGGGATGAAGACGGTTCCGAAAGGCCTCGTGCTCGAAACCGCGGGAGCGCAGATCGAGAACGTCGAGATGAGCTTCTGGCAGAAAGCGCGGGACTTTCTCGTCGACCCGAACCTGATCGCTCTCATGCTCTCGATCGGCCTCATCGGGATCGTGGTGGAGCTATGGAATCCCGGGTTGATATTCCCAGGAACGGTCGGGGCGATCTCTCTGATCCTCGGGCTCTACGGCCTGCAGGTGCTTCCCGTCTCGCTCGCCGGGCTGCTCCTGATGATCCTCGCCGCGGCGTTCTTCGTCGCCGAGGCTTTCGTCCCGACACACGGGGCGCTGACCGTCGCCGGAGGAGTCATGTTCGTCCTCGGCGCGCTCATGCTGTTCGACCCGGCGGGTGACGCGTACCAGGTCTCCTTCCCGGTGGCGATCGGAATCGCCGGGACCCTCGCGTTGCTTGTGGGCATCGCTCTCTCTCGGGTGGTGCGCGTAGCGCGGCGTCCCGTAGCGGTGGGTGTCGAGGAACTCGTCGGGCACAGCGGCATTGTCCGACGCGCGGGGATGGTGCAGATCAATGGAGAACTGTGGCGCGCTCGCACCATCGACGGCGTCCCGCTCGTCCCGGGTGAGCACGTTCGGGTCGAAGAGGTCGAGGACGACTTGCGCCTCGTCGTAGGATCCATGGCGTCAATCGAACCGAAGGGGCGGAGCTGATGGATGTATCCGTAGGCCTGATCGTTCTCGTCGCTGCACTCGTCGTCGTCGTCCTGTTCCTCTTCGCGGCGGTCAAGATCGCTCGCGAGTACGAGCGCGGCGTGATCTTCCGTCTGGGGCGGCTGCTCCCGGAGCCGAAAGGGCCGGGTCTCTTCCTGCTCATTCCGATCGTCGACCGCATGGTCAAGGTCGACCTACGAACCGTGACGCTCAACGTCCCGCCGCAGGAAGTGATCACGAAGGACAACGTCCCGGTCCGTGTGAACGCGGTCGCCTACTTCCGGATCGTGGAGCCGAACGCGGCCATCGTCCAGGTCGAGAACTACATGGTCGCGACATCGCAGATCGCCCAGACGACGCTCCGCTCGGTGCTCGGGCAGCACGTTCTGGACGAGCTCCTGTCCGAGCGCGACAAGATCAACGCGATCCTGCAGGCGATCATCGACGAGGCCACCTCACCCTGGGGTATCAAGGTCTCCGTCGTCGAGGTCAAAGACGTCGAGATTCCCGCAAGCATGCAGCGGGCGATGGCGCGACAGGCCGAAGCCGAGCGCGAGCGACGGGCAAAGGTCATCTCCGCCGAGGGCGAGTACCAGGCTTCGGAGCGGCTCAAGGACGCGGCAGCGATCATGTCCCAGGAGCCGATCACCGTGCAGCTGCGCTACCTGCAGACGCTCCTCGAGATCGGCGCGTCGAACAACTCGACCATCGTCTTCCCGATCCCCATCGACCTGCTCACCGCGCTCAAGAACGTGGCGGACGCCGGCAATGCGTAGCTCAAACAGGCGGCTCTACAGCGCTGGCTTCGGGTTCTGACTCGTCCGAGCCCGGGACGCCCGCGGACAGGTCCGGCTCGGCCTCGTCATCCGAGCCGATGACGGGTGCGAGCGTGGCAACCTGCTCTTGCTCGCGCAAGCGCATTACGATCACGCCCTGGGTCGAGCGGCCGGCTCGTCGGATCCCGTCGACCGGAATCTTGATCACGGTGCCACCGTCGGAGATGAGCATCACCTGATAGCCGTCACGCACGATCCGCGCGCCGGCGAGGCGACCCTTGCTCTGAACCAGCTGCACCGTCTTCACGCCCATCGTCCCTCGCCCCTTGACGGGATAGTCACCGACTCGCGTGCGCTTTCCGTAGCCGTTCTCCGTGACCACGAGCAGATCAGCCTCGTCATCGGCGATGTCGACCTCGATGACCTCGTCACCAGCGCGGAGCTTCATGCCTGCGACACCGGTCGTGTCGCGACCCATCGCCCGTGCCTGCTTTGCGTGGAAACGAACCGCCTGGCCCATCCGAGAGACCATGAGCACGTCGTCCGCGTCCCCGGCGAGGCGCACGCCGATCAGCTCGTCACCCTCGCGCAGCTTGATCGCGATGATCCCGTCCGCCTTGAGCGGTGTGTTGTAGGCGCCGAACTCGGTCTTCTTGACGATTCCCTTCCGCGTCGCGCAGACGAGGTACTTTGCTTCCTCGAAGTTGCGGGTGGCGATCACCGCGCGCACGTACTCGTCCTGCCGGAACGGCAGCAGGTTCACGATCGCCCGTCCCTTCGACTGGCGGGAGCCGAGCGGAAGCTCGTGCACCTTCAGTCGATACACCTTGCCAACGGTCGTGAAGAACAGGATGTAGTCGTGCGTTGAGGCGACGAAGAGGTGCTCGATGTAGTCGTCGTCCTTCATGTCCATTCCCATCACGCCGATTCCGCCGCGACGCTGCTCGCGATATGTGGTCACCGGCAGTCGCTTGATGTAGCCGGACTTGGTGATCGCGATGACCATGTCCTCCTCGGCGATCATGTCCTCCAGCTCCCACTCGGTCTCGCCGGCAACGATCTCCGTGCGACGTTCGTCCGTTTTCCCGTAGATCTCCTTCACCTCGAGCAGCTCTTCGCGAACGACGGCGTCGACGCGAGCAGGATCTCCAAGCAGCGCACGAAGTTCCGCGATCCGCTCCTGCAGATCGGCGTGCTCGTCTTCGACGCGCTTCCGCTCGAGTCCCGTGAGCGCGCGGAGTCGCAGGTCGAGGATCGCCTGCGCCTGGATCTCGGAAAACTCGAAGCGAACCATGAGAGCCGTGCGGGCGCCGTCTGTGTCCTCAGCGGCGCGGATCAGGGCAATGACTTCGTCGAGGTTGTCGAGCGCAATGAGGTAGCCCTCGAGGATGTGAGCGCGATCGACAGCCTTGCGCAGCTCGTACTTCGATCGGCGGGTTACGACCTCGCGCTGGTAATCGAGGTAGTACGTGACGAGCTCGAGCAGGGACAGCGTCCGCGGAACGCCGTCGACGAGCGCGACGGCGTTGTAGCCGAATGTCGCCTGGAGCTGCGTGTGCTTGAAGAGCTTGTTCAGGACGACCTGCGGAATCGCCTCGCGCTTGAGATCGATCTGGATACGCATCCCCGACCGGTCGGAGTGATCCTTGACATCCGAGATCTCGCTCAGGACCTTGTCGTGGACAAGGTCGGCGATCTTCTTGATGACGCCTGAGTCACCGCCCTTCTTCACGCCATACGGCAGCTCGGTGACGATGACGGCGTTCTTGCCGCCGCGGAGCTCCTCCACGTGCGCGCGGGCGCGCATGACGATACGGCCTCGACCTGTGCGATACGCATCTCGAATGCCAGACCGCCCGACGACGATCGCTCCTGTCGGAAAGTCGGGGCCTTTAACGTGCTTCATCAGGTCCTCGACGTTGGCGTCAGGCTTGTCGATGAGCTGGACGATTGCGTCGGCGACCTCGCCGAGCCGATGCGGCGGCATGTTCGTCGCCATTCCGACTGCGATGCCTGCCGAGCCGTTGACGAGCAGGTTCGGAAACCGGGACGGAAGGACAGTGGGCTCCTTGCGTGACTCGTCGTAGTTCGGCGTGAAGTCGACCGTGTCCATGTCGATGTCTCGGAGCATCTCCGTCGCGAGCCGTGTAAGCCGGCACTCGGTGTAGCGCATCGCCGCTGCGGGATAGTCGTCGATGTTTCCGAAGTTTCCCTGACCGTCGACAAGCGGATAGCGCAACGAAAACGGCTGCGCCATGCGCACGAGCGTGTCGTAGATCGACTGGTCCCCGTGCGGGTGGTAGTAGCCCATGACGTCGCCGACGACGCGAGCGGACTTGAGTCGCGGCCTGTTGGGCTGAAGGCCCGCCTCGTGCATCGCGAACAGCACCCGGCGATGCACCGGCTTCAGGCCGTCGCGTGCGTCTGGGAGCGCGCGCGAGACGATCACGCTCATCGCATAGTCGAGGAAGCTCGAGCGCATCTCCTGCTCGAGCTCGCGGCTCTCAATCCGACCCGAGCCCAGTGGCTCGGTCACATCAGACATCTAGGAACCTCACATCCCGCGCGTTCTGCTCGATGAATGCACGTCGTGGCTCGACCTGGTCGCCCATCAACGTGGAGAAGATCCGATCGGCCGCGGCGGCATCCTCGACGTCGACGCGGATCAATATCCGGTTCGCCGGGTTCATCGTCGTATCCGCGAGCTCCTCCGCGTCCATCTCACCCAGGCCCTTGAATCGGCTGACTTGGAGGCCCTCCTTCGCAAGCTCGAGCGCCATCTCCCGCAGTTGAGCGAAGGTTTCCGCACGCCGAACCTTCTTGCCGAACGCGATCTCGAATGGCGGCCGCCCGGCGATGTCCGCAAGCCGCGCGTATGTCTTGCGCACATTGGCGTAAATCGGCGACGTGAGAAGAGTGCTCGGCACCACGAGACTCGACGCCGCGCCGGTCTCGCGCTCGACAGCCTTCACGTGCGTACCTTCGCCGGACGACTCGAGCACGGCCAGCTCGAACCCGTTCGGTTCGAGACTCGCCAGCGCGGCCTCGACGGAGTCAGCGGCATCTGCTTCGACGAGTCTGTGGTCGATGACGAAGTTTGCGGGAGCAATGCCGAAGTCCTCGCGCAGTCGCGAGACCCAGCCGTCGAACTCGTGGAGGACGCGCTGGAAGCGCCCGTACCGCGTCTCGGTGAGCGTTTGCTTTTCGCCGTCCCGGTCCGTGACCTCCATGTCCTTGATCCGCTCTCGCGCGAGCAGATCTTCGAACTGAGACTCCTTCTCGACGTAGCGGAGCTGGTTGCCGAGCTTGACTCGATAGAGCGGCGGAACGGCGATGAAGACGTTGCCACCGTCGACCAACTGCTGCATTTGGCGGTAGAGGAACGTCAGGATCAGAGTTCGAATGTGAGCACCGTCGACATCAGCGTCGGTCATTACGATCACCCGGTGATACCGGAGCCTGGAAGCGTCGAACTCCTCACCGATTCCTGTCCCGATGGCCGTAACGATCGCTTGGATTTCCTCGTTCGAGAGAACCTTGTTGATCCGGTTCTTCTCCGCGTTGATGACCTTGCCGCGCAGCGGAAGGATCGCCTGGAAGCTTCGATCGCGGGCGTCGACAGCGGATCCGCCGGCCGAGCTCCCCTCGACGAGAAACAGCTCGGCGACTTCGGGGTCCGAGATCTGGCAGTCGGCCAGCTTGCCCGGAAGTGAGTTCGACTCGAGCGCGCTCTTCCGTCGCGTGAGCTCGCGTGCCTTCCGTGCCGCCTGGCGGGCGCGGGAAGCCGATACCGCCTTGTTGATGATTTGTCGCGCGTCCGTCGGGTTCTCCTCGAGAAACTGCGCCAATTGCTGATTGACGGTCGTCTTGACGAGCCCTTCGATCGGCGGGTTTCCAAGCTTCGTCTTCGTCTGACCCTCGAACTGCGGGTTCCGGAGCTTCACCGAGATGACCGCGGCTAGGCCCTCGCGAACGTCATCTCCCTCGAGGCTGTCCTCCTTCTCCTTGAGCAGGCCCTTATCGCGCGCATAGCGGTTCAACGTGCCCGTCAGCGCTGCCTTGAAGCCTGAGAGATGGGCGCCACCCTCGGTCGTGTTGATGTTGTTCGCGAACGAGAAGACCGACTCAACGTACGAGCCGTTCCATTGCATTGCGACCTCGACCTGGCCGTCGTCGGTTTGGCCTTCGAAGTAGACGACGTGCTTGTGCACGGTTTCCTTCGACTCGTTCACGTGTGCGACGAAATCGCGGATGCCGCCTTCGTAGTAGAACTCCTCGGTCTTGCCCCCTGCACGCTCGTCCCGAACAACGATCCGCAAGCTACGGGTCAGGAACGCGGTCTCGCGCAGCCGCTGCGACAGGGTCGAGGCCGAGAACTCGGTTTCGTCGAACACGTCCGGGTCGGGGAGGAACGAGATCGTCGTGCCGGACTCCTCCTTCGCCGCTACTCCCACGATCTCCATGTCTGATGTGGGCTCGCCACGGGCGAACTCTTGGCGATAGACCTTGCCGTCCCGCCGAACTTCGGCGACCAGCCACTCCGAGAGAGCGTTGACAACGGAGACGCCGACACCGTGGAGCCCGCCGGAGACCTTGTAGCCCTCGCCGCCGAACTTCCCGCCTGAATGGAGCTTGGTCAGAACGACGGTAAGCGCGGGGAGTCCCTGCTCCGGAATCACATCGACCGGAATGCCGGCGCCGGCATCGACGACCGTCACCGAATTGTCCGGATGGATCGTGATGTCGACGAGGTCGTTGCGTCCCGCCAGCGCCTCGTCGACGGCGTTGTCGACCACCTCATAGACGAGGTGGTGGAGGCCTCGGGCGCCCGTCGACCCGATGTACATCCCGGGGCGCAAACGAACCGGCTCGAGGCCTTCGAGAACGGTGATGTCTTTTGCGGTGTAGGCTGCTTCGGCCATTAAAAAAGCCCTGCAAATCGCCATATTGCGGGGCTGGAAAAGTCTATCAGAAATGGCGGCCGGAGCGGGCTTTGGCAAGGCTCGCCCGCGCGGCCCGAGCCACGAGCTCGCGAAGGTCGGGGTCGTCGATCACCGCAGCCGCCGCTTCTGCTGCATCGATGTCCTCCGGGGTCGGGACTGGCGGGACCGATGAGGTCGCCGGTGCGTTCTCGTCGGGCGTCTCGGGCTCCGGGATCGGGCCGACGGAAAACCTCAGCTTCGAAGGCGTCTGGCTTACTCCGAGCCCCGCTTCGAGCCTGCCGAGGATCTCGGATGCGAGTCGATCGAGCTCGAACGCCCAGGTCGAAGACGACGTCGCGATGTGGAGCGTCCCGTCACGACCGATGCGAAGCGGCCAGGCCTGCCGCGCCACGGTCTCACCCACTGCAGCGGACCACGCCGAGGTGATCGCTGCCAGAGGCAGCGCGTCCCGACTGCCGCCTCGGGCGAGCTCTCGCTCGACCTCGGGTCCGATCCGGTCCATCAGCGCACGACTCCGGGCCCGACTGTGAGTGTCTGGGCCGGCTCGGCTGGTAGCGCCGCAGCTGCGGTGGCAGTAATCACCGTCTGGCACCCTCGCGACACGATCGCGGCGAGCGCTTGCCGGCGGTCGCCATCGAGCTCGGAGAGGACGTCATCGAGAAGCACCAGAGGCGGCGAGCTCCCTCGAAATCGCAGAACCTCGGCTTCGGCGAGGACGAGCGCGAGAACGGCGATCCGTTGCTCACCCTGCGACCCGAAAGACCGCAGCTCGTGTCCTCGGGCTTCGAGCTTGACGTCGTGAAGGTGTGGTCCGGCGCCCGTAAGCCCGCGGTCGAGGTCGCGCTCGAGTCGAGCGTTGAGCTCGGACACACTCGGGGGAACACCGTCGTAGCCAAGGATCGCGGAGTCGAGCCCCAGGGCTCCGGCTACCTCTGTAAACGGCTCTGCCAGCGTTGCGATGGCCGCGCTGCGTGCGAGAACCAAAGCGGTCGCCAAGGCGACGACCCTCTCGGTCCACGGCTCCAGTGCAGCGGGCGACGAACTTCCGGCGCGGAGCCGACGGAGACATGCGTTGCGCTGCCCTACGGCGGCGGCGTACTCGACCGGAAGCGCGGCTCGAGCGGGGCTCAGGCGGCCGAGGCTCCGGTCCAGATAGGCCCTCCGCGTGGCGGGCGCACCCTTGACCACCGCCAACCGGTCCGGAGTGAAGACGAGCGTGCGCAGCTCGTGTCTCAGCCTCTCCGCAGAAGCGAGCCGCTCGCCGTTGAGACGCGCCCGCCGCGCATCTCCCGTCGCGAGGACGACATCAGCCTCGAACGGCGTGTCCGCGTTCGTGCCGCGGAGGGTGACTCTGCCCGCTGTAGCGCCGAACCGCACCATCTGCGCATCGCTTCGAGCACGCGGTGAGAAGCCCTGAGTTCCAACGTGAAGAGCCTCGAGAAGGTTCGTCTTGCCGGCTCCGTTGGGGCCGTGCAGCAACACGACTCCGGGCTCGAGCCGAAGCTCCAGAACGGGGTACGAGCGGAAGTCCCGGAGCGTGACCTCGCGGACGATCAGCCCGCGAGCCGGATCGGCATGATCAGGTACCAGAAGCTCTCGTCGGGTGAGGTGATGAGCCCGGGACGCAATCGGTTGATCAGCTTGAGCTGGATCGTTTCGCTCGCTGTCGCTTCCAGCCCATCCCGGAGGAAGTCCGGGTTGAACCCGATCTCGATTTCCTCGCCTGCGAAGTCGATCGGGAGCGACTCGGTCGCTTCGCCCACATCCTGGGTTTGAGCCGAAATCGTGAGCTCGCCCTCCGCAAATCGCAGGCGGAGCGGGGCGTTGCGTTGCGCCATGACCCCAGCGCGGCGCACGACCTCGAGGAGCGCTTCGCGCTTGATCGTGATCTCGGCTTCGAATGTCTCCGGAAGGAGCTGCTTGTAGTTTGGAAACTGGCCGTCGATGCGCCTGCTGGTCAGCCACGCGGCGCCGGCCGAGAAGATCACGTAGTTCTCGTGGACGCCAAGCTCGACGTGCTCAGCGCCGGCCGCAAGCCGGACGAGCTCCTGCAACGCGCGTGCCGGAATGATCGCGTCGAGCTCCGGCGCCGCCGTCGTGAGCTCCGTCTCCTTCACCGCCAGCCGGTATGAGTCCGTCGCGGCCATGATCAGCTTGTCGTCCTCGAAGCGCACGAGGACCCCGGTGAGCACGGGCCTCGACTCGTCCCGTGAGGCCGCGCGACCGACCTTGTCGATCGTCTCGAGAAGCGCAGGCGCTTCGATCTGTTGCAGCGGTATGTCGAGTGGCGGGAGACGCGGAAAATCCTCGGCGCTGAAGACGTTCAAGCGTGACGAGTGGCTACCGGAGGCGATCGCGAGAATCCCGTCGCCCTCTTCGTGCGTGAGCGTCACAGACTCGTCTGGCAAGAGCCTGACAAGGTCCGTGAGGAGCCTCCCGGGCACCACGACCGAGGCGTTTCCGGAGACCTCGCCCGCGATCGACGTGCGCATGGAGATCTCCATGTCGGTCGCGGCGAGCGTCAGCCGTCCTTCCTCAGCCTGAAGGAGAATCCCGCTCAGGACCTGTACGGCACCGCGACTCGAGAGAGCTCTGGCGACGAGCGCGAGAGCCGCGGCGAGATCGTCGCGAGAGCATGTTGCGCGAAGCGCGGTTCCGGAGGCTGTTTCTATCTTCATTACTTCAAGAGACTTGTAGTAGTAGTAAGAGTGTGAATCACGTGGATGACAAGGTGATTGTGCCGCAAGAGCGGGCAAAAAAGCTGTGGTGAGACATGTGGAAGGACACCGCGATTTGCACCGGGCTGCCGAGCGTGCCGCTCAGGACCCCCAACATCAGCGTGCCTGCTTGATGTGCGCAGTGAGTTCTTGCACAAGGTTGTACACAGAGCGATCCTCAAGGATGAGACGGGTGATCTTGTCCTTTGCGTGTATCACGGTCGTATGATCCCGACCTCCGAACTCTCGACCGATCTTCGGGAGCGATGAGTCGGTGAGCTCGCGAGAGAGATACATCGCGACGTGCCGGGGATACGCGACCGCCTGGGATCGGCGCGGACTCACCAGCTCGTCGAGCGTCACGCCGAACCGTTGTGACACCGCCTCCTGAATCCGAGAGATCGTGACCTCGGGCGCCGCCTCTCCTTGCGGGTAGACGTCCTTGAGCACGTGCTCGGCAAGGTCGACGGTCATCGGACGATCCGTCAACGAGGAGAACGCAACGACCCTTGTTAGCGCACCCTCGAGTTCGCGGATGTTCGACGACACGCGAGCTGCGATGAACGTCAGCACTTCGGGATCCGTGACGCCGATCCGCTCGGAGTTGACCTTCTTGCGAAGGATCGCGATGCGCGTCTCGAGATCCGGCGCTTGGATGTCCGTGAGCAGGCCCCACTCGAACCGCGACCGAAGCCGTTCCTCGAGCGTCGCGATCTCGCGCGGAGGGCGATCGGAGGAGATGATGATCTGCGCGCCGCCCTCGTAGAGGGAGTTGAAGGTGTGGAAGAACTCCTCCTGAATCCGCTCTTTCCCCTCGAAGAACTGGATGTCGTCGACGAGGAGGAGGTCGTAGTTGCGGTAGCGCCTCTTGAAACCCTCTATCCGCTTGTCCCGGAGCGAGTTGATGAAATCGTTCATGAACGTCTCGCTCGTGACGTAGCGCATTGTCAGACGCCGAGAGTTCTGGCGGACGTAGTGCCCGATCGCCTGCAGCAGATGTGTTTTGCCGAGGCCGGTGCCGCCGTAGATGAAGAGGGGGTTGTACGCCTGTGCCGGCGCCTCGGCGACAGCGAGAGCCGCGGCGTGCGCAAAGCGGTTCGACGACCCGATCACGAAGAGGTCGAAGGTGTACTTCGGGTTGAGCTCGACGTCCGGCGTGTCTCTGTCCGGAGGGTCTGCATCGCGAGCACGACCCGCACCCTCGACACGATCCAGCGCGGGCGCCTCCGCTTTCAAGCCGTCGCTCACGGAGAACGACACGACCACATCACGCCCTAGGGACTCACGGGCCGCTCCCAATACGAAATCGAAGAAGTGGCCCTGGATCCAGTCCCGGGTGAAGTCGTTGGGCACCTCGACCAGAAGCGTGTCATCGGTCAGCACTTTCGGACGAGCGTGGCCAAACCACGTCTCATACGTCGTTTCGGTGAGGGCCTCTCTCAGTCGGCCTGCAATCGACTCCCAAAGGTTCTCGGCCGCTGTCTCGGTGACGTTCGGCACCCCGTCCTTATGCTGGTTCCGGTCGTAGGGAAGGGGCGAGCATAGCACCCTTGAAAATGCAGCTCGATGCCGTCTAGCAGAGGCAGTTGTGGATGAATAACAAGCTGGTTTGCAGGACTTTTCTGTGTTCCACACTTCTTTCCCCATCTGTGGAAGATATGGCGCCAATCTCCGGTCCAGACAACGTCGAGACCTGCGGTGCAGCGATTTCGAGATTCGTCTCCGGCCCAGCGACTGTGGAAAACTTCGGCACGGGCGAGTCGTCTATACTGCCCGCTCTCCCGGCCCCGGTATCCTCTCGAGAGCGAAGACGACTTGAAACGCACATACCAACCGAACGTACGTCGCCGGAAGCGGCGACACGGATTCAGGGCGCGAATGGCCTCGCGCGGGGGCCGCGCGATCCTCAAGCGGCGTCGTGCGAGAGGGCGTAAGCGCCTCTCCGCCTGAGGCGCCCGCCGGTGCAACGCCGCAGCCGACTCTCGCGTTCTCGAGACTTCGACGCCGTCTATCGCCGCGGCCAGTCGGCCTCGACCCGTCACCTCATCCTGCACTGGTTTCCCCGCGACGAGGACGTCGACGGAGCGCCCCGTCTCGGCTTGGCGGTACCCCGATCCGTCGGCACGGCTGTCGTTCGAAACCGGGTCAAGCGACTCCTGCGAGAGGCGTGGCGAGAGCTTCTCGAGACGGCGTCACCAGGTCACGACTACGTGCTAGCCGCGCGTGCGGGTTTCGCCGAGCAAGCAGAGGCACGAGGTCGCGAGTGGCTCCTCGCCGAGATCTCGGAAATGCTGGGGCGGATGCGCTCGTGAAGCACATCGGTATCGCGCTCGTCCACGCGTGGCGCTGGACCTTCGGGCTCCTGACTCCGCAAGGAACCTGCAAATTCCACCCGAGTTGCTCCCAGTACGCAATCGACGCGCTGCGGGAGTACGGGATCGTTCGTGGCGCCGTGCTCGCCGGCTGGCGCCTTCTTCGCTGCAACCCCTGGAGTCATGGCGGAGTCGACTACGCGCGCGACCAGTCTGTGTTCCCGTTGTTTCGGTCTCGTAAGGCTCGAACGTGATCGTCGGCGGGCTCCTCTCTCCGCTCGAGAACGTCCTCACCGAGGTCTTGACGTGGCTGCACGACTCTGTCGGTCTCACCTGGGCGTGGTCGATCGTTGCGCTCACGGTCATCGTCCGCATGCTGCTCGTTCCTGTTGCCGTAAAGCAGATCCACTCGATGCAGAGCCTGCAGATCCACGCTCCGGAGATGAAGGCCCTTCAGCAGCGCTACAAAGCGGACCGGCAGAAGCAGTCGGAAGAGCTGATGAAGTTCTACAAGGAGAACAAGATCAACCCGTACGCCTCCTGCCTGCCGATCGTCTTCCAGATCCCGATCTTCATCTCGCTCTTCTTCGTGCTGAAGGGCTTCGAGAAGGAGATCTTTCCGAAGTTCCCGGAATCGTCGCTGGACTGGATTGGCCTCGTCGACATCACCGAGCCTACGAGGGACGGCTGGGGGCCCGTGCTGATAGCGGTCTACGTCGTCAGCCAGCTCACGTCGACCTACCTCATGTCGACGTCGATGCAGTCCAAGGCCCAGCGCTGGATGATCATGGTGCTCCCCATCGCGTTCCTCCCCTTCATCATCGGCTTCCCCTCAGGGCTCATGATCTATTGGCTGACGACGAACCTGTGGACGACCGGACAGGGCATCGTCACACGACGCCAAATGCCGAAACCGGTGCTTCCACCGAAGCGGTCGAGCAGAACACCACCCAAGGACGCAAGCGACGCGTCGGCGGCATCTTCGTCCGGTGACCCGCAAGACGGCGGAGGCCCGCCGCGCCCGGGCCCGCCGCGCAGGGTGAAGCGCAAGCGCGGTGGAGGGGCGCGGCGATGAGCAACGCGGCAGCCGTCACCGTGGAAGCGACCGGCGAGACGGTCGGCGAAGCCAAGTGGGCAGCGCTTCGCGAGCTCGAACTGCTCGTGCCGGGGCTCGATCGAGACACCGTGGAGTTCCAGGTCATCTCGGAGGGCGAGCGAGGGCTTCTCGGAGTTGGCTTCACCCCGGCGCATGTGATCGCGAGCGCTTCCGTACAGGGTGGAACGACGGACACCGACTCGAGCGTGGCGGCTCAGACCTCCCGGGAGTTCGTCCAGCGCGTTGCGGCGGCAATTGGGGCAAGTGTCACGGCGGCGACGACCGAACGCGACGGAGTCGTGACGGTGACGTGCACGGGAGCCGATCTCGGCCTGTTCATTGGCAAGCACGGCCAGACCATCGACGCGATCCAGTATTTGGCCAACGCGATGGCGCGAAGCCAGGGTGATCAGCAGGCAGTTGTCGTCGACGCTGCGGGATACCGAGCACGGCGCACCGCGGCACTTGAGACGATTGCGAAGCGCACAGCCCAGCGTGCCGCCGCTACAGGACGCCGGGTCGAGCTCGATCCGATGACGCCGGTCGAACGGAAGATCGTTCACGAGGCGCTGAAGGACGACCCGGGAGTCGAGACCTCGAGCGAGGGCTCCGAGCCGAACCGATACGTCGTCGTCCTTCCCCGGCTCGCTTCGGGCTGAGGTGTCGAGCGTGTTCCTCGAGCGCTGGCTCGAGGAAGTCGTCGCTACTTCTGGCATCACCGGCATCACGAACCTCGCCGAGGCGAGACGCGTCCTGCTGGACGACGCGCTACGGGCTGCTCCGATCGTCGGTCGCGTCCTGGGGCCCGTGATCGACGTCGGCTCCGGCGGCGGCACACCCGGGATTCCTCTCGCCACGACTTTCCCGGAGCGGGTGTTCACCCTGCTCGAAGCAGAACGCCGCAAGTGTGACTTCCTCGAGCACGCTTCCGCGGATCTCGCCAACGTCGGGGTCGTATGGGGTCGTGCGGAGGAGCAGTCTCCCGACCAGTATGGGATCGCGCTTGCAAAGGCGCTGGCCAAGCCGCCAGTCGCAGCGGAGCTGTGCCTTCCACTCGTCCGACCCGGAGGAGTCGCGATCCTGTGGGTCGGGGAGTCTGCCGATCGGACCCGGGTTGCCCAGGTCGCGACTTTGCTTGGCGCCGCACTCGAGGCCGATCACGACGGCCTTCTCGTTCTTCGAAAAGTCGGTCCGACGCCTGCCGGCTTCCCGCGCCGGGCGGGGATGGCCAAGAAGCGCCCGCTCCCCTAACGATCTCTCCGTGATTCCGCGTTGTGAAGGCGGATGCCGCTGAACTCGAGGGTCGACGCAACGACGCGATCCCAGAGCGGCCAGAGATTCGAGACGATCCGAAGCTCGATCGCTGCAGCTGCGTGGAGCCCGAGCAAGTCGCCGAGCTCGACCAGCTCGAGAGGTTCGACACTCTCTCGACTCAGCCAGTAGCCACCCACCTCAGGGTCCGGAGCGAAGCATTTCTCCGGCAATCGATAAGCGACGACCCGCGCGGAGCGTATGCGCTCGAGCCAGCAGTCTTCGACGGCGTGGACGCGCGTCGCGCCGGCCAGAAGATCTGCGTCCTCCGAGGTGGTATTCGGCGCTGCCCAGAACATGCATCGCGGGCACTCGCGAGGGAACCAGTAGAACGGCAAGTGGCGAGTGTCGACCGCCCAGACTCGAGGCTCGCTGCTCGCCGCTGTTGTGCTCACATGCGGGTCGAACCGCTCGATCGTCGCGTTCTCGCTGACGTGCCAGAGCGCATGCCGACCTTCACCATCGTACGCCGGAGCTGGATCGCGCATACCGCCGACTCTAGTGGTCCAGCCGCACCGCTCACTACTCTTGTCGCGTGCCCGCCCGGGTCTACGCAGTCGCGAACCAGAAGGGCGGCGTCGGAAAGACGACGACCGCCGTCAACGTGAGCGCGTGCCTCGCCGAGGCGGGCGAGCGCGTGCTCCTGGTCGACCTCGATCCTCAGGCAAACGCCACCTCTGGACTCGGGATGCGGGCAAACGGCGCCTCGACGCACGACCTCCTCGACGGGGTGCCGCTGAACGCGCTCGCGAAGCCCTCAGGGGTCACGAACCT
This sequence comes from Thermoleophilia bacterium, assembly GCA_029865325.1. Lineage (GTDB taxonomy): Bacteria > Actinomycetota > Thermoleophilia > Gaiellales > Gaiellaceae > GMQP-bins7. The sequence goes on from JAOUHF010000030.1 coordinate 22,873, forward strand.
CGACGTCGTCATGGCAAAGAGCGACCTGGCTGCTGCCGCCGTCGAGCTCTCGACCCGCTCTGGCGGCGAGCGTTACCTCGCGGATGCTCTGGCCGGCACGCTCGAGCCGTATTCGTATGTCCTCCTGGACTGCCCGCCCTCCTTCGGGCCTCTGACCGTCAACGCGCTTGCAGCTGCCGGCTGGGCGATCGTCCCGGTGCAGGCCGAGTACTACGCGCTCGAGGGGCTTTCTCAGCTGCTCGGAACCATCAATCTCGTGAAGGCGCGACTAAACCCAGACCTCGCCGTGGCTGGGATCCTTCTCACGATGGCTGATGGCCGCACGCGTTTGGCAGCCGAGGTCGAGTCGGAGCTGCGCAGTCATTTCGGCTCGCTCGTGTTCACGACGACGATACCCCGCTCGATCCGTCTCGCCGAGGCTCCGAGCCACGGGGTTCCTGCAATCGCCTACGACCGGCGCTCTGCCGGAGCCGAGGCTTATTGGAAGGTGGCGATGGAGCTTGTCGAGCGTTCCTAAGGAGCGACGCGGCCTCGGGCGCGGTCTCGAGGTGTTGCTTGGCGAAGCAGGCCAGCCTGAACTCGTCCATCTCCCGGTCGAGACGATTCACCCCAACCCGCGCCAACCGCGGCGGCGCTTCGAGCCCGAGGCAGCTGCTGGACTTGCGAGCTCCATCCGCCTGCAGGGGGTCCTGCAGCCGATTGTGGTCCGGCGCCGGCCAGAAGGGGGGTTCGAGCTTGTCGCCGGAGAGCGCCGTTGGCGCGCGGCGCAGGCGGCTGGAGTCGCGACGCTCCCCGCCGTGGTACGCGACGTCGGGGATCGCGATTCACTCCTCCTCGGTCTCGTCGAGAACGTCGCCCGCGAGCAACTCTCCGCGGTCGAAGAGTCGCGGGCGTACGCCTCGCTCGTAGATGAGTTCGAGCTCTCTCTCGGCGATGTGGCCGAGCGCGTCGGGAGGTCGAAGTCTGCGGTCTCGAACCGCCTGCGGCTCCTCGAGCTCCCGGAAGAGGTGCTGTGGATGCTCGCCCGTGGCGATCTGAGCGAGGGCCACGCTCGAGCGGTGCTGTCGGTTCCTGACGACGACGCACGGCGACGTCTTGCACGACGGATCGTGAAGGAGGGGCTCACGGTTCGAGCAGCCGAGCGTGCCGCCCGAGAAGGCGGCGCTCGCAGGCGCCCTCGCAGGGTGGCGGCTGTCGACCCCGCGCTCGTGGATCGGGCACGGTCTGTAGCCGAGCAACTCACAGCCATGCCGGTGCGGGTTTCCGGGGGCGCGCTCCAGATCCGGTTCGAGGACGAGAAGGGCCTCGCCGAACTGGTCGAGGTTCTCGAGGCGATAACGCTTAGAAGCGCCGCCTGAGAATGACCAGCTTCGGCGCCGAGGCCAAGGAGCGCCAGCGGCCGCGAAGCGGCCGCCTTTAGGGATTTCGCGGTCGGAATTCCGCGCTAGCGGATTTCCGGCCTTGCGCAAAGGTGGGCGATCCTGGACTCGAACCAGGGGCCTCCGCCTTATCAGAGCGGCGCTCTAACCGACTGAGCTAATCGCCCGGGGCCGCAACTGTAGCGAAGCCTCCTGTCTAAGATGAGCAACGCTGGCTATGCGAGAGATGACCTTGTATGGGGTGAGCTTCGAGCCCATTGGCAAGCAGCCGATCGTGCTCCTGAAGACTGCCGACGACGAACGATTCCTGCCGATCTGGATCGGTCACCCCGAGGCCGCCGCGATTCTCATGCAGCTCCAAGGAGCCAGCCCGCCGCGTCCCATGACCCACGATCTCTTCAGCGATGTCATCTCGGAGCTGCACGGCGAGGTGGTGCGAGTGACGGTGACGGAGCTTCGCGACAACACGTTTTACGCGCGAATCACGATCGTTCAAGACGGAAGGGAAGTGGAGATCGACTCCCGCCCGTCGGACGCGATCGCACTCGCCGTTCGCTGCGATGCGCAGATCTTCGCCGCGGACGAAGTTGTCGAGGAGTCGAGCATCGAGCTTCAAGCTGAGGACGACGAGCAGCCGGGACTTGTCACCGCCTCGAGTCTCGCCGATCTCGACCCGGCCGAGTTCCGCCAGTTCCTCGAGAACGTCACGCCCGAGGAGTTTGCGTCGAGCCTTCAGGAGCAACTCGACGAGGCGCTCGAAGAGGATGATGAGCCCCTCGAGGACGAAGACGAGGAGGAGCTCGGCTAGCGGTGATCACCCCACGCCGCTAACCGATACCAGCAGCGCCGTTCCGTTGAACGTCGCGTGGAGGAGCATCGGCGGGAAGACGCTCTCCGTTCGCACGCGGAGCCAACCGACGACGATCCCGAAGATGGTGAGGATCGGGAGCGCGATGACGAGCCCGTGGGCGGCGCCGAAGAGCAGACCGGTGAGGAGGATTGCGAACCCGGTCCCGTACGGAGCGAGTAGCGATATGCCCAAACCACGATAGGTCAGCTCCTCGACCGCGGGTGCCACGAGCGTGACCACGAGGAAGAAGGCAATGAAAGCTCCAGCGCGGCTCGAGTCCCACGCATCGGGGACGAGGCCTTGCTCGTCGGTTGGGCTCCAGTCACCGAAAGCCGACAGGACGCGGTCGTAGATGACTGCTCCAAGGTAGATCGCGAGGAGGGAGAGCACCGCCAGTCCGATCGCCCGTGGCCACGACACTGGCCGCTGTAACGCGAACGCCTGGCGTCGCGGTAGGCCTCGCGCAATGAGGAGAAGTGCGCCAAGC
>JAOUHF010000118.1 GCA_029865325.1 Thermoleophilia bacterium
CCGGGAACGCAGACGCGGCGCAAGCGGCGTTCGCGCAGCGCGCGCGCATGAACGCGCTCGCAGCCGCCGGTGAGTGGAGTGCGGGAATGGAGCAGCCGGTCGCGGCCTAGACGCCCGGCCGACAAGCGGCCTGTGGCCGTCGAGTCAGATCCGGTCGAGGAGCATCTCCTCGAATCTCTGAGGGCGCTTGCGCCGCCTTCGATGCCGGTCCTGGTGCCGTCCGAGGCCGAGGCCATCTGGCAGGCGCAGGTGGACAGCCGGCAGACGGATTACGCCGCGCGCTGGCTCGGCCAGCACGGCCGCACGTTCTACACGATCGGCTCGGCCGGTCACGAGTCGAATGCTGCCGTCGCGTTGGCAGTGCGGATAGGTGACCCAGCGCTCCTGCACTACCGGTCGGCGGCGTTCTATCTCGCGCGGGCGGCGCAAGCCGGTATCGACGGAGTTCGCGACCTCATGCTCGGCGTCGTTGCAGCTGCTGCAGAGCCGATCGCTGGTGGACGACACAAGGTCTTCGGGAGGAAGGAGTTGTCGGTCATACCGATGACGTCGACGATCGCATCACACCTGCCGCGAGGCGTGGGCATGGCGCTGGCGATCGACCGCGCGACCCGCCTGGAGTTGCCGTGTCCATGGGCGCGGGACGCGATCGTCCTCTGCTCGTTCGGGGACGCCTCTCTGAACCACGCGACCGCGCAGGCGGCTCTCAACACCGCCGCGCACAGCGCTTTCCAGCATCTGCCGCTCCCAATCCTGTTCCTGTGCGAGGACAACGGGCTCGGAATCTCCGTGCCCACGCCGCCGGGCTGGGCGGAGGCGCTGCTCCGGTCACGTCCCGCTGTGCGCTACGAGTACGCGGACGGGAGCGATCCGGCCGAGGTGCTCGACGTCAGTCGCGGGCTGGCGAGCTGGGTGCGAGGCGAGCGCAAGCCCGCCGTGCTCCATCTGCGCACGGTCCGCTACCTGAGCCACGCAGGAGCCGACGCCGAGATCGCGTATCGGACGCCGCGGGCCATTCGCGCTGACTTCGACCGAGACCCGATCCTCGCCACCGCACGGTGGCTCGTAGCGTCTGGTCGACACAGCGGTGAGGAGCTCGCTGCTGACTACGAGGCAGCCCGCGGGCGCGTGCGGGCCAAGGCGCTGGAGGCGACGAAGCACGCGCAGATGACGTCGGCGGAGCAGGTGATGAGCCCGCTCGCACCGAGGTCGCCTGGCACCGTTGCGCTCCGCGCGGGCGCCGTTCGCTTCGAGGGCGCAGAACCTCTCACGCTGGCACAGGCGATCAACGCCGGCCTCGCAGCCGTTCTCGAACGTCACCCGGAGGCGCTCGTCTTCGGCGAGGACGTCGCGATCAAGGGAGGTGTCTACGGCGTGACCCGTGGGCTGCACGCGCGCTTCGGTGCTGGGCGGGTGTTCGACACCCTCCTCGACGAGACCTCGATCCTCGGGCTGGCACTCGGAGCAGCTGTCAGCGGATTTCTCCCGATTCCCGAGATTCAGTACCTCGCATATCTCCACAACGCGGAGGATCAGCTCCGCGGCGAGGCGTCGACCTTGCAGTTCTTCTCGCACGGTCAGTACCGCAACGGGATGGTGATCAGGATCGCTGGCTATGGCTACCAGCGCGGTTTCGGCGGACACTTCCACAACGACGACGCGGTCGGCGTTCTGCGGGACATCCCCGGAATCGTGATCGCTTCCCCATCCAGGCCTGACGATGCGGCGGCGATGCTCGCCACGTGTGCGGCTGCGGCATCGGTGGACGGCAGCGTCTGCGTCTTCCTCGAGCCGATCGCGCTGTACCACACGCGCGACCTCTATGAGAACGACGACGACGCGTGGTGCTCGGCGCTAGCCGACGAGCACGTGCCGGTTGGTGCGGCGCGGTCGTACCTCGACGGTGACGACCTCGCGCTCGTGACGTGGGGGAACGGACTCCACATGTCACTTCGCGTTGCCCGCCGGCTCGCGATGCGAGGCGTTTCGGCACTGGTCGTGGACCTGCGCTGGCTTGCGCCGCTCCCGGTCGACGACATCCTCGCCGCGGCTCGAGCGACCGGGCGCGTGCTCGTGGTCGACGAGACGAGACGCACGGGCGGCGTGTCCGAAGGCGTGTTGGCGGCACTGATCGACGCGGGCTTCGACGGACGTCTCGCCCGCGTCGCGAGCAAGGACTCGTTCGTGCCGCTCGGCGATGCCGCCCGCCTCGTCCTCCTGTCGGAGGACGAGATCGAAGAAGCCGCGCTCAGGCTCGTGGGCTGAGTGCCCTGGTTAGCTGCGCCGCGCCCTCGCGTTGATCTGCTCGACAACGGCAGTCTTGGCGTCGGCGTAGTTCTGGACGTACTTCCAGTCCTGCGCGGCGAGGTCGCGCTTGACGTGTTCGTAGAGGTCTCGATCCGCGTCGTTCTCACGCAGCCAGTCGCGGAAGTCGAGCATCACCTGAACCTCTGAGCAGTCGTTGGAGAAGACGTGCAGGTTGACGTTCGTGTCCGGGCATTTGAAGACCCGATGCTCGAACCAGTCCGACTCGCGAATTCGCAGCACGTAGCCGTGCGCCTCGAGATCCGGGACGTACGCGGGCTCGTCACCCGAATCGACGACCACGAGCACCATGTCGATGACCGGCTTCGCCGCGAGCCCGGGCACCGATGTGGAACCGACGTGCTCGACCTGCAAGGCACGAACCGCGAGTGCGATACGGATCCTGTCGGCCTCGCGTTCGAAGAGCTGCGGCCACTCCGGGTCGTACTCGGTGAGGAGGATCGGGCTATCGAGGGGAGCGAGCTCGCCGATCGTGGCGGCCCGGATCTCCTCGTCGGTGAGTGGAGCTCTGCTGGTCTGCTCAGTCATCGAGGGCTGGGCGTCGATCGTGGAAGGCCGTGCGGCCTCATACCGTAATGACGATCTTTCCTTGGGCGTGTCCTTCTCCCAGATACCGAAAAGCGTCGGCGATCTCGCTCAACTCGTAACGCTTGTCTATGACCGGTTTGACTTTCCCGGCCTCGAGGAGCTCCTGCAAGACCACCATGTCCGCCTTGTTGAAATTCGCGATGAAGAAGACGACCTTCCGGCTGCTCCGCACTGACGCCAGACGTACCTTGACGATGTGACTCAGAGGCCCCAGCAGACGGTTGCCCTTCGGTGCTCCGACCATGATCAGTGTCGCCTGCGGGTCGAGGACGCGCTTGCACTCTGACCACGATCTGCTCCCCGCGACATCGAGCATCAGGTCGTAGCGACGGTCACTCCGGGTGAAGTCCTCGTGGGTGTAGTCGATGACGTGGTCTGCGCCGAGCGATCGTACGATGTCCACGTTCCGCGAGCTGCACACGCCGGTCACCTTGGCTCCGAGGGCCTTGGCGATCTGCACGGCGAACGTGCCCACGCCTCCCGAGGCGCCGTTGATCAGAACCCTCTGCCCTGCTTGAAGCTGGCCTTTGTCGCGAAGCCCCTGTAGAGCCGTGAGCGCCGCCACCGGGACCGCTGCTGCCTGCTCGAACGTCATGTTTCCCGGCTTCGGCACCACCGCTCGCTCCTCGCGAACACAGACGTACTCGGCTAAGGCCCCAGTCCTCCCACCGAAGACATCGTCGCCGGGTCGGAACTGCGTGACGTTGTTGCCGACCGCTTCGACGGTTCCGGCGAAGTCGGTTCCCACCCTCGCCTCCTTCGGCTTGAGGAGCCCCATCTGCGGGCGGCCGACCCAGGGTGTGCCGGTCACGCTGTACCAGTCCGCCGGGTTCACCGAGGCCGCACGAACCCGAACGAGCAGCTCGTCGTCAGCGGGCACCGGCTTCTCGATCTCTTGGATCTCGAGAACGTCGGGTGAGCCGAACGACGTGCGGACGACGGCTCTCATCGGATCGCACCGTTCAGCGTGAGGACGACGTTCCCGGTCTTTTGCCAGCTTTCGACGTACCTCGTCGCCTCGACGACGTCCTCGAGCGGGTACGTACGATCGATGACTGCTCGATACCGCCCAGCCTCGATGAGCTCCTTCAGAAGGAGGACGTCGTCTCGCTGGTAGCCCGTGACGTCGAACACGACCTTCTTCTTGCCTATCCACTTCGTCAGATACGCGAGCGGAAAGTTGTAGAGGCGGTCGGTCGCGACGTAGAGACCGCGCGGTACGAGCGAACCGCGCGCGCGAAGGAGCGAGTGCTTCCCGACCGCGTCGAGGATCACGTCGTACGTCTCGCCGTTCTTCGTGAAGTCGTCTCGCTCGTAGTCGATCACCTCGTCGGCACCAAGTGAGCGCACGAGCTCGGCGTTCTTCCCGTTGCAGACCGCCGTGACATGGGCGCCGAGGTAGGCAGCCAGCTGTACGGCCGCGGTTCCGCACGAGCCAGAAGCGCCGTAGACGAGGAGCCTCGTCCCCTGGCCGACGCGTCCGCTCCTGAGACCGGCTAGACCCTGACTCATGCCGTCGCAGACCGCCGCCGCCTCTGCGAACGTCACGGCGGCAGGCATGTGCGCGAGCAAGCCCGCTTCGCGCACGCAGACGTACTCGGCGTGCGAGCCGTTCCGGAGGCCGAAGACGCGGTCTCCCGGGCCGAACTCGGTGACTGCCGCACCGACCGTCTCGACGACGCCTGAGAACTCCAGGCCCAGGATCCTCCGCCGGGGGCGCAGTAGCCCGAGCATGAAACGCCAGAAGAACGGGCTCGCCGCGCGCATGTGGCAATCCGTGCGCGTGACCGTGGTCGCGTGAACCTTGACGAGAACTTCGTCGTCTCCTGGTACCGGCCGCTCGACCTCTTCGAGTCGCAGAACGTCCGGTGACCCGTACCTGTCATGGACAATTGCTCTCAACGCTTTTCCTCCCTCGCAAAGTTCGCGTCAGTGCGTCGCATGGCGCCGGGCGGTCAGCAGAAGCCAGAGCCCGGCTGTGGGTGCCTTCCCACTTTCGCGGGATGGACGTTGACGGCGAGCCTGAGCAGCCAGACGTTCCTCCTTGGCTTCACGCTCGCGCTCGTACTGTCGCTCATGAATCAGGTGTCGAAGTACCTCGTCGTTCATCGGACGACGCCGTTCAGAGTCAGCACTACGTTCCCGGTCTTCTGCCCGGTCTCGACGTATCGCGTCGCCTCGACGACGTCTTCGAGAGGGTATGTCCGGTCGATGACAGGCCGGTACTTGCCCGCCTCGATGAGCTCCTTCACGAAGAGGACATCGTCTTTCGTGTACTTGGGGATCGGGAGCGTGACCCGCTTGTCCCCGATCCACCTCGTTAGCAACGCCAACGCAGGGACATGCCACATGAATCCGAGGTCGGTCTCGATGTAGATCCCGCTCGGCTCGAGCGAGCGTCGACAGCGCCTGAACGAGTGCTTGCCGACCGCGTCGAAGACGACGTCGTATCTCTCACGGTTCTTGGTGAAGTCCTCCTGCGTGTAGTCGACCACTGCGTCGGCTCCGAGCGATCTCACCAGCTCGAGCGTCTTCGTGTCGCAGACAGCCGTGACATGGGCGCCGTACGACTTGGCCAGCTGGACCGCCGCGGTGCCGATCGACCCCGAAGCGCCGTATATCAGGATGCTCAGCCCCGGGCGGAGGTTCGCTTTCTTCAGACAGGCGCGGGCGATGCATGAGCCGTCACTGACGGCAGCGGCCTCCTCGAACGTCATGCCGACGGGTTTCTTCGCGAGCGCGCCATGCTCCCTGACACAGACGTACTCGGCGTTTGCGCCGCTCCCCCGCAGGCCGAAGACCTCGTCGCCGACGGCGAATTCGCTGACCTCGGCGCCCACTGCCACAACCTCCCCGGCGAGCTCCATTCCGGGTGTCCGGTACTTCGGCCGCAGGAGACCGGTGAAGATGCGCGCGAAAAACGGCTCCGCCCCACGGAACCCGCAATCCGATCGATTGACGGTTGTTGCGTGCACCTTGACGAGGACCTCGTCGTCCTTCGGTTCCGGCCGCTCGACATCCTCGATCCGGAGGACCTCGGGGGGTCCGTAGCGGTCGAACACAACTGCTCTCATCTCATTCCCTTTCGTTTGTCTGTTTGGTGCGGGT
>JAOUHF010000031.1 GCA_029865325.1 Thermoleophilia bacterium
CGAGAAGCTGACCGTCTGAGACGCGCCCTTTGGTCTGGCTCCTCGTAGGAGCGGTCGTCCTCGTCCTCGGCGTCGTCGCTTGGGGCTGGTTCGAGGCCGGGTGGCTGAGGAGACGGATCATCGACGTCGAGCTGGAGGGAGTTCCTCCCGAGCTCGACGGGATCCGCATCGCGCACCTCTCCGATCTCCACCTCGGCGTCCCGTCACGAGGCCAGCGCGCTGTCGAGGAGGCTGTTGCGTGGGTTGTCGAGCGGCGTCCGGACATCGTCTGCGTAACGGGTGATCTCGTCTCGCGTCGCGCCGGAGTCCCGCTTCTCGAGAAGCTCCTACGCGAGCTCGGGCCGTGCTACGTGGTGCTCGGAAACCACGACTTTGCCGACAGCCGGGATCCGTTCTCCCAGCGCATCGATCCAGCCGCGATCGACGCGCTCGAGGGCGTCACGCTCTTTCGGAACGAGAGCGTCGAGGTCGAGCGTCGCGGCCGCCGGGTTCAGATCGTCGGGGTCGATCCACAGACATACGCCGCACGGGACGCGCACCCGGACGAGCTCGTCGATCCGGCCGCGAGCCTGCGGATCCTTCTGTGCCACTTCCCGGGGATCGCTCGTCGGATCCCGGATGCCTTCCACCTGATCCTCTCGGGGCATCTCCACGCCGGGCAGATCGTCGTCCCGTACCCCGGCGGGAAACTGCGCCTCGCGCACCTGCGGGCCCGCGACGTCGAAGGCGTGTACCGGTATGGCTCGACGACCCTCCACGTGTCGGCAGGGCTCGGGACGACCTTCGTGCCCTTTCGGCTCTTCGCGCGGCCGGAGGTGACCGAGCTGGTTGTACGATCGCGTTAGTGGAGGGGCAGACGATCTCCCCTGAGGTGCTCGCGCGGTACGCGGGCGATGCCGCGTGCGAGGTGGCCGGAGTTGCCGGTCTCGCGGAGGCCGTCGAGATCTCGAGCTCGATCGACTCGACTGCTGTGACCATTCATCTCGAGCTCGAGTGGGGGAGCCCCGCCGAAGACGTCGCTCGCAAGGTGCAGACGCGCGTTGCCGAGTACCTCGAACGCATGGCAAACCTCACGGTCGGATCCGTCGACGTCGTCATCGACGGCGTCGGCGCTCCGCCGGCGAAGCAATGAGCTCCCGTCTCGCCGGGCTCACCGGCGCGACTCTGGAAACCGCGCCCGCGGTTTGCCAGTCGTGCGTGTGGTGGCAGACCCGCGGCAATCGTGAGCCGGAGAAGAAGAAGTGGGTCGAGCGGGCCGAGGGCGAGTGGGGCGCCTGGGGGACGATCTACCGCGACGACGACGGCCGCGTCCTCGGCTCGATGCAATACGGGCCTGCACACCTCTTCCCGCGCGCTGCGGATCTCCCAGCGGGCCCGCCCTCGGACGACGCGGTGCTGGTCACCTGCGCGTACCTGCTGTCGGAGTCGCAGCCGTGGGTCGAGCAGTCGCTGTTCCTTGCCGCGATCGGCGAGGCGCGCGACAAGGGAGCGCATGCGCTCGAGGCGTTCGCGTATCGCTATCGAGAGGGAACACCGCCGGCCGATCGGTTTCTGGTTCATCGAACTGTCTTCCCGCGCGACTTTCTCGCTGACTTCGGTTTTCGGACAGTGCGCTCCGCAGGTCGGATCGAGCTGGCGCGGCTTGCGCTCGGTGGTCTGCAAGCAGTCGAGGAAGGCGCACGCGAGAAGGTCCTCCGCGTAGTGCAGGAGGCGTTTCAGCCGGCTCCTGCCCCGGCTCCCCCCGGCGGCGGCTAGGCGCGCGCCCCGAAGTAGCTCGGCAACGATGCGCCGACCAACAGCTCGGCGATCTGGATTGCGTTCAGAGCGGCTCCCTTTCGGAGGTTGTCGCACACGACGAACAGCGCAAGTCCATTCTCCACTGCAGAGTCGGCTCGAACTCGTCCGACGAACACTTCGTCGGCGCCCACTGCATGGGCGGGGGCCGGCACCTTTTGGAAGCGAAGACCTGGTGCGGCAGCCAGGATGCTCTCCGCCTTCGTCGGCGTCAATCGCTCGTTCGTCTCGATCCAGATTGCTTCGGCGTGCCCGATCACTACAGGCACACGCACGCAGGTCGCGCTGAGAGGGAGCTCCGGTAGCTCGAGGATCTTGCGCGTCTCGTCGCGGAGCTTGGCCTCCTCGTCGAACTCGACACCGTCGAACTCCCAGTCCATGCGCAGCTGGTGATCGTCCACGTCCTCTGCGCGAAGATCCTGAACAGCATCCGTTCCTGCCCCGGAGACGGACTGGTACGTCGCTACTCGCACGCTGCGAAGACCAGCAGCATCATGAAGTGGGGCGAGAACCATGCTCAGCGGGATGGCGCAGCAGTTCGGATTCGCGACGATCCCCGTGTGCTCGAGCGCCCGCTCGCCATTCACCTCGGGCACGACTAGCGGAACCCCTTCCTGGAGCCGGAACGCGGCGGACTTGTCGACGCAGACGACACCCGCGGCGACCGCGGGCGGCACGAGTTCGCGACTCCATTGCGTCCCGATCGAGAAGAAGCAGATGTCGAGGTCGCCGGCTCCGAGGCCGACCGCCGTCGCCTCCTCGATCTCGAAGTCGCCGAGCCTCTCGCCCGCGGAGCGCCATGAGGCGAAGGTGCGAATGTTCGTGTAGCCGCGGTCAAGAAGCAGCTGCAAGGTGATACGCCCGACGGCGCCGCTCGCGCCGACGACACCGATGCGGAGGCCCGGGTCGATCACGCGATTACCGACGTTCCCAACATGGTCACCAGTGTACGGCTGCGGACCAAAGAACGGGCCCAAGAAAAATACTGAACCGGCTGACCCGAAGGCCCGCCGGTTCAGTGGTCGCACCCTAGGAAACGGCCGGGCGAGATGCAAGTCGCGCCAACCGTCGAATTGCGCACTTTCCGCGAAAAACGTGCGCCGCCTACATCTCGCGCCGGCCGGCCAACGCTCGCCCCAGGGTGACCTCGTCCGCGTACTCGAGATCGCCGCCGACGGGAAGGCCGCTCGCAAGCCGTGTGACCTGCACCTTGCCGCGCAACCGGTCGGCCACGTAGGCAGCCGTCGCCTCGCCGGTCATTGTCGGGTTGGTGGCCAGAACCACCTCCGTGACGCCGTTCTGCTCCACGCGACTCAAGAGTCCAGCGATGCGTAGATCCGAGGGCTCGACTCCGTCGAGAGGGGAGAGCGCACCGCCTAGGACGTGGTAGAGGCCACGGAACTCGCCGGTCCGCTCGACCGAGACGACATCCACGGGCTGCTCGACGACGCAGATCACCGTGCGATCGCGTCTCGCGTCGGCGCATACGCCGCAGAGCTCCTCCTCGGTCAAGTTGCCGCACTCGCGGCAGAACCGAACGCGCGCCTTGACGTCTTCGATCGCGCGCGCGAGTTCGAGTGCGTCCTCGGGGCGGGAGGAGAGAAGGTGGAACGTCAGACGCTGTGCCGAGCGCCGGCCGATGCCGGGAAGCTTGGTCAACTGCGTAACGAGGTTCTCGACGGCGGGGCTCAGCACGAGCAGCAGCGTATCCGTCCGTCTGGACACGCCTGGATCCGACGGTCAGCTACCCGGTAGCAACCCGCCCAGCCCGCCGAGATCTCCGGGGATCAGCCCCGACATCTTCGTCTCCATCAGCCCACGCGCCGATCGGAGCGCCTCGTTGACCGCTGCGAGCACGAGATCGGCGAGGAGTTCCGGATCATCCGGGTCGATCGCCTTCGGGTCGATCGTGATCGAGACAACCTCGCCGGCGCCGTTCGCCTTCACCGTTACCATCCCGCCGCCGGCCGACGCCTCGACGACTTCACTCGCTGCCTCCTCCTGCGCCTTCGCGAGCTCGGCCTGCATGCGCTGGGCCTGCTGCAGCATCTTGTTCATGTCGAAGTTCATTCGGCGTCTGCCTCCACTTCGCGGGCGTCGAGGGTTTCCTTGAGCAGTGAGATCACGTCCTCCTCGGACATGGGCTCGTCGTCGCGCTCGGCTAAACCCTCTTCCGATTCGCCGGTTTCCAACACGACGGCGAGCTTCCGTCCTGTGACCTCGTAGAGCGCCTCGCGTAGCAGGCCGATGTTCTGCGGCTCCGCGATCTGGCGACGGTGGAAGTCCGCGCCCGCCGGAAACTCGAGCGTGAGCGTGTCGCCGACGAGGACGGTCGGCGTCGCCTCGGTGAGGAGGCTCGCAACCGGGATAGAGCGCCCACGCACGGCCTGGACAACGCTGTGCTGCCAAGCGTCGGCAACCTGCTCCAGCTCGAGATCGGATGACTCAGTCTCGGGCAGATCGGAAGGAGCCGGAACTGGAGTCGGGAACGCGGGCGCGGCGCTCTGGGTCGGCACGGCTTCCGCGGGCGCATGGCCGGCGCCTGTCGGCCGGCTCTCGAGCAGTTCGACGCGGTGAGCGAGCGACTCCCGGGAGAGATCCGCGTGCGGCCGCGTCACTTTCACGATCGCGAGCTCGAGCGGCAGGCGCGGATCGCCCCCTTGGCGCGCGTCGTCGACCGCGACCGCGAGCAGATCGATCAACCGCAGCACGGTCGGCTCCGGGAGCTGGTTCGCCTGCTGGCGAAGAAGCTCCTTCGTCTCCTCGGTCACCGGAAGCGACTCCGGTACGTGGCCCATGTGCTGCACCAGCAGGAGATGCCGTAGATGCTCCAAGAGGTCGGTCACGAGGCGGCCGAGATCCTGCCCTTGCTCCGCGAGCTCCTCGATGAAGACGAGCGCGCCAGCGGTGTCGCGGTCGACCACCATGTCGCACAGCCGTAGGAGCGACTCCTCCTCGACGGCGCCCACGAGTTGAAGAACTGCCTGCGCGTCGATCGAGTTGTTCGTCGCCGCGGCGAGCTGGTCGAGGGTGGAGACGGCATCGCGAAATGAGCCGCGCGCGCTGCGGGCGATCAGCGACAGTGCGGAATCCTGGGCCTGAATGCCTTCGCCGTCAGCCACTCGACGGAGCAGCGTCACCAGCTCGGCGAGTCGCGGCCGCTGGAAGACGAACGTCTGGCACCGGGAGCGAACAGTCGGGATCACACTCACCAGCTCGGTCGTGCAGAAGATGAACAGGAGGTGGGGCGGGGGCTCCTCGATGAGCTTCAGCAGGGCGTTCCACGCCGCTCCGGTGAGCTGGTGCGCCTCGTCGAGGATGTAGACCTTGTAGCGCCCTTCGACCGGCTGCAGGACGACGCGCTCGCGGATCTCGCGGATGTCGTCGATCCCGCGCTGTGACGCCGCGTCCATCTCCACGACGTCGAGGGAAGTGCCGTTGGCGATCGCGACGCAGACGTGGCACGTCTTGTCGGGGTTGGGCGTCGCTGTGACCGTTCCAGCGCAGTTGAGAGCCTTGGCGAGGATGCGCGCCATGGACGTCTTGCCGGTGCCTCGCGGCCCGGCGAAGAGGTAGGCCTGCCGCACCTGGTCGTGGTCGATCGCGTTCTGCAGCGTGCGGACCACGGCTTCCTGGCCGACGACCTCGTCGAAGCCCTGCGGGCGGTACTTCCTGTAGAGCGCCGTCACCCGGCGGATTCAAGCAGGTTGGAGGCAATGCCCGGCTGCGCGCTCCGTCTTCGAGATCGGCATCACCGGAGGTACCTGCGTCGCTCGCTCGGATCGGGCGGTACCGCGGCACCTGAGAGGGAGTCCTTAGCGCTGCTTCCTTCCGGACCTGACGCGGTTCGGACGCTCCCAGTGCGCGGGACCCGATCGTCAACGCTGCGTGCGCAGACCCAGTCCCGACGAACCGTCCCTCGGACGGCGTTCGGCCCCGCATGGAGCGGATTTCGGGTTCAGGGAACCGCTGACTCCCCACCTAGCGCGGCCGGGCAGGCGGAGGGTACCACCTCAAAGGTGACCGCCTGGGCGACGAGGCGGACTACCATCGAGCCAGAACCGTGATCGAGGCAACGCTCTACACCGACGCCGCTTGCCCCTGGGCGTACTCCGCGAGCCCGGCGCTGCGCGTGCTCGAGTGGCGGTATCGCGAGCAGCTTTCATGGCGCCTCGTGATGATCGGGCTCCGCGAGGAGGTCAGCGAAGCCTCCGCGCGTAGCTTCGACCCGGCTCGCTCGGTGCTCGGACACCACACGTTTCGAGAGCGCTACGGGATGCCGTTCGGGCTCGTCCCCAAGGAGCGACCCGCCGCAACAGGCCGGGGATGCCGTGCAGTCGTCGCGGCGCGACTCATCTCTCCGGGCAGCGAGTGGCGAGTTCTACGGGCGCTTCAGCTCGCGTACTTCACGACGCCGCTGCTGCTCGACGACGACGAGCAGATTGTGGCCGAGCTTCGCAGTGTGCCGGGCATCGATGCCGGCGCGATCGTCGCGAGCCTCGATTCCCCAGAGGTCGCCGAGGCGTACGAGCACGACAGAGCCGAGACGCGCTCGGCGGCCGGAAGCGCGGCCGAGGCTCAGGGCAAGACGTCCACGTCCGACGGCCCGGTGCGCTTCACGGCTCCGTCGATCGTCTTCGAGCTCGACGGGCACCAACTCGCTGCGGGCGGGTGGCAGCCAGGTCTCACGTACGACGCCTTGATCGCGAACCTCGACCCGACACTCGAGCGAACGCCTCCGCCGCGCACTGCGGAGCCGCTCTTGGAGCACTTCGACGACGGACTGACGACGGCCGAGATCGCTGCGCTTCTCGCTGACGGCCCCGACCCCATCGCGGATCTGAAGGAGGCCGAGCGGATGCTGCTCGAAGTAGTTGCTCGGGGCGACGCCGTGCGCTCGCCGCTTGGGCAGGATGCCGTCTGGACACGAGCATGGCCGCGCAAAGGCCAAGCGCGCCCAGAGCTGGCCGAAGCGCTCGCCTAGCGGCTTCTGGAACGACCCCAGCGAGAACTCCTTCGCCAATACCCTGCTCTCCTGGCTCTTGGCACAGAGCGCGCTGCCCGCTCGTCGTATTACAGAACCAGGATGAGGCCGAACGTCGCCGCAGCCCAAAACAGCATGCACACCCCGAGTGCGCCGATCAGACCCCAGTTCAGGTCGTACCGGCGCGAGGCTGGCAGCTCTGCCTCGGCGAAGTGGGGAGTCACCGTGTTCATCTGGGGATTGTTTGACTCTCGCCGGACGACATCCTCTTCGCATCCCCTACAAAAGGGGGTGAGTCGCTCTGCAGGTCTGAACCACGTGCGGCGACCTCGGCGGGAGGCTGATTCCTGCCCCGACGGGCGAACGCACTCCGAGCGACCGTGCACGGCGAGCGGCCTCTCTGGGGAAAGGAGTGGATGCGCGCTGAATCCCTCAGGCGAGTGATCTTTGCCCCCAAATGGATGAATTCCGGGTGCCGTGAATCATGATGAGAGCGATGGGGGACGTGCAAACACCCGGACTGATCGAGGCGGCGCTCCGCTTGCTGGGAAGTGGAGCGCGCCCGGTCCGGGGACTGGGGGAAGCGCGGCGGGTGGTTTGGAAGGACGGCCATGAATGACCGGAGGACGGATCTAGCCGTGCGCGGGACGACGGATCAGGAACATGACGATCAGGGTTACGACGATGCGATGTCGCCGGAGATTCGACAGCTGATCTCCAGTTTCAGCGAAGCCGACTCCGAGCGGACGTGGGACCCGGATGTCTTCGCTCGTCGATCCCTGGCGCGGTCGGACTCTGCGGCAGACTGAGCAGCATCGTCGCCGTACCCTCGTGCCGGAGCGTTCGCGCGCCTGCCAGCGTCGTCTCGGCACCTACATCACCGTGAGCTCCCGGTTCGGGCCGGCCAACTCTCGAACGCAATCGCGAGGGCACCGATTGGGAGCACGTATCCGACCACGACACGTCTACGCTTCGCCTCATAGACGCGCTTTTCGGTGCGCGCTGCAACGGACACCGGGAGTGCCCCGAGCGAGTCAGACCTCGACCGAAAAGATCGGCTCGCCGAGCAGGCTCCTGTCCACATTGATGCCCAACCCCGCGCCGGTCGAAACTCGACCGACGCCGTTCTTGGAGCGCGGCTGGTGGCCCGCTACATGCTCTTTCGACCAATCGTTCATGAAGGACACCGTGAAGAGGCTCTCCGGCTGAGTGCTCGCGGCCAAGTGACTGATCGCCGCCGTAGTGACGTCACCACCCCAGGTGTCCTCGATGGTCAGCCTTAACCCGAGTTGTTCGGCAAGATCGCGGATCAGCTTTGCCTTTGTTAGACCTCCGACTCTGCTGATCTTGAGGTTGATCGCCTCCATTCCGCCATGGGCCATCGCGCGTAAGAGCGACTGAAGATCGGTGATCACCTCGTCCAAGACCATCGGAAGCGTGGTGCGCTTCCGAACGTAAAGGCACTCCTCGAGCGTTCTGCACGGCTGCTCGAAGTAGGTTCTCGGCAGACCCTCCATGAGGCGGGCGGCGACAACGGCATCCTGCAGACGCCATCCACCATTCGCGTCGGCGATGACGATGTCCTCGTCGGCCGTCGCCTCGACCACACGCGCAACGCGCTCGGCATCGAGTTGCGGATCTGCGCCCAGCTTGAGCTGGAAGTGGTGGATGCCCTCGGCCTTCCGTGCCAGGACGTAGCGCACCATTTCCTCAGCGGGCCCAAGGGGAACAGCGATGTAGAGCGGGTAGCTCTCCTGCCGGATACCGCCCAGGAGTGTGGCAACGGGCTGCGCCGTCGCGCGGCCAAAGACATCCCAGCACGCGATGTCCACTGCGCTTTTCGCATAGCCGTGCCCAAGCAAGGCCCAGTCCATCTTCTCGTTGATGACGGCGAGGTTGCATGGATCGGCGCCGAGCAGGGCGGGAGCCATTTCCCGGAGCGCGGCGCGTGCGCCCCCAGCGAAAGCGGGCAAGTACGTGCTCCCCAGAGGGCAAACCTCGCCCCAACCATCAGTGCCCTCGTCGGTCACAACTCGCACGACCGTACTTGGCAGGCTCGTAGTGACGCGACCACCAGACATCACATAGCTGCCGTGGACGTACGTTAGGTCGTAGCCGAAGACCTCGATGCGCTCGATCCTCACGAAACGCCCGAGCTACCCTCTAACGGACACGGTCGCCGCAATTGAAGGCAGCGATAGCGGTGCCCAGGGTCGATAGGTCATCGGTCGGATCGCCCTCCATGACCAAAGCGTCCGGAGCGGCGATCCTGGGACGCAGATGACTGATCACGCGGGTTTCTTATCACCCAGCGGACCGTTCCGGGGCGTGCGCCGATCCGGTCAGGCCAAGAACCGGCTGCCCGGAACCCCGGAACTCCCGCTCCCAGCACTCCGGGAGAAGACGTCGGGTCACCCACGGGGGTCGGCCCGCTCCCGACGAGGGGAGCACTGAGGGGAGCATGAAGTGAGCAGGCCCGACACCGATGACACACCTGACCCAAGGTGGAATGCGGGATCCCGCCTGGACAGGCGGAAGTCGAGGATCGGGAGCTCGGTCTCGTACGCCTTTCTCGTGAGCTGCAACGTCTCAGGCATGTCCACACCGGCGTCTCCGCGCCAACAATGACCCATGCACCGAACTGGTGGCAGCTCCGTTTCGGGCTCGGCGACCTTGGTTGTCGTACATGTCTTCGCCTTCAGGAGTGTGTTGGCGGAGCAAGTGCTGCTCGAGGTGGTCGCTTCGTCACCCGCGCGACAACTCGGCGACCCTTCGGTGACGCCTACTCGTACTGGAGCGCTTCGATGATGTTGGTCTTCGAGGCGCGGCGGGCAGGGGCGATGGCTGCTGCCACGCCTGCCACTGCTGCGAGGAGCAGCAGGGTCACGATCAGCGGGTAGGGGATCGAGAGGACGAGGCCTTCGCTCGAGAGCGCCTGCACGGAGACGATGGCGAGGGCGAGTCCGATGCCGGCGCCGATGATCGCCCCGATCATCGCCGTGATCACCGACTCGTAGCGGATCATGCGCCGCACCTGTCGCCTGGAGGTTCCGATCGCGCGCAGCATCCCGATCTCGCGGGTGCGTTCGTGGATCGTGAGGATCAGCGTGTTCACGACGCCGAAGATTGCGATCATGATTGAGAGAGCAAGCAGCGCGTAGATGAGGACGAGAATCTGATTGAGCTGCGTGCGGTTGTCGGCCTCCAGCTCCGCCTGCGAGCGCGACTCCACGGTCGGGAAAGCTGCGGCGAGCTCGTTGTCGATGCGGGTGCGCACCGCGTCGGGGTCTGCTCCCTCGGTGTAACGGACGAACGTGTAGCTGTCGCCGTCGACGCCGAAGTTGCGCTGGAGGCTGCCCCGTGAGACGGCAAAGGTGCCGACCACGAGCTTGGCCTTGTCGCGGACGCTGCCGCGCACGGTGTAGCTGATGTCCTTGCCGGTCGGCGTCGTCAGGCGGATCACATCGCCGACCGCGACGTTGTTGTCCTTGCCCCAGTCGGCCTCGATGACGGCGCCGCTGTCTCCGAGCTCCGCCAGCGTGGCGTCGGAGCCCTCGCGCCAGTCGAGGGTGTAGACGGGAGCTATGCTCTCCGGGTCGAGGCCGCTCACGGCCTGGGTGCCCGAGACGCCCTGGACTCGTGCGTCACCGTGCGCAACCGGGGAGACGACGGCCACGCCCTCGATGCCGCGCACTGCGTCCGCGGTCTGGGCGGGGATTCTCGTGAACTGGTCGCTGTTGCTGAGGATGAGGTTGCTGGCGAACTGCCGGTCGAGGGCCTCGGTCAGGGACTTGTTCAACGCCGAAGCGAAGGTGGCGACGAAGACGACGAGCGCGAGGCCGATCATCAGGGCGGCAGCGGTCGTTGCCGTCCTGCTCTTGTTGCGCTGCGTGTTCTCGCGCGCGAGCTGCCCGGGGACGCCACCGAAGCGCTCGAGCGGCCAGCCGATCAGTGCCGACAGCGGGCCGATCAGGCGGCCGCTCAGGAGCGCAACACCGAGGAAGAGCAGCAGGATGCCGGGTCCCAGGAAGACGAAGGCCGAGCCGAAGCTGTCGGTTGCGAACATCCCCCAGGCGATCGAGAGCGCGGCAAGGCCGAGGAGCACGAGGCCCACCGTGGCGCGTCGACGCGAGGGGCGGCGGCTTCCTCCGGGCTCCCGGAGCGCCTCGAGCGGCGTCACCCTGGTGGCTCGGCGCGCCGGCGCCAGCGAGGCGACGATCGTCACCAGCACACCGACGAGGAGCGCGATCCAGACGGTGCGCGGAGAGATGACGAGCCCGCTCGAGGGGATATCCAACCCGAAAGACTGGAACAAGGCGATGATGCCGGCGACGAACGCGATCCCGCCGAGGACTCCGAGCGCCGAGGCGACGAGCCCTACGATCGCCGCCTCGAGCAGCACCGCACCGAGCACCTGGCGCCGATGAGCTCCGAGCGTCCGTAGCATTCCGAACTCCCGCGTGCGCTGCGCGACGGTGATCGAGAACGTGTTGAAGATGATGAAGCCTCCCACGAACAGGGCGACGACGCCGAAGGCGAGCAGACCATTCGAGATGATCCCGAAGCCCTCCTTGAACCCCTGGGACTCGTCGGCCGCGTTCTCCTCGCCGGTCAGGGCCTCGAGCGAGGCAGGGACCGCTCGTTGGACGGCGAGCTTCAGCTCCTCGGGCGAGACACCCTCTTCGGCTGCGACGGCGATCTCGTCGAACTTCGCCTGCTTGCCGGTGAGCCGTTGCGCCTCGGGCAGCGTCAAGATCGCGAGGCTGGCGCCGAGGAGCTCGACACCGGAGCCCCAGCGGGCGATCCCCGAGATCGTGTATTGCCTGACCGTTCCCGTTCCCGTTCCTGCGACGCGCGCAGTGTCGCCGACCGTCCAGCCCTCCCGCTCTGCGGTGAAGTTGTCGATCGCCATCTCGTCGGCGCTCTCGGGTGGACGGCCGTCCGAGTAATTCCAGGGGCTGAAGCGGTCGGGCACGACGGAGACTGCGAAATGGGGCGGGCCGGTAATGCCGACCCGCTGCCCCTGCTCGTCGAGGACGGAAACGGTCGGGTCGAAGATGCCGCCAGCCGCGTCTGCAACGCCCTCGACAGCCTGCACCTGCTCGAGCACCCCGGCGTCGAAGGCCGGCGGGAGAGCGCCGCGGGAGTCCTCGATCGTCTCCTTCGTCTTGATGCTGACGTCGACCCCGCTGTTCGACTCGGAGAAGATGTCGTCGAACGAGTTGTTAACCGAGTCGGTCAGCATCAACGTGCCGGCGATCATGGCAACGCCGAAAAAGACCGCCAGAGCCGTCAGGAATCCGCGCATCTTGCGCGCGACGACGCCGCGTACGGTCAGAGCGAACATCGCCTATTCGATCTGCATCAGGGCGAGCACCTCGTCCGCCGACTGCACCCGCCCGTCGTGGGTGACCACGCCGTCCGCGAGGACGATGACCCGGTCGGCGTAAGAGGCGATGCGCGGGTCGTGCGTGACCATCACCACCGTCTGCTCGAACTCATCCACGGCCTGCCGCAGCAGCCCGAGCACGTCGGCGCCCGATTTGGAGTCAAGGTTCCCCGTCGGCTCGTCTGCGAACACGACCGCCGGCCGCGTCACGAGCGCGCGGGCGATCGACACCCGCTGCTGCTGCCCCCCCGAGAGCTCCGACGGCCGGTGGGTACGCCGATCGGTCATGCCCACGGTCTCGAGCAAGCTTCCGACCCAGTCCCAGTCGGGACGCCTGCCCGCGATCTTCACCGGCAACACGAGATTGTCCTCCGCGTTCAGCACGGGAACGAGGTTGAAGAACTGAAAGACGAAGCCGAGTTTGTCCCGCCGCAGGTCGGTCAGCTCTCGATCATCGAGGGCGGTGATCTCGATCCCGTCGATCCAGACCGACCCGCCCGTGGGGTAGTCGAGCCCGGCAAGGATGTGCAAGAGGGTCGACTTTCCCGAGCCGGAGGGCCCGACGATCGCCGTCAGCTCTCCCTTCGGGAACTCCAGCGAGACCCCCGCCAGGGCGTCGACGGCTGCCCCTCCCTCGCCGAAGCGGCGGCGCAGGTCGGAGCACGAGACCATCGGGCCAATGCCGGTCGAGCTCTCCACCTGTGGTTGATTTCGGGTCAGTCCGCCTCCCAACAATCCACCGTTCGTCTGGCTGTAACACTCTCTTCGACTGTAGGCATGGGGAACATCGGTAGTTCGCCGCACTCTCGACTCCTCGATCCCGATACCGACGTGCCGCTCGTCGTTCAGTCCTTGGATCACATGAACGTGCTCAAGCCATTTTCGAGGAGTGGGGAGAGTGGGCGCACCTGGGATCGAAGCAGGCCGGACGCAAATCGACTGGTGCGCATCAGAGGCAACTCTTCGCGGTGCTTGCAGGAGGAAGGCGACCCGGCAGAGGACGACGATGACCCATTGCCTCCAACGTCATTCCACTCTGCATCTGGACAGCAGGTGGACAACGAGGAATCGAACCCTCGTCGCCGGACCGCTCAGCCCGATTCAGAAGAGAACACGGACTTAGCGAGCGACGGCACCACCGGTCCGGCGCCCGAGATTGGGCACAAGCAACTGGGGAGGAAGGTTTCAGAGCCCTCAGATCTCCCGTTCATTCATGCCGGCCAGCTGGCGCTCTTTGACCCTGACGACTTCGGCCGCTAAGTGCGCGGCTCACGCGGAAGGCCCCGCCGTCGCGCCCGAGGCAAGCGTGTCTTGCCGGGCGCGCGGCGGGGCGTCGGGTAGGGCGTGGCCTCGTGCGCCGAACTTCTGGACGACGTCGCTCCTCCGCCTTCGCTCCTCCGCGAACGCTGGCAGACCCTCCCGCTCAGCGGGCAGTCTGCCATCGTCGCCGCGGTCCTCGACCACCTGACCGTCAACCCCGGCACCCGCGGCCTCAACCGCCTCGACCCCGCCCGCCTCACGCCCGTCTGGCGGGTATAGAAGCCCACCGGCACACTGCCGCCGCCTTGCGGGCTGCGCCCGCCCCCGTCGCTCGCCTCCGGCTCACGCCGGGCCCCCAAAGCCGGACACAGCCCGGCCGCAGCGCCGGCGGCGGCAGACCCATCACAAGGCCCCGAAGACCGGCTTTCAGCGGTGACGAGTTACGTTGCTAATACAAGGGAAGAGTGCGTGGTGTGCCTAGAACGGTATGTCTTCCTCGCCGACGTCCCTTACCAGCCATCCAACACCTCGTCCGCGCCGCGCATCTCGACTGGCGCTACGAGCGCTGCGTGAAGAGGTCTCATTACGGGGCCTCTTCTCGTGAGCTGGATCTCGAAGCTCGTCGTAGCGCTGATCTCACCCCTGATCCGGCAACGCCGGATTGAAGTCCAACGAGAACTCCGTCGGATCGGTGTGGTAGGCCATGTCGAATACTCCGAAGTGGCGCCCGAAGACGCTTTTGGTGGGGACCACATGCCCGAAGACGTCTTTGGTGGGGCGCAAACCCAAGCCTGCGGCTTCGAGGACTCGTTCGAGCGCGCGCGCCTCGTCGTTCGTCAGCTGAGAGCACCACGCGACGTGCGTTCCTGCGAGATTCGTGTACGTCCACGGCGTGTTCTCCTGCGCCCGGAGCAGGTTCTCGGCCTGCGGCGGGAGCGATGCCAGCACGCGAGACAGTCCGAGCCCCTTTATCCCCTCGAGGCAGACGTCGTACGTGGACGGCACGTACGCCTTGATCTCCGGGTCTTCCCACGCGTTTGCCGGCAGCCAGGACGCCGGATCCTCGAGCCGCTCATCCAGCCGGACGAGAGCGCTCGCCTGCTCCGGCGTCGGCATGGCACGTGCCTCGTCGTCGGAGTGCGGGTCGCTGATATCGCCCCAAATGACGTGAACGCGTCGGTCCCCGTCCCGGAGGTCGAGCTCGCCGAAATACAGTCCCTCCCCGCCCAGCAAGTGCAGATTGTCGCCGTTGACGAGCCCCGTCGCGATCATCTCGCGTTTGACAAGCTCGACACCTTCGGGCGTGAGCCGCTGCTCGAGCCAGCCGGTGGAGTCCCTGTACTCGTCCGTCCTGGAGTAGTCGCCGACTCGCTGCCAGATCATCCGTCCGTCCGCGTACACGCGCACCTGGAACCTTCCCGGGTCTCCCAGCGTGTGCCCGAACATGAAGCTGAGGACGAGCTCACCTTTCTCAGGAGTGCTCGGAGTCGCTCCCACGGGGGCCAGGCCGACGATGCCCTGGTGGAAGACGTAGGCGCGTATCGCAAGGGCCGAGGCCGCTCCTATGGCGACCACGAGTGCCACCGCAGCGAACACCACGAGCTGCCGGCGACGACGGCTATGGAGCGCGTCGGCGAGCGGCCGGCGCCCCTTCCGAGCCTCGCCTGCCCTGTCCAGAATCTCCTCCCAGTCCCCAGCCAGCGGTTCTGGCGCGAGCGCGGAGAACCGAGCGGCCAGCAGAGTGTCTTCGTACGTGCTCATGCCATCACCTCGTTAGCCGAAACCTCGTTGGTCGAAAGTGCAGCGCCAAGCTGCCGGTGTGCCTGGGACAGCGTCGCTGCGACTGTCCCTTCGGCGATCCCGAGCGTCTCGCCTATCTCGGCGTAGGACAGATCCGCGAAGTAGCGCAGGAAGATCGCCATCCGCCGCTGCGGCGGCAGCTCTCGCACGGCAGCTGCGAGCGTTGGATCGGCTTTCTGATCGACGAACGCAACCTCCGGCACTTCGTCGACGGACAGCTCGCGCGACCCGTTCGACCCTATCGCGACTCGGATTGCGATCCGCCACACCCACGCCTCGAGCGACCCCTCGCCTCGGAATCCGTTCTGGTCTCTTAGCGCCTGTACGAATGCCTCTTGCACGACATCGCGCGCGCTGTCGACACTGCCCGTTACCGACGCGAGCATCACCTGGAAGGCACCTTGACGGCGTCGGTACAGCTCTTCGAGGTCGGACTCCATGCCACCCATGGTCATAAGGGTGCGATCGTCGGCAAATCCTTTAGTGAGCCTCCTGTATCCATGGTGAGCGATCATGACCTAGCCACACCCCGGGGGCGCGCCTGCACCCCGAGTCTCAGGACGCCGAGACATCCAGAGACACGCAGTTCCGACCGTGTGGGCGAGAGGCGCTCGAGGAACATTCCCGATCACTCGCGCATGCGGGCGACGTGTCTCGTGCCTGGATTCGCTGCTTCAATCGGCGCTCTTTGCACAGCCCGTGGCAGCGTACGATCTCCGACGTCAACCGTGGAATGGAGGAACGTGATGGATCACGCGGCCGCTATGGGGCGCCTGTACGAGTTGATCAGCGCCGGGGACATCGACGGGTTCGGCGATCTGCTTGCAGAGGACTTCGTCGAGCACGAGGAGATGCCTGGGCTCGAGCGGAGCAAGGAAGGCGTCAAGCAGCTCTTCCACATGTACCGCGCGGCGTTTCCAGACCTTCGCATGGAGGTGGAGGATCTCCTCGTCAGCGGTGACAAGGCCGTCGCTCGCATTCGTGCGACGGGCACGCACAAGGGCGAGTTCATGGGCATGCCCCCCTCCGGGAAGAGCGTTGACGTCCAGCTGATCGACATCACGCGCTTCGGCGACGACGGTCTCGCCCACGAGCACTGGGGAGTGTTCGACGCGCTCTCGATGATGCAGCAACTCGGGGCCATCCCGGGACCCACCCCGGCCTAAGCCGGGCCTCGGAGCTCGCGACGCCGGCGGGCGAGGCAGCCTCCCCCGCGCGTTAGTTCAGCCCGCGATTCCTCGATCTTCCGCGGATGAGCTTCGGCGATCAGAAGAGCGTGTGGATGCGCGACTCCGCGACGAGCACCGCCACGACGGCCCAGGTCGCAAACGCACCGACGAGCTTCGGTCGCCGGTACGTCCGCCGACGCTGGGGTGGCTCGACATCAGACAGCTCGAAGATCCGCTGGCGCGCGGCTCTTACCTCGCGTGCCGAGGCGGACGCCTCGACCAGGATGCGGTCGAGCGTGACACTGGGATCGGAAAGCGCAGCGCGGGCATCGACCGCGGCCCGCTCGTCAACAAGCGCCAGCTCGGGACTCAGATCGTGCAGCGGCGACGTGGTCTTCACATCTCTCCTATCGGCATCTTGGGCGGGCTACCGCTGCCGCCAAGCTGTGCTGGCCCGCCCACTAGGGAAGACGCGCTGCAGGCGCAGGTCTTGCCCGCTTGACAGGGTGAACTTGCATCCCCCGAACGGGTAGATCACACCCCCCATTCGGGGGGTATGGCCTGGACTCGATTCCAGTGCCGATTGCCGTGTGTACCTCACGCCTACGGAGGTTCAGCTCTTTCGGGAGCAGCTAGTCGCTCGACCTCCAGGGACTCCTCTCGTTTTTCCGACTCCGACGGGGAAGCAGTGGACACGGAGTGGCTTTGGCACGCGAGTGTGGGCTAAAGCAGTTGCGGCCGCCGTGGCGAACGACTCGCCGGCTCTGGGAGTCACCAGTGTGTACTCCGGCTTCACGTTCCACCTCCTCCGGCACACGGCTTGCTCGCTCATGGCTGCCGCGGGCATGGATCCCGCCGTGGCTGCCGAGCGCGCCGGACACACGGACGGAGGCGCCCTCTTCCTGCGCACCTACCGCCACCTCTACGAAGCCGAGAAGCGAACGCAGGCGCTTCGACTGGAGGCGAAGATCCTCGCGGACTTGGCCGTTATTTGGACAGACGGCGAGCCGGAGACCGAAAATCCGCTCAACGAAGCGGGTTCGACGGATGGGCGCACCTGGGATCGAATAAGTGGTTAAATTACGACTGCTAGATACTGGGCGGGTTTCCAGATAAAATCGTCGCTGAAGTCAAGGTATCCTGGCGACTGTAAACGATTGAGGAATGCCCAATCTAACACGGCATCTGACACGGCTGAGTGCTTGATCTTTGCCATCAGAAATATCTCCATGAATATAGCAGATAGCAAGCGTTAGTGGTAATGAAGTCGCTCGATGGCTTCGATTGCGCGCCTCATTCGCTCCCGCCCAACGGGGTTGGCGCTGTGGATACGAAGCTCTGGAAGCGGGAACTCCCATCCGCCGGCCGGTGTGGAACGAGGTGAATGCCGAGTTCACCAAGATCTTCCCAGGGCGGACGCCGCGCAGGCCTTTCCGCGTACTCAACGCACCGAACGCCACAGTCGAGAGGTGGTTGGAGCGCTCCTCGCGCTTATCCGGCATCTTCAGCCTCAGTGAACTACTGACGCGTTGCTGCTCGGTCATAGGAACATGCCCATCCGGCGCGGACGTAGGATCGCATGATGCGCGCCGTCGTCGATCTTGTGGCCCAGCTCGCAGAGGCCGAGGCGCGATACGTCGCGGCGAATCCCGAGTCGCGCCGGCTCCACGAAGAGCGGGCACGCTTCATGCCGGGCGGGAACACGCGCACGACGATCCACCAGCCGCCCTTCCCCCTGACGATCGTCCGCGGCGAGGGCGCGCGCGTGACCGACGCTGATGGCCACGAGTACGTCGATTTCCTCGGTGAGTACACCGCGGGGCTCTACGGGCACTCGCATCCCGTCATCCTGGACGCAATCCGCAGCGCGCTCGCCGACGGGTTCGTGCTCGGAGCCCCAAACCGGTACGAAGCCGTGCTCGCCCAGGCGATCTGCACGCGCTTCCCCTCGATCGAGCTCGTGCGCTTCTGCAACTCGGGCACGGAGGCGAACCTCCTCGCGCTGTCGCTCTCCCGTGCCGTCACGGGACGGGCAGGCATGCTCGTCTTCGCCGGCGCCTACCACGGCGGCATCCTGCTCTTCGCTCACGGCATCTCGCCCTTGAACCCTCCCTTCAACTGGGTCATCGGCGAGTACAACAACACCGCTGATGCCGCACGGCTCGTCGAAGAGCACGCGCACGAGCTGGCGGCGGTGATCGTCGAGCCGCTGCAAGGGGCAGCAGGAGTGATTCCTGCCGATCCGGCATTCCTTCGCACGTTGCGCGACGCGACGACCGCCCACGGCGTGTTGCTCGTGTTCGACGAGGTGATGACCGCGCGTCTCTCGCACGGCGGGATGCAGGAGCTGCTCGGGATCGAACCCGATCTGACGACGCTTGCGAAGTTCGTCGGCGGCGGTCTCTCTTTCGGCGCCTTCGGCGGGCGTACAGAGCTGATGCGCCGCTTCGACCCCTCTCAGCCGGACGCGTTGCAGCACGGCGGGACCTTCAACAACGACGTGCTCACGATGGCGGCGGGAGCCGCCGGCCTGACGCAGGTTCTGACGGAAGCGGAGGTCAGCCGCCTGAACGACCTTGGCGATCGTCTGCGCGATCGGCTGAACGCCTTCTCCACCGAGCGCGAACTCACATTTTGCGCGACCGGCTACGGGTCGCTCGTCGGCCTGCACTTCACCCTGGGACCCGTGCGAAACGAAGGCGACGTACCCGAGTCGGCAGAGTTGCGCGCCCTCCTTCACCTGCACATGCTCGAGCGCGGCTTCTCGTATGGGCGCCGCGGCTTCATCGCGCTCTCGCTTCCACTCGGCGAGGCCGACGTCGACGGCTTCGCCGCGGCGGTCGAGGAGTTCTTGCTGACCGCCGGGGTGCCCGAGTCATGCTTCGATGTTGGTCACGTCGGCGTTGGCGGGTTCTCGAGTTGGCGGTAGAGGTTGCGGGCGAGGTGCGCTTGAGGCCGCGGATCGCCTCGCGGGGGCCCGCGCCCCCCTTCGGAGGAAACTCGGTTCGGTTTCTTCGGAATGAGCTGCGTTGGTCGCCTGCGCATCTGCCATGAAGGGTGCAGTGCTCCATATCATCCGCGCGAAGTCATCCGCTCCAGCTCTCGCTCGATTTCCATCTCGCGCGGCCGGCGACGGCCGTACGCACCGACGCCTTTGAGGGCGACGAACACGGCCCAAACGCCGACCACGTAGAAGATCCAGATATGCCACGTGCCGGAAGCGTCGCCGTCGCCGAAGCGCTTCGGCCACCCATCCGCCTCGAGGTACTCGGTTAAGGCCCAGGTGGCCGCCAGGATCGTCGTCCCCACGACGAAGGCCAGCAGGTGTAGCCGGAAGTCGCGCACCCGACTCACGTTCCGTCGTGCCAGCGCCCGGAGCTCATCCTCGCCTCCGCCGCCCTCGGTCGACTCGGACGTGCCGCTCTTCGTGAGCTCGATACACACAGTGATCACCTTCCTTCCCAGCCGCAGCAGACAACTGCACGGCTCTGACGGCGGGCTTTCGCGGCACGCTCGGGTCGTATCGCGTGCATGTGTCGAACGCGTGGCCGGTGGCCCGGATGCCTGTCGGGACGCCCCGCCTGGAATTCGCGTGCGCGCCGCTCTGCGACGGCGTCTCGCCGAAGCTGGTCGCCACGCTCATGGGCGAGGTGCTCGAGTGCCTCGTACTGGAGCATTGCTTCCTCCTTCCTCATAAACTTGTACAAGTATCGAAATCCCAGGTGAAATAGAGAGGCCATTCCTATTCCTTCGCCTCGCCCAGAAAGCTCGCGATCGCCTCGAGCGCCCCCGGCACGGGGGTGCAGTAGACCGTCTGGCCGTGCTTCTCGCAGTGGATCAGCCCGGCGTTCCGGAGCTCCTTCAGGTGGTGGGAGACGGTCGAGAGCGAGAGGTCGAACTCGCGCGCGATCTTCGAGATGCTGTTCTCCGCCTCCTCGACCGTGTGCACCCCGCTGCCGCGCTCGCGCACGAGTTCGAAGATGGCGAGCCGATTCGGGTCCGCGAGCGCCCTGAACAGCCCTGCCAGGTCAACTGCGGAAACCTCTCGGCTTGGAACCTGCATCGCGTCCTCCGTATTTCGATCTTTGTCCAATTATCTCACTTTCACGAAGATGTGAATCCGTACTTGTCCGCATTTCTGCACGTCTTCCCCTAAACGGTGCGGCTAGCGAGTACGGCGATGTGACCAGAATGTGAACACAGCCGTTGCGACGGGTTGCGCTCCGTTGTCCTCGGAGGTCTTAGCTATCTGAACAGACCGATGGGGCAACGCGATGCAGCGCCGGGCGACGGCCACTTCACACTCGAGTCTCCATGGTGAGGAGGGGGGTCGACGGTTCGAGTCCGTTAGAGGGCTTCACCGCAACACCAGGAAAGCAGCGAACTCTCGGGCCATCTGCGGCGTCAGGCGACGTTAGGGGGCGTTGCCCAGGAGGGGGAGGATATCTCGCTTCACGTGTCGCTCTACTGCCCGCAGAAAGAAGTGGGGCGGCCGGCTGGGTTCCAGACGGGTTCAGGGCTCGTGGGCCATGGCGGTGGATGCGGGGCAGCGGCGCGCCCGCTACGCCGGCGACGAGGAGCTGATCGGAGAGCGGGCGCCTTCGATGGACGGCAGCCGGTGATCGAGCCAACGAGGAAACCACCAGTTGGCGTCGCCCAGGAGGCTCATCGTGGCCGGCACCAGGATCATCCGCACGAGCGTGGCGTCGATGAAGATCGCGATCGCAAGACCGAGGCCGAACATCTTCGTGCCGGGGTCGTCGCCGAGGACGAAGCCGAGGAAGACCGCGATCATGATCAACGCCGCCGAGGTGATCACCCTCGCGGTGCTCGAGATGCCACGGACGATCGACTGGCGATTGTCGCCCGAGGCAAGGTACTCCTCGCGAACGCGGGAGAGGAGGAAGACCTCGTAGTCCATCGAGAGACCGAAGAGGATCGCGAACATGAACATCGGCAGGAGCGAGACGATCGGCACCTTCGACTCGAGGCCGATCAGACCGGCCCCCCAACCCCACTGGAACACCATCACGAGCACGCCGTAGGCGGCGCCGACGCCGAGCAGGTTCAGGAGCGCAGCCTTCAGCGGCACGATGATTGACCGAAAGACCAGCGTCAGGAGCAGGAACGAGAGGGTGACGACCGCGGCGATGAAGAGCGGGAGCCGATCCTGGACGCGCTGGCCGATGTCGATGAAGCTCGCCGTGCGCCCGCCGATGTGCGCGGCGGCCCGACCGTCCTCGAGAACAGGCGGGAGGACGTGCTCACGGAGTCGTCGCAACGTCGCAGACGTCGCGTCGTCCTGGGGGCCGCTCGTGGGGAAGACGACGAGCGTCGCGATCCCGCCGTGCATCTCGGTGGGCGCTACCGCCGCAACGCCTGGATCGGCGGCGATGGCGTTGCGCAGCGGGCCGACGACGGACGGGTTGCGTGACGCATCGACGGCGACGAGCAGCGGGCCGTTGAAACCCGGGCCGAACCCGCCTGCAGCGAGATCGTAGGCGCGACGCTCGGTGCGACTCCCGGGCAGCGAGCCGTCGTCCGGCATGCCCACGTGGAGGCCGAGCACCGGCACCGTGAGCGCGACGAGGGCGGCCGCGACGCCGACGGCGTACGGCCACGGGTGCCGGCACACATGCGTGCCCCAGCGCTCCCAGCGCCGCTCGGCCTTCGCGCCTCTCGGGGGAACATCGAGCCGTCGTCGGAGCCCGTTGATTCGCTGCCCTGCCAGGCGGAGGAGTGCCGGCACGAGCGCGATCGACGCCAGGACCATGATCAGCACGACGAGGGCGACCGCCATTCCTGCAGCCGTCATGGCCGGGATACCGGCGACCGCGAGACCGAGAATCGCGACGATCACGGTGCCGCCGGCGAAGACCACGGCCTGGCCGGCGGTGGAGACCGCGCGGGCGGCCGACTCCTGGACCGTCAGGCCGTCGGCGAGGAAGCCCCGGTGCCGGGTGACGAGCAGCAGGGCGTAGTCGATCCCGACCCCCAGACCGACCATGCTCGCGAGGACGGGCGCCCAGCTGGGAACGTCCACGAGATAGGCAAGGAGACCCATCGAGCTGGCTCCGACGGCGATGCCGAAGAGCGCGATGCCGATCGGCAGGCCCATGGCGATGATCGAGCCGAATGCGAGCAGGAGGATGATCGCCGCAACGAGGAGGCCGATCATCTCGCCGATGTTCGTCTCCCCTGCCTCGAAGGCCGCGAAGAGGTCCCCGCCGGCCTCGATCTGGAGCGCTGATCCCGCTCGAGACCCGGCGACGAGGTCCTTGAGGTTGGTGAGATCGTCGGCGGAGAGGCTTTCGATCTCCGGGTACTGGACGCGGATGATGGCGACCCGCCCGTTCGCGGATAGCTCCCCGAGTAGCCGCTCGGCTCCGGCTCCGTCACCGAGGTCTCCTGCCGGATCCGTCGTTCCAAGCACGTGGGGCAGTCCGGCGATCGATTCCTCGAGGTGGGCGAGAGCGACGCGGGCAGCGGCCGAGTTGCGGAACGTGACGCCGGCGCCGTGTGGCGTCACGACGACCTGGGCCGTGAGCCCCGCCTGATCGGACCGGACTGATGCGAGCAAGTCCGTCGCCTTCTGCGAGTCGAGTCCGGGTGCCGTGAAGGCGTCGCTGAGGCGCTGGCCGAAGGCGCTCGCGGCCACGACGATGAGCGTGGCGGCAAGGAGCCACGAAGCGATGACGGTGAACGGGCGGCGGGCTGCGAACCCACCGATCAGATAGAGAGCTCTCGACATCGGCGTACCTTCCACTCGGCATTTTCTGGCTGCCAGTCGGTGACTGACCAACTCCATAAGGGGCTTCGGCGAGGCCCGGCACATCGGCTTTCCGGTCCGATTCGGGGCGGCCGATTGGACGGTCTTCATCTCGTCCTTTCGCCCGATTTCGCCGGCGAGAACGGAGAGTTACGCTCCGTCCGTGGTCAGCAATTCCCTCCGTCAGATGTGGGCCGAGCCCCGGGCACCACACGCGCCGAAGCGTGTTTGGCGGGACTGGATGCTGGTCGCCGTGCTCGTGCCGACAGCGCTCGCCGAGGGAGTCCTCCGGCCCGACGTCGTCTGGCGGCCGCTTGCGCTCGCGGTCTGCGTTGCGCTCGTGTTCACGCTGCTCTGGCGCCGTACCCACCCGCTTGCGGCCGTCGCGATCGCGTTCGGGTCGCTGGCTGTGATGGACGCGGCAGCGCTCGTCGCGGGTGTCCGGCAGCCCGGGCTCTACGCCACCGCGTTCGTTGTGCTGCTCCCGTACGCGCTCTTCCGCTGGGGCTCGGGTCGCGAGGTCGTCATCGGCCTCGGATTCATGCTCGCGTCGGCGTCGTTCGCGACCGCCGGCGGCTTCAACGGCTTCGGCGAGGCGATCGTGGGGGTCGTGATCCTGCTCTTTCCAGCCGCGGTCGGTGTGACTGTTCGCACGCTCGTCGTCTCACGCGAGCGCAGCCTGGAGGAGGTCAAGCTGCGGGAGCGAGAGCAGCTCGCCCGCGACCTGCACGACAGCGTCGCCCATCACGTGTCCGCCGTCATCCTCCGTGCCCAGGCCGGGCGCTACCTTTCGACGACCGACCCGGACGCCGCCGCCGATGCGCTGGCGGTGATCGAGGACGAAGCCTCGCGGGCGCTCGCGGAGATGCGGCTGATCGTCGGTGTCCTGCGCAAGGGAGAGGATGCCGACCTCGCGCCGACGCCGGGCGTGGTGGCCATCGAGGAGCTCGCCCGCGCGTTCGACGGACCGCCTCGCATCGAGGTGGCTGTCGAAGGCGATCTTCACGACCTCGCACCGTCGGTCGACGCGGCGATCTACCGCATTGCGCAGGAGTCGATCACGAATGCGACACGCCACGCGCGCGACGCAACCTGCATCACGGTTCGCATCGTCGGCGACGACGCCTCGGTGCGGCTCACCGTCGAGGACGACGGCGCGAGCGGGTCGGGATCGGGCATCGCGGGCTACGGCCTCACGGGCATGACCGAGCGGGCGACGCTGCTCGGCGGCACACTCGAAGCAGGGCCCGGCCCGGACCGCGGCTGGACGGTCGCTGCCGTGATGCCGCGGGTAGCGTCACCCGCATGAGCATCACGGTGCTCATCGCCGACGACCAGGAGATCATCCGGACCGGGCTCCGCATGATCCTCGACGCCCAGCCTGACATCGAGGTCGTCGGTGAGGCCGCCGACGGGCGTGCCGCCGTGGCCCTGGCCCGAAGGCTTCGCCCTGACGTCTGCCTGTTCGACATCCGGATGCCCGAGCTGGACGGGATCGAGGCGACCCGGCAGCTTGCCGGTCACGGCGTCCCCGACCCGCTGGCGGTCGTCGTGATCACGACGTTCGACCTCGACGAGTACGTGCACGGCGCGCTGAAGGCCGGTGCGCGCGGTTTTCTGCTCAAGGACGCCGGCCCCGAGCTCCTCATCCAGGCGATCCATGCTGCTGCCGACGGCGATGCGCTGATCGCGCCGAACATCACGGCGCGTCTCCTCGCCGAGTTCTCCTCCATCGATCGCGCGCGAGCGCCGGTCCAACCCCGTGAGCCGCTCACCGCGCGGGAAGAGGAGATCCTCGTCGCGGTGGCCAGCGGGCACACGAACGCCGAGATCGCCGCGGAGCTCTTCATCAGCCTCAGCACCGTCAAGACC
>JAOUHF010000119.1 GCA_029865325.1 Thermoleophilia bacterium
CGAGCACCCCCGGCTCGTTCTGGAGCCCGTCGCGCGGCCCGACCTCGTAGACGGTCACGCGAGCGCCGGTGTTCACGCGGCCACCTTATCCAAGTGACAACTTGTTACAAGCGTCCAAGGTAAAGCCTCGAGCCGGCCTCCTGTCAAGTAACAAGTTGTCACTTGGACGCCAGGGCAGGATACGCTTGAGGGGTGTCCGGGACGATCGTCGTCGGGGTCGACGGATCAGCCGCTTCCCACGAAGCGCTGCGCTGGGCTGCCCAAGAAGCGGGCCTCCGAGGCGCGCAGCTCGTCGCCGTTCATGCGTGGGCGTATGTCCCCGCTGCGCCCATTGGAGACCCGGGGATGATGGCGATGCCCACTGTCGACCTCCCCGGCTACCTCGAGGCAGAGCGTGAAGCCGCCAGCGCGGACTTCGACGCCGCCATTGCGGACGCAGTCAACACGGAGTCGGCCAACGTGGTCGAGCTCGAGCGGCTACTCGTCGAGGGTGATCCCGGCGAGGTGCTGGTATCGCAGAGTGCGGAGGCCGACCTCGTCGTTGTTGGTTCTCACGGGCGCTCGGGGTTCAAGGCCGCACTCCTCGGTTCCGTCTCGCGATACGTGGTCGATCGAGCCGAGTGCCCGGTCGTCGTCGTGAAGGCGTCGGGCTAGGCAGCGAGGCCGCTCGTCTTCTCGGCGAGGTCGCGGTCTCGAACCGTTATTCCGCCGGCCGTGTGCGTCCACCAGCGAAGCGTCACGCGGTTGTAGTGGATCGCAATGTCGGGGTGGTGGTTCTCCGCCTCGGCAAGCTCGCCCACTCGATTCACGAATGCGAGTGCGGCGACGAAATCGTCGAACTGGAACGTGCGCTCGAGCGCGTCGTCGACCTCGCTCCAATCCGCGGATGCCACAGCGGCAGTATCTACCATCGACGACACCGGATGACCATTTGCACGGAGAGCGCGCCCGTCCCGACGAATGCGCGCACGCACGAGCGACGCGCCGGACGGGAGTTCGTCCTCGAGATCGTATTTCGCCCGCTTGCGCGTCTCCTCGCACCGCTCTTCCTTCGAGCCCGGATCTCGCCGCCGGCGATCGTCCTGGCCAATACGGCAGCCGGGATTCTCGCCGCCGCTGTGCTCGTCCGCGGCGAACTCGTCCTGGCTGCGCTCCTGTTGCAGCTGAAGACACTGCTCGACAACACCGACGGTCAGCTCGCGCGTATCTCCGGGCGGGTGACGCTCACGGGCAGGTACCTCGACACCGAGGCAGACCTCGTCGTGAACGCAGCCGTTTTCGCCGCACTCGGATACGCCACGGGACGGCCCTGGCTCGCGTTCGTCGCATTCCTGGCGACCACCCTCGTCCTCGCCGCTGACTTCAACGTCTCGGAGTTGTATCGGGAGGTTCGCGGAGAGGCGAAGCAGCCCCCGGCTCCGCTGGGAGGCCGCGTCGAGCAGGTGCTTGGACGGGTCTACGGCGCGGTGTTTGCACCGCAGGACCACGCTGTCCGTGCGTTCTCCGCGAGGAGGTTCGAGCGGGTATCCGCGGGCGAGTCTTCGGACGAGGCGGTGATCCTGGCTTACAACGATCGGATCACGGTGAAGGTGCTCGCAAACTTCGGCCTTTCGACGCAGCTCGCCATCCTGGGTCTCTGCCTCGTGCTCGACTCTCCCGTCGCCTACCTCTGGCTGACGCTCGGCACCCTCGCTGTGCTGCCGCTGCTGCAGATGCGGCGTGAGCGCTTGGCACACCGAGCGCTCGAACGGTGAGCCGCGGCGCCCTCGTAACGGGATCGGCGAGCGGGATCGGTCGCGGGATCGCGCTTGCGCTCGCGCGAGACGGTTACGACGTAGCGGTGCACCACAGGCGCTCCGCCCCAGAAGCAGAGGCCACGCGGGCGGAGATCGAAGCCCTCGGCGCGCGCGCCATCACGCTCCAGGCGGACCTGACGGATCGACTTGCTGCAGCGGCTCTCGTCGAGCAGGCTCACGACGAGCTCGGCAGCCTCGCCGTTCTCGTCAACAACGTCGGCAACTACGTCTATCGTCCGCTCGACGAGCTCTCGCTCGAAGAGTGGGACGACGTCTTCGCGACCAACCTGGACGCGACGCTCGCGACGTGTCGCACTGCAGTTCCGCTCATGCGCTCGGCTGGTGGAGGCAGGATCGTCAACCTCGGTTATGCGGGGGCACAGAACCTCGTCGCGCGGCCAAACATGACCGCGTATGCGATTGCCAAGACCGGTGTCGTGCTTCTGACCAAGGCAATTGCCCGCGGAGAGGCGGCGAACGGCATCACGGCGAACGTCGTCGCGCCCGGGGTGATCGAGAACTCTGCAACGAAGCCGCTCGGCGAGATACCGGCCGGCCGAGAGGGGCGCATCGAGGAGGTCGCTGCGGCCGTCCTGTACTTCGTCTCCCCGGGTGCGGCGTACGTCACGGGGCAGGTGCTCGAGGTCGCGGGAGGCTGGAACCTCTAGGGGTCTACGCGGCGCCGCGAAGCGTGACGCGCTGGCCGTTCATCGACGCGGCGGCATCCGAGCACAGATAGGCGATCACCTCTGCGATCTCCTCCGCGGGCGTGAACGTCGAGAAGTCCTTCTTGGGGCTCTCGGCGCGCATCGCGGGAGTGGCGATCGCGCCCACGACGACGATGTTCGCGGTCGCACCGGTGCCCCGGAAGCGATCGGCGAGAGCGAGCGTCCACGTCTCCGACGCCGCCTTCGCGGACGCGTACACGGCATTCGGATGTGTCGGTGTCTGTGCTTGGCCGGCCGAGATGAGAACGAATCGCCCGCGGCCGCCCTTGAGTAGGTGGGGCGCGAACGCCTGCGTTGCATGTTGCAGCGTGCGTACGAGGAGACCGCTCAGGAAGTCCCAGTCCTCGAGCGGCGCGTCCTCGATCGGAGTACCGCCGCGCCAGCCGCCGACGAGGTGGACGAGCCCGTCGACCCGCCCGTGCCGTCCGGCGACGCCCCCGGCCCACTCGTGCGCTCCCTTCGGGTCGAGTAGATCGACCACAGCCGGCTCGACGCTTTCGCCGATATCGGCCCGCAAGGTTTCGAGGGGACCGGCCTCACGTCCGGCTACAGAGAGCAATGCGCCCGCTTCGGCGAGGCGGCGAACGACGGTCGGGCCTACGTTGCCGGCACCTCCCGCGACAGCCAGCACTCGGTCTTCGAGCGATATCGCCACGGATCCACGCTAGCAACCCAGGTGGCTCCTGAAGTAGCGTCCACCCGTGGCCGATTCGTCGTTCGCCCAGCTCCAGGCTACGTTTCGAGACTTCTGGCCGACAGTGACACTGCGCTCGATCGACGTCGAGCGCACAGTCGTCGTCGTCCACTCGATCAGCTTCGACGTGCCGGACCAGCTGATCCCCGTCTTCCCTGCGTATGAGGAGCGGTTTCTTTGCATGGTGCTGAGCCTCCTCCGCGCGCCGCAGTCGCGGGTCATCTACGTGACATCGCAGCCGATCCACCAGCGAGTGCTCGACTACTACTTCGGCCTCGTCCCCGAGCTCGACACACCTGAGGCGCGTACCCGGTTCGTGGCGGTTTCGCTCGTCGACGGCCGCAACGAGCCACTTTCGCGCAAGCTTCTCGCGCGGCCTGGCGCGATACGGCGGATCAAGGAGCTCGTCGGGAACCCCGAGTTCGCGATGATCCTCCCGTTCTGCATGACCGCCGACGAGGTGGCGCTCGCAGAGGCTCTCGCGATCCCCATCTATGGAAGCGATCCGGATCTCAACTGGCTCGGCTCGAAGACCGGCAGTCGCCGGGTGTTCGCCGAGGAGGACGTTCCCCATCCGGTCGGTCTGGATGTCGCTGGCGCCGCTGATCTGCCGGCCGCTCTCGAGGAGCTTCGCGCTCGGAGCCCTCGAGCACGCGGGGCCGTCCTCAAGCTCGACAAGGGCGTGAGTGGCCTGGGGAACGCGCTGCTCGACCTCGAGCGTGCCGGCCGCGATCTGAACTCTGCGATCGAGTTGGAGGATGAGGAGCTGAGCGTGGAGCAGTACCTCGCCGCGCTCGACGACGAAGGCGGCATCGTCGAGGAGCGCATCGACGGAGAGGTGTTCAGGAGCCCCAGCGTCCAGCTTCGGATGAGTCCGGCTGGGCAGGTCGACGTCATGTCCACGCACGATCAGGTGCTCGGGGGACTGCACGGCCACACGTACTTCGGGTGCCACTTCCCTGCCGATGCCGAGTACGCGGCGCACATCGCTGCAGAGTCGCTGAAGGTCGGGCGGCGCCTCGTTCGGGAAGGCGTCATTGGCCGGGCAGCCGTCGACTTCGCCGCGGTCAAGGAACGAAGCCGCTGGCGTCCATACGCTCTCGAGATCAACCTTCGCTGCGGCGGTACCACGCATCCGCTGTTTGCTCTGACCACCCTCACCGATGGTGTGTACGACCCGCTCGCGGCGGAGTACCGGACTCGGCTCGGCGACATCAAGCACTACGCGGCGACCGACCATCTGGACTCGCCGGCGTACCGGTCGCTCACGCCGGACGATCTCCTCGATGTCGTGGCCGAGCGTGGGCTGGGCTGGGACACTGGGCGCGAGACCGGCGTCGTGCTGCACATGATCAGCGCCATCGCAGTCGCCGGCCGGATCGGCCTCACCGCGATCGGCGACACCCTCGAGGAGGCGCGGCGACGTTACTACGACGTCAAGGCGGCGGTCGACGACACAGCTGCGCGGATGTAACCGCGTCTACGTAGTTCCACGAAGTGCGCATCCGCGCCGCCCGCGATGTGCGCGGGACTGGCGGCCCTCAGAATTCGACACGTCCACCGCGCGACGAGAGGAGAATTCATGGCCGCTGACAACCTGGCCGTCAACGACAGCCGCACAGGACTGGCGTACGAGATCCCGATTGAGGACGGCGCGATCCGCGCCACAGATCTCCGAAAGATCAAGGTTGACGAGGACGACTTCGGCCTCATGAGCTACGACCCCGCTTTCCTCAATACCGCCTCCTGCAGGAGCGAGGTGACGTTCATCGACGGCGATCAGGGAATCCTGCGCTATCGCGGGTATCCGATCGAGCAGCTCGCCGAGGAGAGCACGTACCTCGAGACGGCCTACCTGTTGCTCTTCGGTGCACTTCCGACGAGCACCGAGCTCGACGCATGGGCCGACGAGATCACCCACCACACGTTCGTGCACGAAAACCTGAAGGCGCTCATGGAGTCTTTCCGCTACGACGCCCATCCAATGGGGATGTTCATCTCGGCGGTCGCCGCGCTCTCAACGTTCTATCCGGAGGCGTCGCAGGTGGATGATCTCGAAAACCGACTCCTACAGACGAAGCGCCTGGTGGCGAAGGTTCCGACCCTCGCGGCCTGGACCTACCGCCACGCGCGTGGTCTGCCGTACGTGTATCCGGACAACGACCTCAGCTTCGCCGGGAACTTCCTCTCGATGATGTTTCGCATGGCCGAGCCCCGATACGCGGCCGATCCGGTGCTCGAGCGCGCCCTGGAGGTGCTCTTCATCCTGCACGCCGACCACGAGCAGAATTGCTCGGCGAGTGCCATGCGCTCCATTGGTTCGAGCAAAGTGGATCCCTACAGCGCACTTGCCGGCGCGGCAGCGGCGCTGTACGGCCCGCTTCACGGTGGGGCGAACGAGGCGGTTCTGCGGATGCTTGCCGAGATCGGCGATGTGCGGCATGTCCCGGCGTACGTCGAGCGCGTCAAGGCAGGCGAGGTGCTCCTCATGGGCTTCGGGCATCGGATCTACAAGAACTACGACCCGCGCGCCCGAATCATCAAGGAAACGGCCGACGCCGTCTTCGAGGTCACGGGTCGCAGCCCGCTCCTCGATATCGCGCTCGAGCTCGAGAAGATCGCGCTCGAGGACGAGTACTTCGTCTCGCGCAAGCTCTACCCGAACGTCGACTTCTACTCCGGCCTGATCTACCAGGCGATGGGCTACCCGACGGACTACTTCACCGTGCTGTTCGCCCTCGGT
>JAOUHF010000032.1 GCA_029865325.1 Thermoleophilia bacterium
TCGGACGCTGGAGCCCCGCTCGTCGATCACCCCGAGGTCGATCTCGTCAGCTTTACCGGGTCCGCTGCGACCGGGCGCTGGATCAACGAGACGGCGGGCCGGCGACTGGCAAAGGTCTGTCTCGAGCTCGGCGGCAAGAACGCTCTCGTCGTCTGCGATGACGCCGACCTCGACTCGGCGGCTCGCTGGGCGCTGGCGTCTGCGTTCTCGAACGCAGGGCAGCGCTGTGCCTCGGCAAGTCGACTCGTCGTGTTCGAAGATGTCCACGATGCCTTCCGCGAGCGTCTGCTCGCCGCAGTGCGAGATCTCGAGCCGCAACCCGTCATCAGCCAGGAGAGCTTGAGCAGGATCTCTGACGCGGTTCGCCGAGCGAGCGCCGCGGGGGCCAGAGTGCTGTGCGGCGGCGATCGGCTCGACCGGCCGGGATGGTATTTCGCTCCCACCGTGGTCGAGAATGCGGCCTCCGACGTGGAGCTCTCTCGAACCGAGCTGTTCGGGCCGGTGACGGTTCTCTACCGCGTCCGAGACCTCGAGCAGGCGATCGCGCTCGTCAACGACTCGTCGTATGGACTCACGGCCGCCATCCATACCGCAAGCGTCCATCGAGCGATGCGCTTCGCCGAGCGCGTCCAGGCGGGCGTCGTGGTGGTGAACGCCGGAACGCACGGCTCCGAGCCGCACATGGGCTTCGGCGGCGTCAAGGACTCGGGGACGGGTTGGCGCGAGGCAGGGGTCGAGGCGCTCGACGTGTATTCCGATCTGAAGGTCGTGAATCTGGTCACCGACCCCATGAAGGCATGAACCGCACCGTCGCCGTCCTCGGCCCCGGCGCCGTCGGAGGCTCTCTGGCCGCGCGGCTTTCCCATGCCGGCATTCACACGATCTGCGTCACGCACGCGGAGGCTGCTGGCCTCATCGCGCTCGCGGGGCTCGTGGTCGAGTCGCGCGATGGAACCCTCACAGCCCGCGTCGAGGTCGCCGAGCAGCTCGTGAGACCGGTGGGCCTCCTCCTCGTGACGGTGAAGGCGCCCATGCTGGAGGAGGCAATCCAGCGGATCGACCCGGCGGTGGTCTCCGAAGGCGTCGTCGTTCCGCTGCTCAACGGCCTCGAGCACATGGAGACGCTTCGAGCGCGATTTGGCGACCGCGTCGCCGCCGGCACCATCTCGCATTTTCAGGCGTACCGCGCAGGGCGTGTTCAGATCATCGAGGCCACGCCGTCCCCGGTCATCACCATCGCCTCGGAGAGGCTTCCGCGCGGCGACGTCGAGGCCGTAGCGGAGTTGCTCCGCCAGGCCAACCTCGACGTGCGGATCGGCCAGAACGAAAGGCGCGTGCTGTGGCACAAGCTCGCGAGGATCGCCCCGCTCGCGGCTGCCACCGCCGCGTCCGGGCGTACCGTAGGCGAGTTGCGCGACGATCCGGTCTGGCGGCCGCGTCTCGAGTACGGGATCGCCGAGACGTGCGCCGTCGCCCAGGCAGACGGCGTCGGCCTGCGTGCGTCCGCACAGTGGGCGATCATCGACGAGATGGCCGACGAGACGACGACGTCGGCCGCCCGTGACGTCGCTGCAGGCCGTCACTCTGAGCTCGATGCGATCCTCGGCGCGGTGCTCCGCGCAGCGGACAGGCTCGACGTCCCCTGTCCGACCCTGACGGAGCTCGCCGCAGCGGCTGGGCTTCGGTGAGCTCGCCCTCGGCGGTCGCATTCGTCCCGGCTCGCTCGGGCTCCGAGCGCGTGCCGCAGAAGAACGTGCGCCGGCTCGCCGGCCACCCGCTCCTCGCGTACGCGATCGAGACGGCACTACAGAGCGCCGTCTTCGAGCGCGTCGTTGTGTCGACGGACTCCGAGGAGATCGCGGGTGTAGCCCGCTGGTACGGCGCGGACGTGCCCTTTCTCAGGCCGCCCGAGTACGCGACGTCCACTTCGCCTGACATCGAGTGGCTCCGCTTCACGCTCGAGACGATGCCCGAGCAGTACGACCTCTTCGCGCTGATTCGCGCGACCAACCCGTTCAGAGGCCCAGCCGCAGTTCGCCGCGGGCTCGATCAGCTCCTCGCCACAGCCGAGGCCGACTCGCTGCGTGCGGTGGAGCCCGTGAAGCAGCACCCCGGCAAGACCTGGGTGCTCGAGGAAAACGGGCGGCTCATGCGCCCACTCCTCGACCAGTCGCATCTCGAGGTCACATGGCACGCTGGTCAGTACCAGGCCCTTCCGCCTGTCTATGTCCAGAACAGCGCGCTCGAGATCGCGTGGATGCGCGTCGTCGCGGAGACTGGGACACGTGAGGGCAGGGTCGTCGCGCCGTTCTTCACCGAGGGGTACGAGGGCTTCAACGTGGACGACGAGGACGACTGGGAGCGTGCCGAACGTCTTGTGGCGAGCGGCCGAGCGGCGCTGCCCACGGTCGGGCGTCCCCCGTATGCTCCGGCCTCGTGAGGGTCGCCAGTCTCGAGACGCTCTTCTGCGACGCCGGCTGGCGACCGTGGATCTTCCTCAAGGCGACGGCGGACGACGGGACGGTTGGGTGGGCCGAGATCACCGACTCGCACGGCTCTCCGCGCGGCCTCGCAGGTATCGTCGAGGATCTCGCCCCGCTCATCGTCGGCCGTGACCCGAGGCCGGTCGAGGCGATCTACTGGGATCTCTACCGTGCCACCCGCCAGAGCCCCGGCTCGGTGATCGCGAAAGCCCTCGCGGGCAT
Organism: Thermoleophilia bacterium; assembly: GCA_029865325.1. Taxonomy (GTDB): domain Bacteria; phylum Actinomycetota; class Thermoleophilia; order Gaiellales; family Gaiellaceae; genus GMQP-bins7. The sequence continues at coordinate 2,706 of JAOUHF010000032.1, forward strand.
CGAGAACGCGCTTCTCGACCTCAAGGCGAAGGCGCTCGGCGTCCCTGTCTACGAGCTCTTCGGCGGACCCACACGGGACAGCATCCCGATGTACTGGTCGCACTGCGGGACGACGCGCGCCCGCGCCTGGGAGGCGACCGGGACGCCGAAGCTCGGCTCCTACGAGGACGTCACGGCGCTCGGCCGCGAGGTCGTCGAGCAGGGGTTCGCGGCATTCAAGACCAACGTCGTCGTTCCCGGCGAGGAGCCGAGGGTGCTCATGCCGGGCTTCAACGAAGGAGGCGGGACCCTCCAGGCAGCCGAGATTGCCGACGCGCTCGTTCGCCTGCTCGAGGCTTTCGAAGAGGGAACTGGCGGGGCAGCACGACCGATCGTCGATCTCAACTTCAATCTTGAGCCGGAGGGTTGCGTCAGGGTCGCGCGGGTGCTCGAGCCCTTCGACCTCCTGTGGCTGGAGGTCGACCTGTTCGATCCGGGCGCGCTCGCGCACGTTCGGCACGTCGCCCCAATGCCGGTGTGCTCGGGAGAGAACCTGTACGGGAGCCGTGATTTTCGGCCGTACCTCGAAGCCGGCGGGATGGACGTCGCGTCCGTCGACGTCATCTGGAACGGGTTCCACCAGGCCAAGAAGATCGCCGATCTCGCCGAGACCTTCGAGGTGAACTGCGCGCCGCACAACTATTACTCGCACCTCGCGACGTTCATCTCCGCTCAGTGGTGCGCGGCGATCCCGAACGCCCGAATCCTCGAGTACGACGTCGACGACGTCCCTTGGCGCGACGAGCTCGTGACGGCGACGCCGGAGATCTCGGCGGGCGACCTCCGCATCCCGAGCCGGCCCGGCTGGGGGGTCGAGCTCGACGAGGATGTGCTTCGGGCCCACGCGTGGCCAGCTCCGTGAGCGGACTTCGCGGCTTCGCGAGACGCGCCGCGTGGTCGGCCGCTGTTCGGCTCGGGCTCCAGGTCTATGAACCGAGCCCGGAGAATCTGCCTCGGCTCGACGAGTTCACCGAGTACGTCGAGGATCCGCGGCCGGTGAGCGATGACCGAGCGACGACGGCCACGGACGATCTTCCCGACCTCACGTTGCTGCCCGACGCGCTCGGAGAGGTTCTCGAGATCGACAGGTTCCGTGGGCTACGAGTCTTGGAGGTAGGGCCGAAGTACGGCGTCCATGCGCGCTGGATCGACGAGAAGCTCGAGCCCTCCGAGCTCGTGTTCTCCGACTTTGCCTCGGATCAGCACCTGCACGCAAAGTGGGTCGACGGTCTTCACAGCAAGCACCGATTCGTCTACGGCGATCTCCGTGACGCACGAGAGCTGCTCGAGCTCGAGCCGTTCGACCTCGTCTTCTTCCTCGGCGTGCTCTACCACTCGATCCACCATCTCCCGCTGCTCGGGATGCTCAACCGCGTCACGAAGGCTGGCGGGTCGATGCTGCTTGAGACGACCGTCGACTCCCGTCCCGATGCGCTCGTGCGGCTGCGCTGGCATCCCGACACCGGAAAGGCGAAGGGGGTGCCTTCGATCCAGGCCGTCCGGCTCGAGCTCGCGTGGACGGGCTGGCGGAAGGTGCGCCGCTTCACGGGTTACCGCCCCGGGACGAGCGAAGCGCTCTTCCTCTGCGAGAAGACGGACGAGCTCCGCAAGGGGGCCGATCTCGCGGACGTCGTCACGCCGCATCGTCCGCGGTAGCGTCTCCGAGGTCATGGCCGACCTTCACCTCATCCCCAAGTCCGAGTTCGACCGCGTCCGGGCAGCGGACGCAGACCGAGACGACCGTCTCGCAGCGCTCGCGGACATGTGCCGCCTCAACGCCCTCGTCGCCGTCAAGCGCGCGGGATCAGGTCATCTCGGATCGAGCTTCAGCGCGATGGACGTCGTGACCTTCCTTCTCTTCGACGAGCTCGACACCGCCAACCTCGGTTGGGAGCACCCCGATCGAGACGTCTACTTCTCGTCCAAGGGCCACGACGTACCCGGGCTCTATGCGGCGCTGTTCGCGCTCGGCGTTATCCCGAAGGAGCGATTCCTGCGCCTGCGTCGCCATGGTGGCCTCGACGGCCACCCGGATGTCGGCATTCCAGGGATCGAGGCGAACTCGGGCTCGCTCGGCATGGGGATCTCGAAGGGCCGCGGAATTGCGTGGGCGAAGCGCCACCTCGGGCGAGGCGGCCGCGTCGTCGTCATGACGGGAGACGGGGAGCTGCAGGAGGGCCAGAACTACGAGGGACTGCAAGCGGCTGCTCAGGAGCGCCTCGCCGACCTGACCGTTGTCGTCGACTGCAACGAGCTCCAGTCGGACAAGCCCACCGACGAGATCGTCTCGCTCGGGGAGCTCGAGGAGCGCTTTCGGGCGTTCGGCTGGCACGTCGAATCGTGCGACGGACACGACACCCGGGCGCTGCGAGAGGCGTTCGCATCGTTTCGAGATGTCCACGATCGGCCACAGGCGCTCGTGGCGCGGACGATCAAAGGGAAGGGCGTCTCGTTCATGGAGCATCCGGTTGCACTCGTGGAGGGCGGCGGCACGTACCGCTGGCATGCGGGCGCTCCGGACGACGAGTCGTTCGAGCGGGCGTTTTCAGAGCTCGTCGAGCGACTCGGGAGTCGGCTAGCCGCGCTCGGGCTCGACCCTCTCGCTCTCGAGCCAGCCGACGTCGCGGCCGATCGGTCCGAGATTCTGGAGGGGGAACCGGAGTCCGGCGCGGGGATGGGGCCGAAAGCGACCCAGGAGTACGTCGTCGACGCGTACGGGGCCGAACTCGTTCGACTAGGTGCAGAGCACGAGCACCTCGTGGTCCTCGACGCCGACCTGGCCTCGGACTGCCGGGTGCGGGCGTTCGAGCTGGCGTTCCCGGAGCGCTTCCTGGAATGCGGCATCGCGGAGCAGGACATGGTCTCGGCGGCGGCCGGGCTTGCGCGGCAAGGGCTCCTGCCGGTCGTCAACTCCTTCGCCTCGTTCCTTGCCTCACGCGCGAACGAGCAGATCTACAACCAGGCGAGCGAGGGCGCGAGGGTGATCTACGCGCTCCATTACGCGGGTCTCATCCCCGCCGGCCCCGGCAAGTCGCACCAGTCGCTACGCGATATCTCGTTGCTGGGGGCACTGCCCAATGTGGCGATCGTGCAGCCGGCGAGCCCCGAGGAGACGCGCGCCCTGTTGCGGTGGGCGGTCGAAGAGGCCGTTGAGAACGTCGCGATCCGGCTGGCAATTGGTCTCTCGCCGCGGCGAATCGAGCTGCCAGGTGAGCTCGAGCCAGGTCGAGGCTCGCTGTTGCGCGAGGGCTCTCAAGCAATCCTCTTCGCGTACGGACCCGTAATGCTGCACGAGGCGCTGACCGCCTCCGAGCGGCTCGTCGAGCGTGGAGTTGAGCTCGCGGTAGCCAACATGCCTTGGCTCAACCGCTTCGATTCCGCGTGGCTTGCCGAGAGCGTCAGCCGGCGCGAGCACGTCTTCGTGCTCGAGGATCACGCCCCGGTGGGTGGGCTCGGAGATGCGATCCGGCGCGAGCTTGCCGGGCGTTCGGTGACGGTGTTCGGCGTCGAGGGCTGGCCGGCGTGCGGAACACCTTGGGAGGCTCTTCGCGCGCACGGTTTGGGCGGCGCCTCACTCGGCGCAAGGATTCTGCGCTATGTCTCCGGAGATCGGGCCTCGTCCGAGTGGCATTCCGACCCGGGAACGTAATGACGTCCATCCCGGCTCTCATCTCAGATGCGGCACGGCGGGAACCCGATGGACAGGCAGTGCTTGGTTCGGGGCAAGCCGCCCTCGTGTTCAGCGAGCTCCAGGCCCTTACAGAGCGGACAGCGTCCGCTCTGTACGCAAGCCGTGTCGAGACGGGAGATCGAGTCGGGCTCGTCGTCGAGAACGGCCCGGAGGCCGCAACGGCGTTTCTTGCCGTGTCGGCCGCCGCCGTGTGTGCACCTCTCAATCCGGCGTATCGCGAAGCCGAGCTCGACTTCTACCTCCGCGATCTGGGTGCTCGCTTCGTGATCGTGAGCGCCGAACTCGACTCGCCGGTGCGTATCGTCGCGACTGCACTCGGGATTCGCGTTCTCGAGCTTCGCCGCGAGCGTGGCACTCCGGCTGGTGTTTTCGCGCTGGACGGAGTCGACACAGTGGAGACAAACGCGATCTCGGCCCCGATCCCCGGCGACGACGACGTCGCTCTCGTTCTCCACACGTCGGGTACAACGGCGCGGCCCAAGATCGTTCCGCTTACGCACCGAAACCTGTGCCTCTCGGCTCGCTCGGTCGCCGGGACGCTTCGCCTGGCTTCCGACGACCGGTGCCTCAACGTGATGCCGCTCTTCCACATCCACGGGCTCGTCGCCGCCCTGCTCGCGTCGCTTTCGGCCGGCGCGTCGGTCGCGTGTGCACCAGGGTTTCACCCCTTGCGGTTCTTCGAGCGTCTCTCGGAGCACGAGCCGACGTGGTACACAGCCGTTCCGACGATGCATCAGGCGGTGCTCGAGCGTGCGAGCGATGAACCCGGACTCGTCCGCGGTCATCGCTTGCGCTTCGTCCGCTCGTCCTCGGCATCGTTGCCGATCCCTGTACTCGAGGGGCTCGAGCGGGTTTTCGACGTCCCTGTGATCGAGGCGTACGGGATGACCGAGGCGGCACACCAGATCGCCTCGAACCCACTGCCGCCGGACCTCCGAAAGCCAGGTTCGGTGGGGCGCGCCGCGGGACCCGAGCTGGCTGTGCTCGATCCTTCCGGCACGCCCCTCGCTCGAGGCGAGGTGGGGGAAGTTGCCATTCGCGGCGAGAGCGTCTTCGGTGGGTACGAGGGCGCCGCGGAAGCCAACGCAGCTGCGTTCGTCGGCACGTGGTTTCGGACAGGAGACGAAGGCACGATCGACGACGACGGCTACCTCACGCTCCGCGGACGTCTCAAGGAGATCATCAACCGGGGTGGTGAGAAGGTCGGCCCGCTCGAGGTCGATGTCGTTCTCGCAGAGCATCCCGCTGTCGCGCAGGTCGTCACCTTTGCCGTCCCGGATCCTCGGCTTGGTGAGGAGGTCGCGGCCGCAGTGGTTCTCAGGCCCGGACACGAGGTGGGAGAACGCGACCTCCAGGACTTCGCAGTGCAACGTCTTGCGCCCTTCAAGGTTCCACGGACGATCCTCTTCGTCGACGAGGTGCCGAAGGGGCCGACCGGCAAGATTCAGCGGAGAGCTCTTGCTGAGCGCCTCGCGCTCGGTCCTCTGACCCCGGGAGACGCCGCGGGTGATCTGCGCCCACGGACGGCACTCGAGAACGAGCTCGAGAAGATCTGGTCCGACGTGCTCGGACTTCCGCGTGTGGGTGTCCGCGACGACTTCTTCGCCCTCGGAGGCGACTCGATCCTCGGAGCAGAGGCGATAGCCCGGATCCGGGATCTCGTGGGTCAGCCGGACCTTCCGCTCATCTCGATCGCCCGCGCCCCGACGGTCGAGACGATGGTTGCCGAGGTCGAGCTCGGCGGCAACGGAGTCTCGAGCGGTGCTGTCGCGCTCTCCAGCGGCGGGTCGCGTCCGCCGCTGTTCTTCGTCCACGGGCTGGATGGGGACGTGGTCGGGTTTGCCGCGCTCGCGCGGCGACTGGGTGCGGACCAGCCGTTCTACGGGCTTCGAGCGCGTGGACTGGACGGGGAGGGAGAGCCGCCCGATCGCGTGGAGGAGCTCGCCGCGGAGTACCTGCTCGACATCCGTCGGGTGCAACCGGTCGGACCGTATGTCCTAGGGGGCTTTTGCATGGGAGCCGGAGTGGCCGTAGAGCTGACTCAGCGGCTCACGGACGCCGGAGAGCTCGTCGCGCTCCTCGTGCTCGTCGACCCACGAATCGGATCGGCGAGCGCGCGTGGATCCGAGCCGGGACGAGCTCGGCCCGACTGGCGACAGGTCGTGTCCGCTGCCAGAAGGTGGTTCCCGCCCAGGAGAACCGAAATAGCCGAGTCGTCCACCGGATCTCCAGCCGGCATTACGCGTCAGATCGAGCCGCTCGCGCGGGCGAGAGATGCCTACCGTCCCAGCCCGGTGGATACCCCGACCGCGGTCTTCCTCTCACCCAACCACAGGGGTGGCGTGCTCTCCGAGGAAGAGCGGTTCGTCCTCTGCAACGTCGTCATGTGCGTCCAGGTCGAGGGAAGCCACGGGCGCCGGTTCCACGTCGGGGCGGTCGAAGAGCTCGCCTCTGCGATGCAGGGAGCGCTCTGGGATCTGGACATCCGTGATTCCGAAACATGAGTGTTACGACCACTTTCCTGAGCGGTCCTTCGATCCGTGCGCGGCTTGGCGCGGGCGAAATCCACTTGTGGCATCTGCAGAGCTCGCGCCCGGGCTCTCGCGGTGCCGTGGCTGCCGTGCTAGCGCGGTACCTCGGAATTGCCGCTGCCGACGTGCGCTTCACGCGTGACGCTCGCGGCAAGCCGGAGCTGGACGTCCGTTGCGGCGCAGCGCCGCGATTCAGCATCTCGCGCGCCGGCCAGGTCGGGCTGCTCGCGGTCGCCGAAGAGACTCAGGTCGGCGTGGATATCGAGCCGCTCGGTCGGATACCCGCGCGCTGGGCCGTGGTGCGTGAGGCGCTCACGGAGCGGGAGCGGTCGGTCTTGCCGACAGACGAGTCGTCGGCTGCGGACGCCTTTCTCCGCTCCTGGGTGCGGAAGGAGGCGCTTCTCAAGGCCGCAGGAGTCGGACTGTCCGTGGAGCCGCGTCTCGTCGAGCTGCGTGGTATCGAGATCGTCGCGGTCCCTTCCGAGCTTGGCACGACCGAGTCGTGGGCGCTCGTTGATCTCACGTTGCCTCGCCACGTCGCTGCAGTCGCCACAGAGAATCCGCGAGCGGTGCTCCGGCTTCATGGAGAGTGGCCCACATCGGTCCGTCCGAGGGTCGGAGCTTGATCAGCGCAAATGCCACGCGGCGGCGCGTCTGGCTCGTCCTGCCCGACCCGTTTCCGACGCGCGTCTTCGTGGATTGCGGGATTTCCGCCGGTCTCGCCGAGCGGCTCGCAGGTCGTCTTCAGGTCGTGCTTGCACTGCCACGAGACGAAGCGCAGAGCTGGACTTCGCGGCTCGGAGAAGTGCCTTCGATGCTCGGAGCCGATCTCTTCCCTGCCGAAGTAGGGCTCCGTGAGCGGATCGCGCGGAGAATCGACCTCACGATCGACCGCAATGCGGGCTACTACCCGCTCTCGGTTCGGCAGAGCCTGCGCCACGGCTTCAACCGCGAGCGCATGCGCCCGGGTCATCCGAACCTGTTTCTCGATTCGTCGCTCACGGGCCGCCTGCCCCAGTCCGAGACGCTCGACCGCGGTTTGCGTCGGTGGCTCTTCTCGAGACACCGCTACGTCTCGAATGAGCTCTTGTCACAAATGCATGGCTCGTGCTCGGGACTCGTCGTCGCCAACGTCCAGAGCCTCCAGGCCATGCCGTTCCTGCTCGCCGCCCGCAGGCTCGAGATCCCCGTTGTCGGCTACGTCGCGAGCTGGGATCACACCGTAGGGAAAGGGCTCGTCTCACCGCACGTTGCGCGCTACGTGGTTCAGAACGAGCTGATGTCGAGCGACCTCGTTCGCTACCACGGGATCGCGGGGGATCGCGTCGTCGTCGCGGGATGGCCGCAGACCGACCTATTCCACGAGCAACGGCCACGAGCTGGGTTCGGTGTGATCGTGCGGGGGCTCGGGCTCGACCCCGGTCGGCCGGTCGTGCTCTTCGCCGGCAATACGCCGACCAACGCGCCGTACGAGGGCCGCTTCGTCGAGCGGCTAGTGGCATGGTCACGCTCGAGATCATCGAGCGAGCGTCCGCAGCTCTTGTTTCGCCCTCATCCGCGGGATCGCGACTGGGAAGAGCGATATGCCGCCGCAATGGGTGCGGATGACATCGCCACCCAGCCGCCGTCATATACCGACCTCGAGGCTCTTGCGACGCTGCTCCAGCACGTGGACTGCGTCGTCGCGAACGCCGGCACGATCCTGCTCGACAGTCTCGTGAACGACCGGCCGACAGTCTGCGTCCTCTACGACGAGGGTGCGCCACCCGGCGAGCGTCACGCGGAGCTGAACGTCACCGGACAGCACTACGAGGAGCTCGGGCGCTCGGATGCGTTTCTTCGCGCGAACACGTTCGAGGAGGTCGTCTCCGGAATCGAGCGAGCGCTCGCCGGCCCGGCTGAACTCGCGGTCGAGCGCCGCAGCGTTGCCACGGAGGTCGTGGGTCAGGTCGACGGCAAAGCCACCGAACGTGTCGTCGACGCGATCGTCGAGGTCGTTGGCAGCGAGAGCTCAGGTCGCTGAGAGGGCACCTCGACGCATGCCCAGCAGTGCGCCGGCTCCGAAGAGCACGAAGGCCGGTGCAACCGGGAGCACGAAGTGCAGGTCGGCGAAGAGTCCGAGTGCATTGAGCACGACGACCGCGAGCGCCGAAAGAGCGATCGCGGCGAGCGTCGCGGAACCGCGGGGCCGCCGGATCGCCATGGCAGCGAGCCCGAGCACGATCCACATCCAGGGGCGCGGAAACCAGCGGGAGAGCTGATCGAGACGGAGCGCCAGCGTGGCGTTCCCGCGTCGGTCAGGGAGGGCTGAGAGAAGATCGTCGCGCTCAGTCTCGATCTCCCGGAGCCTGGCTCTGTCTCCGGGGTTGTCGAACGCGAAGTGCCAATCGGTTCCTGACGTCCAGACCTGCCGGATACTCTGGTCGGGCCGCGAGATCCATACCACCTGTCCGGACGGGATCGGCTCGCCTTCGGTCGGCGGAGGGAGTCTCGTCCCGCCTACGACGGTGGTCGGTTCACCGCGGACGTTCGCCTTTGTTCTCTGCGTCGGCAGAGGCCGGAAGTAGGCGTCTGCGAGCTCGTCCCGGACCGTGCCGAGGACTCCCGACGCGTACTCGTCTGGATGTGCGCGCACCGCCTCGAGGCCGGCCTTGCGCAGGATCTCGTAGTCCGTGTGCCAGCCGAAGATCTGGTCGGACAGCAGGTAGAGGTCTTCGTGCACGCGAAAGCTCCCGTCGCGGAATAGCTCGTCCGCGGTGACGTTGTACGAGCGGTACGGATCTCGCGTGAGCAGGTGACGTTGCATAGCCGCTGCGAGCTGCTGCGACGCCTCGCCGTTCTCCGGTGCGACGATGCCATCCGTTATGAAGGCGCGGTAGAAGGGGATGATCGCATTCCCCCCGCGGGCGAGCGCATAGCTGTCGAAACGCAGTCCGTTGTGTACGGTCCAGGCGCCGAGAGGGATGACCGCCGCGAGCGCGAATGCTCCCGCCCAGTGCAGTCGGTTCCGCCACGACCCCGCGAGACAGAGCGGGAACACGCCAAACGCGAGCAGCACGGCGTTCCCGGGTCGGACGAGAGCCAGGGCTGCGACGCCCAGGCCGACGAGTGCGAAACGCGCAGCAGAGGGCCGGAACGCGGCCTGCGTCACCAGAAGCGCCCACCCAGAGAAGACTGCGGCAAACACGGTCTCGCTGGACAGCTCGTGGAACATTGCGCCGTAGCCCGGGTATACGAGGAGCGCTCCGGCGACGATGAGCGCGACCCGCGGCCCGAAGGCAAGCGCGGCGCGGCTCCAGGCGAGGACCGATGCGGCGAAGAGGACGGCTACTACGGGTTCGGCGAGTGCGCCTCCGGCCACGTCGAGCGAGAGCCCCGAAATGACTGGAGTCAGCGGCGTGCGAAACAGCATCGACCACGGCAGGAGGACGTCGCGGTCGAAGAGCTGGATGTACGCGTACAGGTACTCGTCGAGGTCGCGACCTGCCTTCAACGGCCAGGCGATCGCGCGGAAAGAGAAGACAGCGAGCCCAAGACCGAAGAGGAGTAGCGATCCCAGGCGTCTCGCAGCGAGCCTCTCGAGCCCTGCGAGTGCCCGTGCAAGCGGGTTCCCTCTGCTGGATGCCATGAACGTCGGCAGGAGGCTAGCCTGTCGGGTCGTGCGCTGGCTCGGCGAGGCATCCCGACTGGCCGACCGCGCCGCAGTCGCGGCGGAGGCGCGCTGGGCGGTGGTAGCCGTCTTCCTCGGGTCAGTGGCCGTCTGGTGGCTCCAGGCATTCGCGATGCCACTAAAGGGCGGCCGAGACTTCGGCACGTATCTCGGCGGATACGTCGAGCTCTTCCAGTCCGATCCGATCGATCTCGGCTATGTGCTCGGCCGGACGCCGATCGCTCCGATCGTCGTCGGTGGGCTGCTCGACCCCCTGGGCGGGGCGCTCGCCGAGCCTGGGGTATCGGTTCTCTACGCGATGTCGATCACGGCGTGGTTCCTCGCGGCACGCACGTTCGGCGGGCGCGCCGCGCTGGTCACGACCGCCTTCCTCGTCCTCTACCCCGGATACGGGATCCTCTTTCACGAGATCGCCTCGGACTCCGTGTTCGCAGTTGCGTTCGCAGGCTGGGCGTTGCTCGCGATCCGGGTGCTGCTGGCGCCCCGACCTGCGGGGTTCGCACTCGTCGGAGGTGGCATCGCGCTTCTCGTGCTCGTACGGCCGGGAAATCAGGCCTTGCTCGTGCTCGCTCTGCTCCCGCTCGCAATCCCGCTGACCTGGAGAGTGAGGCTGATGTCATCGGCGGCTCTCGTTACAGCTGCTCTTGCAATCCTCGGTGGTTGGGCGGTGCACAACGGACTCCGCTTCGGGGACTACACGGTCGCTCGTGGTGGCAATTCGAGGCTCCCGTTCGAACGCGTCTTCCTCACCGAACGCATCGTTCGGCCCGAGAACGGGCCCGCGTCGCGCCAGCTGGCCGATGCGGTCGAGCAGAAGCTCTTGCTCGAGGAGCCGTATCGCTCATACGGGATCGGCCTCGAGGATTTCTTCTCCGATCCGAGTCCACGCATGAAGGACGATCTCGGCGTGCTCGCCAACCGGCTGCGGGGATGGGACAGTGACGAGCGCCTCCTACGCGACGCCGGCGTCGAAGCAGTTCGCACTCATCCGGCTATCTACGCGCGCGGTGTAGCGACGACCGTCTGGGATCTGCTCCACCTGGCCGTTTTCCGGTCACTGGACGAGGGGGATTCGGAAACCGGGAACGACGGAAGCGGAGACCCGACGGTCAACGAGGGTGTGACCAGCGCTGTCGACGGCCGAGCGCTTCCACGTCCCACTGAGGGCGAGAGGATTCCTGCGCCTCACGAGGGCGGCCCTACGACTCCGGACGGGAGCATCTACACCGTTTGGACGTCGCCGACGGAGAACCACCTCGTCTTCGTCCGCGCGGGTGACGAGGAGCGCTATAACGCGCTCCACCGGCGGATCGACGAGCTCTGGAGCAGTCTTCCCGACCGGCAGGGGAGTGCGTATCTCGCACTCCGATTCAACCAATCTTCCCGCTGGTTTCCGCCACCCGTCCTCTGGCTTGCGCTCGGGCTCGTCGGTCTCGCTCTGCGCCGCCCCGCGAATGCCCTGGCGCTGGCGACGCCGGCGATCGCTGCGCTCGTCCTGATCGTCGTGAACGCGCTTGCCATCGCCGCCGTCCCCCAGTACGCGGTACCTGCGGCACCCGCGTTCATGCTCCTGGCCGCCGGAGCTCTGGTCGGAGCCCGCAGAGAGACCCTCGACCCTTCTGATGGCTGAGACGACGCCGGACACCGCGCTCGAGCGCGTCGTCGTCGTCTCTCCGCATCTCGATGATGCGGTCTTCTCGCTCGGGGCGACCATTGCCTCGCTCGCTCGCCGGGGCGTCGTTGTCGAGGTGCTGACTGTGCTGGCCGGCGCTCCCGACTCCGTGGCTCCCGCCGGCGGTTGGGACCGCCGGGCAGGCTTCGCGACAGAGGGCGTCGCGTCAGCTGCACGGCGCGCGGAGGATGCGAGCGCGTGTGCCATCCTTGGCGCACATCCGCACTGGCTTCCGTACGGGGACGGGGACTACGCCCGCCACGGGACGGATGCTGAAATCGTGGGCGCGGTCGTTGGGGCCGCGGGAGGCGCGAGCACGGTGCTCTTGCCGGGCTATCCGTTACGGCATGCTGACCACGCGTGGTTGTCGTTGCTTCTGCGACACCAGCTCATCGACACGCCGCACGTGGGACTGTATGTCGAGGAACCGTATGCGTGGTGGGACCGGAAGAAGGGTTCGCCGTCGCTTCCCGCCTGGCTCGGAAAGCCGGTCACGTTCTCGCGGGTGCGCGCGAAACTGGGCGATCGGATCACGAAGGGACGGGCGATCCGGGCGTACACGAGTCAGCTCGAAGTCCTAGGCCTGCGCCGGATGGGTGGCGCAAACGTCCTGCGGCTGCTCTCGTGGGAAGTGCGAACGGGTGGGGAGTCCGTGGCGTGGGATGGCGAGCCGTCGCCCTTGTTACCGCACTAAGGTTTCACTGTGAAGCTCGTCATGACCCTTCTTGCACGGGACGAGGCCGACGTCGTCGGCGCACACGTCGCATTTCACCTTGCGGCCGGGGTCGACTTCGTGATCGCGACCGATCATCGCTCGGAGGACGGGACCACCGAGATCCTCGAGGAGTATGAGCGGCTCGGCCGGCTCCATCTCATCAGGGAGCCGGGTGAAGAGCTCCGACAGCGCGATTGGGTGACGCGCATGGCTCGGCTTGCGGCGAAGGAATACGACGCCGACTGGGTCATCAACAGCGACGCAGATGAGTTCTGGTGGCCGCGAGGCGGTGATCTTAAGGAGGTCCTTCGTGCTGTTCCCGCGCGCTACGGGATCGCGCAAGCCTTCGTCCGCAACTTCGTCCCACGCGTCGAGGATGGCCGCTTCTTCGCCGACAGGATGGTCTACCGGATCTCTCCCCAAGCGCCACTTAACGATCCTGCGAGTCCTTGGAGGCCAACTTCGAAAGTCGCCCATCGCGCGGATCCCGACGTACGTGTGGCGCGCGGGAATCACGCGATCGTCGCGGGTGACCTCCAGCCGCTTCGTGGTTGGCATCCGATCGAAGTGCTCCATTTCCCGATGCGGTCGCTGGAGCAGTACGGCCGCAAGGCGCGCCATCAATCAAAGGCGTTTGCGGCGCCGGGCTCGAGGCCTGGTACTGCCTACCATGCCAAGGCGAATGCGTTCTATGCCGAAGGCAAAGGCGACGAGTACTTCGCCTCGATGGCCGTCGCGGACGACGAACTGGATCACGGACTCCGTGCGGGAACGCTCGTTCAGGACACGCGGCTTCGTGAGGCGCTCGCTGTGCTGAGAACTGATTCCGAGCGAGACGCCGAGCCGACGTTTTGGCCGGCGTCATCCGGTGCGTCTGGCCTGGAGTTTCCCAAGCCGTCCGTGATCGAGGATGTGCTCTACGCGGTCGACGCTGCCGTGCTCGGGGAGGCCGATGTTCAGCGTGCTCAGCGTCGTCTCGACGAGCTCGAGGCGCGCATCGCTCGCGTCGAGGGTCGATCGGCGATAGGCATCTCTCGACGCTTCGCGAGGCGCTTGACCAGTATGCGTCACTGAGCGGCGTGAGGTCTAACCTGGTCGATGCTCCGGTGTCGTTAGCGTTCCTCCCTAATGCGGCTCCTCATGACCATGGTGGTACGGGACGAGGCGGACATTGTCGAAGCGAATCTGGCTTTCCACGTCAGTGCCGGAGTGGACTTCGTGCTTGCACTCGACAACGGCTCGCGTGACGGCACGACGCGCATACTGGAGTCGTATGCGGCGTCCGGCCTGCTTCATCTGATTCGTGAGCCGCGGATCGACATCGGGCGGGGCGAGTCTCAGACGATGCTCGCGCGGCTCGCTGCAACAGAGTTTGACGCGGACTGGGTGGTCACGGCCGACGCCGACCAGTTCTATTGGCCACGTGGCGGCACCCTGAAAGGAATTCTCGAGGCCGTCCCGGAACGGTATGGCGTCGTGACTGCCCCTCGCCGTGTCTTTGTCCCACGGCCGAGCAATGAGCCGTTCTTTGCAGATCGGATGACGGTTCGCCTTGCACTCGAAAACCCGATCAACGACCCGGCGAGCCCGTTCCGACCGCAGTCGAACGTCGTCCACCGCGCACACCCGAGTACCGTGGTGGCGCCTGGGAACCGCGGGGTCACAGGCGGCCGACACATCCAGCTTGGCGGGTGGTATCCGATCGAGGTCCTGCACTTCCCGCTCCGCTCGCTCGAGCAAAGCGAGAAGAAGTTTGTTGCGGCGAACCCTGGGTGGCTCGGGAACGCAGTTCGCGCAAAGGCGCTCGCAGCGCACAAGGACGGTCGCTTTCGTGAGTACTACGAGGCCGTGGTTGTCGATGACGACCAGCTTGCTCGGGGGCTCGTAGACGGCTCGCTCGTCGTCGACACGCGTCTTCGCGACGCGCTTTCCGGTATCCGAGATGCGGACGGCGCGCTCTCGCTGTTGCGTGACACGGAGCGAGTGCCGTTCGAGTCGCCTTCCCTCGAAGAACAGGCAGCGTTTGGGCTCGAGCTGTCCGTTCTCAGAGATGCCGACCTCGTCCGCGGGCAACGACGGCTCGACGCGCTCGAAGTGCGCGTCGGGGCGCTCGAACGAGGGCTCGGTGGCGCCCTCGCCCGGAGGATTCGGCGGTTCGGTGCTCGGCCGGGACGGCGCGCATGAGCAGGACTCCTGCGCGGTACCCATGAGGGGGGCTCGTACCGTCGGCGTCCTCGGGTGCGGTCGCTAGCATCGGCGAGGTGAGCCGAACGGCGGAGAGGATGACCGATCCGGGTCCGGACGGCACCGCTGTCGCGCCCGACGAGAGCCGGTACGTCAAAGGACGTCGCTCACCGCGCGAGACGGTCATCCGACCGGCGCCGCGTTTCCCCCATCTCGACCTCCGTGAGTTGTGGCAATACCGAGAACTGCTCTGGCGGCTGGCGTGGCGCGACATCGCGGTTCGGTACAAGCAGACGTCGATCGGCGTGTTATGGGCGATTCTCCAGCCGTTCTTGACGATGGTCGTCTTCACCCTCGTCTTCGGGAGGTTCGCGGACTTCCCCTCGAATGGTGTTCCTTATCCGATCTTCACGTACTCGGCGTTGCTGCCCTGGACGTACTTCGCCACCTCCGTTGCGCTCTCCAGTGGGAGCCTCGTGTCGAATCGCGCACTCGTGACCAAGGTCTACTTCCCGCGCGTACTCCTGCCGCTGGCTGGCGTCGTCGTGCCGATCGTGGACTTCATGCTGGCACTCATCGTCCTCCTCGGGATGATGGCCTGGTTCGACGTCTGGCCGAGCCTCGCGATCGTTCTCTCGCCCCTGTTTCTCTTCATGGCCTTTGTCTCCGCTCTTGGCGTGGCGCTCTTTCTTTCCGCAGTGAACGTGCGCTATCGCGACGTGCCGTACGCGATTCCGTTCCTGATGCAGATCTGGCTCTACGTCTCCGGTGTCGTGTACGCGATCACCTCACTTCCAGAGAAGTGGCAGTGGGTGCTCGCGCTCAATCCAATGACGGCGGTCATCAGCGGCTTTCAGTGGGGATTCCTGGGTACAGCTGCACCCGACCTCGGCAAGACCTTGGTCAGCGTTGCGGCTGCCGGCGGCTTCTTTGTCGTCGGCCTCTGGTACTTCCGTCGTTCCGAGCCACGGTTCGCAGACACGATCTGATGGCCCCTGCGATCACCGTCGATCGTGTTTCCAAGAGCTACCGGATCGGCGAGCTGCAAAGCGCGTACGGAACTCTGCGCGATTCGACGACGGGTGCCATGCGCCGGCTCGTGCGCCGTGATCGACGGCAGCACTTCGAGGAAATCTGGGCGCTGCGCGAGGTCTCCTTTGAGGTAGAGGAAGGCGCTGTTCTCGGCGTTATCGGCCGAAACGGGGCAGGAAAGTCAACGCTGCTCAAGATCCTGACGCGAATCACGACGCCGACGGAGGGGAAGGCCGAAATTCGTGGTCGCGTGGGCAGCCTGCTCGAAGTCGGTACCGGATTTCATCCCGAGCTCACGGGCCGTGAGAACGTCTTCTTGAACGGCTCTGTGCTCGGCATGAAGCAGCGTGAGATTGTTCGCAAGTTTCCCGAGATCGTCGAGTTCGCCGGCGTCGAGAGATTCATCGACACACCCGTAAAGCGCTACTCGAGTGGCATGTCGGTGCGTCTTGCGTTCGCCGTCGCAGCGCACCTCGAGCCGGAGATTCTGCTCATCGACGAAGTGCTCGCGGTGGGCGATGCCGAGTTTCAGAGGCGCTGCCTCGGCCGAATGGAAGATCTGGGCCGGTCCGGGCGTACGATTCTCTTCGTCTCACATCAGCTTCAGGCCGTCGCTCAGCTCTGCGATCGCGTCCTTTGGCTGGACAAGGGCGAGATTGTCGGAGACGGGCCAAGCACCGGGGTCGTCGCGGCCTATTTGCAGGCCGGCCACGGGACGGGCTCGAGCAAGGAATGGAGCGATGTCGCTGCGGCCCCCGGCAACGAGGTCGTCCGCCTCCGTTCGGTCAGGGTCGTTCAGGCGGGTGTCGAAGCAGCGTCCGTTGACGTACGGTTGCCCGTCGGAATCGAGATTGGCTTTCGCGTCCTCGAATCCGGAACAGCGCTCTTCCCGAAGATCAAGGTCGTCGATCAACGTGGAACGGTCGCCTTCAACGCGCTGGACGCAAGCGACCGTTGGGTGCTTCCCGCCGATCCTGGGGAGTACGTCTCGACAGCCTGGATCCCGGGGAACTTCCTCAACGAAGGTTTCACCTCCGTGCAGGTGGCGGTCTGCTCTCTCTCGGCTCCAAGGCTGAAGCATCATCTGAGCGTCAACGACGCGGTCGCGTTTCACGTTCAGGACCCCGGCGAAGGCGATTCTGCGCGCGGTGCCTTTACCGGTCAGTGGCAGGGAGTTGTGCGTCCGCTGCTCGAGTGGACGACCGAGGAGCGCTAGCCGCTCACGTTACGGCGAAGCGCGTCGGCGAATCGAGGCTCGCGAGAGCGCCGGTGAAGTGGTAGCTGCGCTCGGTCAGCGATACGAGTGAAGCGGGCGACGAGTATGTGACGGTGGCGAGGACGCGAGGGTGCGTGGTGCTCAACCCGCCCCGATGAAAGCCCGCTGTGTCACAGAAGATCAACGTGCCTTTGGGTGCTGTGAACGTCTTGATCGAAGCCTCCGGAACGCGCTCGGCGAACTCCTCTTGTGACGGGTAGTTGTCCCCGAGCGGTTTCCATGGCCACACAGACGCATACGGGCCTTTCCCGGCGCTTCCGGGTACGTATTCGAAAGGGCCCATGCTCTCGTCCACGTCTGCAAGGTAGAGGAATGCCTTGACGAGACGGCGGTCGTTGAAGTCGCGGTGCCACCGCTGTGAGGCCACCCGCTCGGCTTCCTCGGCCTGCGGAACCGAGTACCACATGTCGGTGTACTCGAGCTTCGACCACAGGTCGAGATACGTGTTGGCGATGTCGAGCATCCGTCGAGACGTGCACGCGCGGAACCACGGATCCTCGAGGGACAACTCGACGCCGTAACTGTGGAGGCGGACCACGAACTCCTTGCCCGCCCGCACCCGGAGCCCTCCACGATCGCCCGCGAGTCCTGCCTTCGTCTCGGCCACGAAGCGGCCGCTCTGTTCCTCGATGTCTTCTCTCAGGCCGACGTCGGGGAAGAGCTCCGTAAACGCAAGCACCGAGTAACCCTCGGTTTCGAGCTCCTGGAGAATTCGCCCCTGAAGGTCGTCGAGCTCCGGTCGGTCGCCCCGGAAGAGTCGTCGACTCCGTCGATTCGAAAGGACGCGGTCGTGAAGTCGATACGTCGCTCGGACGCCCCGTCGCTCAAGCGCCGTTGCGACGTGGTTGACTCTGGCGGCGAATCGTGTCTTCGTCCTGTGCACTGCAGCCCTACGCTACCCCACGTGTCAGCGGCTATCCCGACCACCAAGCCGAAAGTGTTCCTTCTCTATCGCGATTCGCCTTTGCGGCGCGCCGCCTTGGAGACGGAGTGTGGAGACGGCGCGCGCTACAGCCTGTACGGACTTGACGAGTTCGCCGCCGCCGGCTATCGCGTCTCTCATAGCCTCGAGCCGGGCGTTCGTGTGGGCGCCGCCGCACGCGCATCCGGCGCGGTCCTCGATCGAGCCGTACGCGCGGTCGGGGGCTATTCCGGGGACTTCGCCACGGTGGTCGCATCTCGCCGGCAGCTGAACGGCGCGGATGTCGTCTTCTCAACGGTGGACACGGTTGGGATCCCGCTCGCCCTGCTCGCTCGCCGGGGCCTCGTTCGAACGCCGCTCGTCTATGCCGCGATCGGGCTCCCCGAACGTCTGGCACAGCTCCGCACAACGCGAGCCCGTCGGATGTTTCGGGATGCGTACCGGCGTCTCCACACCATCGTCGCGTACGGGTGGGGCGAGGTCGATGCTCTTCGCGAATGGCTCGGCGACGGTGGCCCCCGGGTCCTGTTCGTGCCCTTTGGCGTCGACACGACGTACTTCGCCCCGCGAGCGGGCACGACTGCCGACTACGACCTCGTCTCGGTCGGGGCCGACTCGCGCCGAGATCACGAGCTCTATCTCGCACTTGCTCGAGCTCATCCAGAGTGGTCGTTCCGACTCGTCCTGACGAGAGATGCAGCCCGTTCGCTCGGAGCCGTTCCGGGCAACGTTACCGTCGAGGCTGACATTCCGTTCGATGGCGTTCGTGACCGCCTCGCGAGAGCGCGCGCCGTCGTCCTTCCCGTGCGAGACAACAGCTATTCGGGTGCGACCACGGTGCTCCTGCAAGGGATGGCAACCGGGAAGCCGGTCGTCGTCAGTCGCACCGCGGCGATCGCGACCGGGTACCACCTCGACGACGGCGTCAACTGCCGGCTCGTGTCGCCTGGAAGCCTCACCGAGCTCGACGCGGCCGTCCGCGAGCTCCTCGCCGACGATTCTCAGGCGGCGCGCCTCGGAGCGCGAGCTCGCGAGACCGTCGAGCGGAGCCTCGGCTGGTCGCGTTACGTCGACACCCTGGGTGACCTGCTCTCGGCCGCCGCTAGATCTAGGGTCTCCGCGTGACGCTCCGCGAAGCAGTGCGCGCGGCCGTCTCCCGCATCCGTCGAGTCGCGCGTGCGGCCGACAGCGTGGCAGCCACCGAGGTAGATCGTGCTCGGCACAGGCGGGACCGTGCCGATCTCGCGCTCTTCCACGAGTTCGCGCCTCCGCCGTACGGAGGCGGCAATCAGTTCCTGCTCGCGCTCAAGAATGAGCTCGAGCGCCGCGGCCTCGAGATCGAGCTCAATCGGATCTCCGGGGCGACGACGGCGTGTCTCGTCAACTCTTTCAACTTCGACTTCCGGCGTCTTCGGCGCTTCGACCGGCCGGGCTGTCGGGTCGTGCACCGGGTCGACGGGCCGATCGGCGCCTACCGCGGGTTCGACGACGGAACTGATGACCGGATCGCTGCGATCAACGCCGATCTCGCCGACGCGACGATCGTCCAGTCGCGCTTCAGCCTCGAGGGTCATCGAAGCCTAGGGATCGAGCTTCGTGATCCCGTCGTAGTGCACAACTCGGTCGATGGGGCGCTCTTCTATCCGCCGCAGAGCCGGGAGCCGCTCTCGGGACGCAAGGTGCGTCTCATCGCCACGAGCTGGTCGGACAATCCGAACAAGGGAGGCGAAACCTTCGAATGGCTCGGCCGCAACCTCGATTGGCGCCGTTTCGAGCTGACGCTCCTCGGGCGCTTTCCTGGCAGCTTCCAGCACGCGCGCGTGCTCGCTCCCGTCGCTTCGAGCGGGGTCGCCGACGAGCTTCGGCAGCACGATCTGTACATCGCTGCGAGTCGCAACGATCCGTGTTCGAACGCGCTTCTCGAGGCGCTGGCTTGCGGTCTGCCGGTTGCGTACCTCAACAGCGGCGGGCATCCAGAGCTCGTGGGTGATGGCGGGCTTCCATTCGCCCGCGTGGAAGAGATCCCAGAGGTACTCGAACGGCTAGCTCGAGAGATCGACGACCGGCGTGCGTCCATCCGTGTTTCCCCGCTCTCGGAGGTCGCCGACCGGTACTTGGAGGTCCTCGGAGTCTCGCGATCTGCGTAGGCTTCTCCGGTGGCCGGGATCCGGGAGCGAATCGCGTGGCGACTGGACAGGCGGACGCTTCGCCGTGCAAGCCGCGTCGTCTACCAGTGGGGAGCATGGGGCAAGACGCATTGGCTCGGCGCTCAGGTAGCGAAGAATCCGCTGGATTTATGGGTTTTCCAGGAGATCGTCGCCGAGACGAGGCCCGATGTCATCGTCGAGACTGGGACGTTCCGCGGCGGTAGTGCGCTTTACTTTGCGTCCATCTGCGAGCTCCTCCGCTCGGGTGAGGTGATCTCGATCGATGTGGAGCCCATGAGCGCCGACTACCCGCTTCACTCGAGGATCACGTATCTCGGAGGCAGGTCGTCCATCGACCCGGCCGTGGTCGAGGAGGTTCAGGGAATCGTCGGCGGGCGCCGTGCCATGGTCGTCCTCGACTCCGACCACTCCCAGGATCACGTGGCTGCCGAGCTCGAGGCGTACGCCCCGCTCGTCGGCCGGGGCTGCTATCTCATCGTCGAGGATACGAACGTCGACGAAGTGCGCAAGGATCTCCCTCCGGGACCGATCAAGGCGGTCGACGACTTTCTCGCTCGGACACCCGGATTCGAGGTGGACCCCGAGCGCGAGAAATGGGTGATCACGTTCAACCCGCGCGGATACCTTCGCCGAGTGGCCTGACGGGCGAACTTCGCGACCGGCTCGTCCTGCCGCCGACCCGGCACCTCGCGCGCTGGGTGGTCACCGTCCGCACGGCGAGGTGGCCCGAGCACAGTCGACTCTTCAGTCTGGGCGATCGCGGCGGGTGGTCGGTCGATGAGGACGCCGCGCATCTGGCGTCCGCGGCTCGGCGTCTCGCTTTCGAGGTCGGGCCGGCGCGCTGGGCGCCGTTTACCCAGCGGCAGTCCGTCTTCCTCGCAAGCCACTTCGAGGCACTCGCTCCACGGTGGCTCGCCTCGTCCCATCGGTTGGGCACCGCGTATCTGCACGGGCGACCCGGCACGCCCGGGCATCCAGAGTTCGCCGCGAGCTTCGAGGCGCTCCGAGGCAATCCCGACCGGCTCTCCCGCATCCAGGTGACGCACGCCGAGATGCACGAGCTCGTGCTGGAGGCCGGGGTCGAACCCGGGCGCGTCTTTCGCATCCCCATCGGAGTCGACCTCGAGAGCTTTCCGCTCGTCGAAGCCGAGCGTCGGGCTGCGGCGAGACGGGTGCTCGATATTCGCGAGGACGCCTTCGTGGTCGGCTCCTTCCAGAAGGACGGGGTCGGCTGGGGCGATGGACTCGAGCCCAAGCTGATCAAGGGCCCCGATGTTCTCGTCAGGTCGCTCGATGCCGTGCATGCGCGCGTGCCCGAGCTCGTTGTGCTTCTGACCGGCCCTGCCCGCGGCTATGTGCAGGCCGAGCTCGAGCGGCGCCGCATTCCCTTTCAGCATTTACTCGCGACGTCCCGAAGCGAGCTCGCACGCGCGTACCACGCGCTCGATGTCTACGTGGTTCCGTCACGGCAGGAAGGCGGGCCGAAGGGCGTGCTCGAGGCGATGGCGACCGGCGTGCCGCTCGTCACCACGCGGGTCGGGATGGCTTCCGAGCTCGTCGACCACGGACGGAATGGGTTCCTCGTCGACGTCGAAGACGAGGAGGCGATCGCCGACTGCGTCGTCCGTGTCCGCGACAGTTTCGGCTTGTGCCGCGCTTTGACCGCTTCCGGGCGTGAGACAGCCGAGCACTACGCATACGAGCTTCTCGATCCGGCGTGGGAGAAGCTCCTGGAAGGGTTCGTCGTTCGCGGGGACCGGAATGGACATTAATGCTGCGCGGGTGGGTCGGTACACGCGCGCGGGTACTCGCTGGACACGGCTGCTGGCGTCGGGCAAAGCAGCGCCGGGACTCCGCGTGTCCTACGGCCACGATCGGGTCCCGGATCCCGGCGAGCGGGCCGCCGG
>JAOUHF010000120.1 GCA_029865325.1 Thermoleophilia bacterium
TCGCCCGCGGCTCGAGGTCCCGAGCGGAGAGGAACGCACCGGCCGCGAGCGCACAAACGAGCGCGCCGAGCGCGACGCGAACCACACTCGTCCGGATCCGGATGCGGCGAAGGGTGGCCGCGTCGGAATTCGGAATCGTCCGTCGCCGCCTACGTAGGTTCACGGCTCCCGCTTCCATTTCCGCTGACCCGGTTCACGCTCTCGATTCGGGTCCGGACGAGGATCGCGACCGCCGTCGTCTCCTCTCCATCAGGGCTGTCCTCCGACCAGGCGAGCTCCCTGGCGGTCAGCGCGAGCTCGAGATCGCCGAGGTGCTCGACCTCGTCAGCGACGAGCTCGAGCGCCCGCCGGCACTCTTCCGCTCCGTTGGCCGCCGCCGGGCTCTCGAGTAGGGCAAGCGCTTGTTCGAGGGGCGTTGCCACCGGCGCCGGCGGCAGCGGAGGCTCGGGCTTGGGTTGCCTCCGAGGCCATGCGCGATACACGATGAGCCCCGCGAGCGCGACGAGCAGCGCACCCAACGCGGCAAAGATCCCCGCCGCAAGGCCAGGAGCAACGCGGTAGGAGACGAGCGGCAGGGACACGAGATCCGCACGCCACGGCGCCGAGAGAGCGTCGCGCTGGGACGGCTCGAGCTCGCCGATGCGCGTGTGCACGACGAGCTGCGGAAGAGGCACGCCGATCTCTCGCTGTGTCGTCTCGTCGTCTGCCGGGTCCACATATGTGACCAGAGCCGGATCGAAGTCGACCTTCTCGGTCTCCCGAGGCGGCACGCACAGGCTCGACAGGCAGCGAAGGACGAACGTCGTCCGGAGGTACGCCGTCGAGCCGGCGACCTCGAGCAGCCTCTCGGGCGGCCGCACCGTACTCCACGGAGCGGCATTCCAGGCCACCTTCACCTGCGCGGGCTCGATGACCGCGCGGTCGACGACGACGTCCACCGTGCCGGTGAGCGTGTCCCCGAAGAGTACGACCCTCGGGCTGAGCGTTCCCGTCGCGACGATCGGAGCCTGCGACGCGGCGGCGGTCTCACCCTCGAGACCACCGCGATCGCTGCCCGAGTCACCGCGGCTCCAGAGTACGAGCACGACGAACGCACCCAGCACGGCGACCAACCCCAATGCGGTGCCCGCGACCAGGCGACGCTGATGCCCGCTCATGCTCCGATCACTCTCCTGGTGCGGCGAAGAGCGGTCCAGACGAGGAACTCGGCGAGGATGTCCGACTTGTCGCTCGAGGAGAGAACGACTGGATCGAGGTCGAGAACGCGGAAGGTCTCGATCAGCTCGCTGAGGCGAGCCTCGTTTGCAGCCGTGCGCTCCTCGGCTTCCTTCTTCCGCAAACGCACGTGGGTGACACGACCGCTCTCGGGATCGCGGAGGGGAAGGACGACCCCGCTGACGTCCGGGAAGCTTTGCTCCCACGTCGGATCCTGGATCACCACCGGCACGACGTCCCAGCGGTGGGCGAGAGCGTCAAGCCACACCTCCCTGCCCGGCGACGGCAGGAAGTCGGAGAGAAGGAAGATGAACGTGCCGGGCGATGCGGCGCGCGGATGCTCGGCGAGATGGGCGAGGGTGCGCTCGAACCAGTCTTCCGGCCCCCCGTACTCGCTCGACCACAGGCGCTCGTCCTTCAACTCGATCAGCTTTCGCTCTCCCTTCGGCTGCCGCCAATGCGGATGTCCGTCCGCGTAGTCGAGATAGCCGACGAATCCCCCGGCCGCGCCGGCGCTTGCCAGGATGAGTTCGACCGTGTTGCGCATGGTCTGCACCTTGTCCAGCCAGGGCAGGGGCGCAGCGAAGTAGCCCATCTGCGGCCGCCGATCACACACGATGACGATCTTCGGTGCTTCCTCTGCGAACTTCTCGCGGACGATGAACTCATCCTGGCCGCGCGCGGTCGAGATGCGCGCCGACGTCGCCCAGTCGATCGTGTGCATGTCGTCGCCGGGCCGGTACGGCCTCGAGCCTGCGAGGTCGGAGCCCGCTCCCCGGTGCAGGCTACGCATCGTCCCGAACGAGATCCCGATGACTCGACTTCGAGGGACGAGGGGAAACGCAAGTCGCGCGTTGCTCACGCGTCCCCCGGTCTAGACGGAATGCGGCTGTTCGAAGACAGGGTCATCCTCGGAGCCGGGGCGCGGAGCCATCTTCAGGCAGGCCGAGCGGAACTCCTGGAGCGCATGGTTCCAGTCCGTCGCCCGAGCGCGCGCGACGAAGGTCGGCGTGAACACGACACGGTGCAGAAGCACCGGGACGAACAGGCGCTCGATGTCCTCAGGGATGACATAGCTCCTGCCGTTGAGAAGCGCCCACGCACGGGCGGCTCGCTCGAGGGAGAGACTCCCCCGAACCGAGCTCCCGATCACGACCGCGTCCTGCTCGCGCGTCGCTCGAACGAGCTCCACCAGCCATCGATGGATGACGTCGTTGACGTAGACGTGCTGGGCCGCGGTGCGGAGCTCGCGGATACCGTCGAGGGTGACGACGGGCCGGAGATCCTGCAGGGGATGCCCGAACCGCTGCTCCTCGAGGATCTTGAGCTCGTCGTCGAGGTCTGGGTAACCCAGCGCTGTACGTAGGAAGAAGCGGTCGAGCTGGGCCTCAGGAAGGGGAAACGTCCCCTCATACTCGATCGGGTTCTCGGTGGCGATCAGCAGGAATGGGGACGGGAGGGCCCTCGTGACACCGTCCACCGTCACCTGGGACTCTGCCATCGCCTCGAGCAGAGCGGACTGGGTCTTCGGCGTCGCCCGATTGATCTCGTCGACGAGCACGACGTTCGCGAACACCGGACCGGGGCGGAACTCGAAGTCGCGCGTCCTCTGGTTGAAGATCGAGAGTCCGGTGACGTCCGTGGGCTGCAGGTCGGGCGTGCACTGAATGCGGTTCTGTGTCGCCCCCTGGATCGTTCCTGCGATCGCCCGGGCGAGCACGGTCTTCGCGGTGCCCGGCACGTCCTCCAGCAGGACATGGCCTCCGCAGGTGAGGGCCGCAAGGACGAGCTTGATCTCCTCGCGCTTTCCGTAGACGACGCTCTCGATGTTGTCGACGAACGTCGTCGCAACGGCGCTTGCGCGCGCGAAGCGCTCGGCTCCTTGGTCGCTGTCGGGGAGGGCCTCCACTCGAGTGATGCTAGCGGTGGGGATATCGCGGTTCGGGATCGCCATCTGGTCGCGAGCGGGCTGTGCTCGCTGCGAGCCTGCGCGCTCGAGTACTTGAACGCTCGCGGCAACGCGTTGTTAGCGGATCCCTACACGAGCGCTTCGGCGCCCGCGACCACTTCCAGGATCTCCTGCGTGATCTCGGCCTGCCGCGCCCGATTCATGCTGAGCGTGAGCGAGTCGATGAGATCTCCGGCGTTCTTCGAGGCATTGCGCATCGCGGTCATCCGAGCGCCCTGCTCGGACGCCGTCGACTCGAGCAGCGCTCGGTACACCTGCGTCTCGAGGTACACCGGGAGCAGCCGCTGCATGATCTCCTCGGGCTCGGGCTCGAAGATGAAGTCGCCACGCAGCGCGTCCACCGCGCGCTCGTCCTCGTCGGTCTCGAGGAATTCGGTGGAGATCGGAAGGATGCCCTGCTCCGTGACGCGTTGCGTGAGCGCCGAGATGAACGTGTTGTAGACGAGCACGACTCGATCGACCTCACCCGACGTGAACAGCTCGGCGCAATGGTGGGCGATCGCCTGCGCATCCGCGTAGGACGGCTGGTCCGTGAAGCCCATGTACGAGGCGGAGAGCTCACGACGACGGAAGAGAAGCGTCGAGCGGCCCTTCTTCCCGACGGCCACCCAGCGGACGCCCTTGCCGTCGGCCTCGAGTCCGCGCTCGAGCGCGAGCGAGCGCCGAACGATCTGCGCATTGAAGGCGCCTGCAAGGCCTCGGTCTCCCGTCACCGGGACGATCGCGACCGTCTCCACGGTCTCGCGCTGCCCGAGAAGCGGGAGCCTGACGGAGGCGGATGCCCGGCCCACACCCGCGATCAGCTCGTTCATCGTCTCTGCGTACGGCCGAAGCGCCGTGATCCGCAGCTCGGCTCGTCGCAGCTTCGCGGCCGCGACGAGCTCCATGGCGCGCGTGATCTTCCGCGTGTTGCGGACGGAGCTGATACGCCGCTTGAGGACTTGAACAGTGGCCATGCGTTGCGCGTGGGAGCAGGCCTAGCCTGCGAGTCCCTTCTCTTCCTCGACGTTGAACCCGTTCACGACCTTCTCGAGCTCTGCCTGGAGCTTCGCGGCGACGTCGTCGGAGAGGTCGCTCGTCGTGCGGATCGCCTCGAGGATGGTGCCCTCGGTCCGCAGGTGCTCGCGAAGCTCGTCGTGAAACCCCGACACCTGACTCACCGGGATCGTGTCGAGCCAGCCGTGGATACCCGAGTAGATCCCGACGACCTGCTCCTCGAAGGGCCAGGGCTGATACTGCGGCTGGTTCAAGGTCGCCACCATGCGCTCTCCGCGGGCGAGCGTGTTCTGCGTCGCAGCGTCGAGCTCGGAGCCGAACTGGGCGAACGCCTCGAGCTCGCGGTACTGCGCGAGGTCTAGGCGAAGACGGCCTGCAACCTTCTTCATCGCCCTCGTCTGTGCGTTGCCACCCACGCGGGAGACCGACGTGCCGACGTTGATCGCCGGCCGCACACCAGAGAAGAAGAGGCTCGACTCGAGGAAGATCTGGCCGTCGGTGATCGAGATGACGTTCGTCGGGATGTAGGCGGCGATGTCGCCGGCCTGTGTCTCGATGACCGGCAACGCGGTGAGCGACCCTCCACCGAGATCGTCGGAGAGCTTGCACGCGCGCTCGAGCAGCCGGGAATGCAGGTAGAAGACGTCGCCCGGGAATGCCTCGCGCCCAGGCGGCCTGCGGAGAAGCAGCGAGAGCTGTCGGTACGAGTCGGCGTGCTTCGACAAGTCGTCGTAGATGCAAAGCGCGTGCTGACCGTTGTAGAGGAAGTACTCCCCCATCGCACACCCGGCAAAGGGTGCCATCCATTTGATCGGCGCTGCCTCCTGCGCAGGCGCCGAGACCACGATCGTGTACTCCATAGCCCCCGCATCCCGCAGCCGCTCTACGACCTGCGCGACCGTCGAGCCTTTCTGACCAATGGCGACGTAAACACAAACGACGTCCGCGCCACGCTGATTCAGGATCGTGTCGATCGCGATCGCAGTTTTGCCCGTTGAGCGGTCCCCGATGATCAGCTCGCGCTGACCACGGCCCACCGGAGTCATCGAATCGATCGACTTGATCCCCGTCTGCAGCGGCTCCTTCACCGGTTGACGGCTGATGACGCCGGGCGCCTTGAACTCGAGCGGACGGCGCTCCGTCGCCTCGATCGGGCCGAGCCCGTCGAGCGGGTTTCCGAGTGGATCGACGACACGGCCGAGCAGCCCCGGTCCCACCGGAACGCTCATGACCTCGCCGGTGCGCCGGACGGGCTCACCCTCCTTGACCTTCTGCCACTGGCCGAAGAGCGCCGTTCCGACGTTGTCCTCCTCGAGGTTGAAGGCGATACCGATGACGCCGTGCTCGAGCTCGAGCCGCTCGAGCGAGACACAGTTCTCGAGACCGTGGATACGGGCGATGCCGTCTCCCAGCTGGAGGACGGTTCCGACCTCGCTGAGGTCGGTCTCGACGTCGAAGTGCTGGATGCGGTCCTTGAGGATCGCGGTGATCTCTTCGGGGCGTAACTTCACGTGGGCTCCTTCGTACGTCTGTCGCTAGTGCGTGGTTGCAAGTTCGTGCCTCAGCCGCTCGAGCCGCCCGCGGACGCTGCCGTCGGCGCGATGCGAGCCAATCTGGAGGACGATTCC